>NZ_CFHRBF010000009.1:0-315532 GCF_984380535.1 Thalassoroseus sp.
AGGCTTTTCTGTGTCTATACCAATTCAAACGCGGTGGCGATTAGCGAGAAGTGTCCTATTGATCGGAATTTTTTTTCGCTTTCATATGAACTTCATATTTCTAGAGAAGATTCTGCCATCGCATGCAGCAGTCGTGCGAAATCACTTCGAAGCTAGGGAGTTAACGTCTATCTAAACGAACACAAGTCGACATGAAGACTGTATAGACAAACCAACATTCGCCGAAGTGCACCTGCCAGAAACACCTTGCCTGAACCCACTGTATTGAACAAACAAGCACACCCTACCTGTTGCTTTAAAGAGTATGACGACTGTTGAAGTCGTGTTCAAAACGCTCTCATAACCGCTGAACGTGGACGCATCCTAATTAACAAAGCTAGTTGGTTAGCCTTTCACAAAGTGTGAATTGCTAGTTTCTTTTGTGAAGTACATCATCTTCTTAAGAAAGGTTTCTCAGAATGGTCTCGAATTCTAGGTTGGCTAATCGACGAGGGTTCACTCTGATTGAACTGCTCGTTGTGATTGCTATTATCGCAATCCTGATTGCTTTGCTATTGCCTGCCGTTCAGCAAGCCCGTGAAGCCGCACGGCGAACACAGTGTAAAAACAACCTGAAGCAAATTGGGCTCGCGTTTCACAACTTTCAAGATGTCTATCAACATCTGCCCAACGGGGCTCGCGATGGCAACGATGGCGATCCGCTAACGTCTTGTTGCAACTCGGCGACTCGTCGTGGTTGGAGCTGGGCCTATCACATCTTGCCTTACATGGAACAACAGAATCTGTTCGACTTAGGTGACGAGAACGATCCGGCTGGGACGATGAACCTAGTTGCGCAGCAAGCTGTGAAAGGCTACTACTGCCCGACTCGTCGCGATCCTCTTCCTGATGGTAACGGCTTCTATCGGCTTGACTATGCTGGAAACGCTGGTGAGCGTGCCCCTGGCGATCTTCGTGGGACGGACAACAACGGAACAAAAGGTGTCGTGATGCAGACCGACGCCGGAAAAACCACGGTCGAACGGATTCGCGATGGTTCCTCCAACACAATGATGGTCGCCGAAAAAGCTTTGCACCCAGATCGTCATCACTCAGACGGTGGAGACAACGAACGCTGGAACAATGCTGGTTGGGACGAATGCGTGATCCGCTATGGTGCCGGTCGAAACTCAAGCGGCACGCTGTACGGCATTCCGCCACTTCCTGATAACAAAGCCCCAACAAACACTGTAGGCGTGACAGATGCTGGTGGTGTCAACTGGACCAACTGGCACCCGTACTTCGGCTCAGCACATACCGGCGGTATGAATGCCTGTATGGCCGACGGGGCTGTTGTGGTGATCAGCTACACTATCGATAACGAAGTTATGCGACGCATCAGTCACTCGAAAGATGGACTGACTGTCGAAGAATTCTAACAATCGGACTTTCCGGGTGAACTGTAGATTGACTAGTGATTTCCTAGTGAGGTACCCGGACTTTGCAACAACTTGAAATAGCGAGATTGAATTGTGAAAAACCTAGTGCTTCTGTGTGTCGTGTTTCTCGGTTTTGGATGTGGGTCTAGCGAACCACCGGAACCACCTCCAATGGATGCAGAGCGACAACAAAAGATTGACGCTCACGATCAAGCAATTGAAGCTGCCGAATCACAACAGGCACAACAGTAGATCGACGAACGCCACTTGGGACTAGTCTCAAGTGGCGTTTTTTTTGATACTAGAAGTGCAGTGAGACTGTCTAAGTCTTCTGATATCCGCGTGACCGAAGCTGCTAGGACTAACCTTCAGCGATACTAGTTTGTCGTCGAACGGGACTATTGTTTTGCGGCTTGAAGTCGATCGGCGTGGAGTCGGCCAACATGCCACATCCAGTTCGGGCCATACCCAGCCTCTAGCGGCCATGTGTTCTCGGTCGACAGTTGCAAATGCTTTAAAGCTAGCTCGTCTTCATCTAAAACAGCATGGTTGAGACCAATATAGAGGTGGGCGTAGAAAAGTCGTTTCTCTCGCTCGAGCTTACTGATTTCCGCTTCTTGAATTTGCGTCAGAATCTTCTGGGGTGTGAGCTGTCCTTCGAACAACTGGTAGACAGCCGGAAACGGTTCGCGATCGGTTTTCCGGTATTTGAGGAGCGTCTTCTTTGCCGCCGGGAGACCTTTGGCTTTGACAAGTGACAGATAACGCCAGATACCGTTTTCGCGGTCCACGTCGTCAAAGCTGTGGTACGCTTCGAATTGAGCCGCCGCCTTCGGGTAGAGTCCAGCGTAGAAGTAGGCAATCCCGCGTCGCCAATGGGAATCGGCCAAATCTGGATCGAGTTCAACCATTTTCTCGTAGTCGGCGACCGCCTTGTCGAATTCACCGGAGAAAAAATAGGCATCCCCACGACGTGAGAGAGCGTTCACGTTTGTTGCATCTGACTTCAGGGTTTGACTGGCTTGGGTGATTTGACGACTCCATTGCTGCTTCATTTCCGTCAGCTGAGCGGTCGAAGGCGGGGCCGCCGACATCGTGCTCGTCAGCATGACGAAACTCGTACAGAAACCAAAAAGCCCTCCCACACTTGAATTGACCGGAGTTGCCATTGGGATTTCCTTAGAAGGTGTTGTCAAATGAACAGTGCAGGGTTAGCCCTCACTAAACCTTAACGCAAACTGGGTTTGCAGCAAGTCGCCCGGGTCGGATAAACTACCGTGAGAGCCAGTCTTGATTGACGGGATTTTGGAGTTTGATCCATAGGCTTGTCCGTAGTTTGTTCGCCCGCCAAATCAGGATGGTTGCTGTCATTTCGTAAGTTTCGAGCTACCTAGCTTTCGGCATGGTGAGGACGGGGACGTTTATGGCCCACACCATCCTCAGACAGACGCCTGTCACTGGCGAATCGTTTCTGATTCTACCAGAAAATCGCTTTGCGTGGACCGCTCTGACTCGGCTCGCCAACGAGACGCCCGAAGCAGCTCGAACCGTGTATCTTGAGGGGCCAGCCGGTGTGGGGAAATCACTGGCGATCCGTTCGATTTTACGGCAAATGCAGGCCGGGAATTCCGGTCTGAATGTGCAACGAGTCACGGCTTCGCAATGGGCTGCCGAGTTTGCAGAGGCGTCGCAGCGGAAGTCGATCCCGCAGTTCCAAAAGAAGTACCGCGAACTCGACGTCTTCGTTTGCGAGGACCTAACTGGGTTATCCGGGCGATCCGAAACACAGCAGCAACTGGTCAGTGTGATCGACGAATTGGTGCGACTCGATGCGCGGATGATCTTTTGTGCCAAAACTCCGCCGGGTGGTTTGATCGATTTTCTTCCACGGCTGATTGATCGTTGGCACGGCGGCATCGTGGCGGGGATGCGGTTGCCTTCGTTGGAAAGTCGAGAGCGTTTGCTGCGGCATTTCGCGAAGCTCAAAGATTTGGCCGTTTCTGATGCCGTGATCGAGGAGATTTCTACGCGATGCGTCGGTTCTCCGCGAGAACTTTGGGGGCTGCTGATGCAATTGGAGGCGACTTCGCGATTGCATCGGCGGCCGATTTCGGTGGATTCCGTCCGAGCCGAACTCTCAGCCGAGAAACGACCACCCGCGACGACCTTATCGAAAATCGCGAAAGCGGTCGCCAAGCATTTCGGTGTCACGTTGGCTGGTATGCGTGACACAGGCCGTTCGGCCAAGATTGTTCGTCCTCGGCAATGTGGGATGTATCTGTCCCGCGAACTCACCCATGAACCGTTGCAGTCGATTGCCGAGTTTTATGGTCGTCGTCACCATAGTACCGTGCTTCATGCGGTGAAACGTGTGCAGGACGAACTTGTCGAGGAACCGGCCTTGCGTCAACATTTAGATCGGATTCGCAACAATTTGGGTGTGACGGAAGCCGCCTGATTTTCGGGGGGTTGTTACATACCGTCGGTCTTCGTCATTGGCGAAAATTCGATCAGGCGGTTACATTAGTCTCCAACGGTTTTGTTCTCGCTTTCGGAATCGGTCGGTGCCGGTTCGTCCGAGAAAATCTCGAATGGAGTAACCCAGATGCGCAAACTTTGGTTGTTATTGCTTGCAGTCTCAGTGCTGATCCCGATGGCCTGTGCCGACAAGCAAGACGCAGAAAACGCTGAGAACAAGCCTGGTGAAACTGTCGGCGGTGCTGAAACCGGCCAACCAACCGATGGAGGTGCCACGGAACCGCAGACCGTGATGATTTCGGTTCCCCAAGCCGTCTCTGAGTTGGGTTACGTCCCGACTGACGCTGCACTGCTGCTTTCCTTCCAACCGCAGGACATTCTCAACAGTCCGTTGATGGCGGAAATGGGTGATCAAGAACGGATGCAGTTCAACATGGGACTCACCATGTTCGAAGCGCAGAGCGGCATTAAGCCGGAAAACATCGAGCGGGTTTCGATCGCATTGTGGCCCGGACGCTCTGGGTTGATGCCACCAAACGCCGCCCAAATGGGAATTCCTGAGATGGACGGTGGCGTTATCATTCGTCTCAGCAAACCATTCGCACTGGACACACTGAAGGCCAAAGCCGAACAAATGGGCCAACGTGTCAAAGAGGGAGCGGTTGGCGACTTCAAATTCATCACTCTCGAAAGCGGACAGCCACCCGTCGCGATGGCCACTCCCGATGAGAACACCCTGGTTATTGCCACGGCAACTGGGATGTCGGCATTGTTGGGAGCGAAATCCAAGGGTGAGCTCTTAACGTCGATCGAGGGTAACTCGGTGGACCAAACCTTTGCACTCGTGGCCCGGTTGAATCCTTTCCGCAAGGAACTGAAACAACTTGCCCAACAAGCACCACGGATGCCCGATGCTCCCGATGCCACCGTATTGGCAGAGAAACTCAACGGGCTGATGATCTCAGCGGACTACGACAAGGGGTTCAAACTCAAGACCAAAGTCGATGCCAAAGATGCAGCGACGGTCCAGGGGCTGAAAGATCAATTCGACAAACTCCGCGAGCAACTTGGCCAAGCCAAAGACGGCCAAATGGCGACGCTGAAAGAACAGTACAACGAAGAGATTGCCAGCGAGATGAAAACCCTCGCCGACCAAGTCTACGAAAGCCTGCAAGCCAAAATCGACGGCGACACAATGACGATCTCGCTTTCGGTTCCTGAGTCGGCTCAGGAAACCATGCAGAAAGCCAAGGACTTCATGGTCAAGAAGATGGTCGCCAAGAACAATGCCAAGCAAATCGCTATCAGCTTCCATAACTATCACGATACTTTCAACAAATCACCGTTTACCAGTCCGGATTCCGACGAAGAAAGCCCGAAATTGAGTTGGCGAGTTCGGCTCTTGCCGTTCATCGAAAGTCAAAACTTGTACGAGCAATTCAAGCTCGACGAACCGTGGGATAGCGAACACAACAAGGCATTGCTCGAACAAATGCCCGAGGTTTACAAAGCCTCTGACGACGCCAAGCCTGGGTACACCCAGTATGTGGCCTCCAAGGGCAAGGGGATGACGATCGAAGAAGGCAAGAATAATCGTTTTCGGGATGTGAGAGATGGCACATCGAACACCTTGCTCTTCGTGACCGTTAAACCGGAATTTGCAGTGCCGTGGACCGCTCCCGATGACTTGGACGTCGCCATTGACAAGATCGAAGATACGATCAAAAAGCTCGGCGGAACGAGCGATGGCTTCATCGCCGCGTTCTGGGATGGAAGCGTCGATACGTTCAACGCCGAAGACCTGGAACCAGACACGATCAAAGCCTTGTTCACGATCAGTGGTGGCGAAGTCGTGAACTTGCCACGTTTCGGCAATGAGGTCGATTTTGATTTTGACGTTCCCGTGGACGCGCCGATTGACTTCGATGAGCCGAAAAAGGAAGCCGTTGAACCTGACGCAGACAGCCCTGTGGAGTTGGAATCGGAAACCAAAGCCGAGTCTGATACGGAATAACTCTTCGCGAAGCAATGAAGCCGCCGGCTCAAAACCGGCGGCTTTTTCTACGCGCGGTTCACACTTTCAGCGAAGATTTCCGCGACGTGCATTACCCGGATGGGTTTTTTGCGACGGTGAATGAGCCCGCTCAGGTGCATCAAGCATGACATATCCGCCGCCGTCAGAACTTCCGTGCCAGCTTGTTCGTGGTCGTGGATGCGGTCCTCGCCCATCATGCAGGAGACGGCTTCTTCACTGACGGCAAACGTGCCCCCAAACCCACAACATTCATCCGGCCGCGTCAAATCAGAAAACGAAATCCCCTCGAGTCCTTCGAGCAGTTTTTTGACCTTGCTAAAGGGAGCCGTCACACGTTCACTATCACTGCCGAGCCGCAGTTCCCTCAAACCGTGACAACTATTATGCAGACCGACTTGGTGCGGAAACTGGCCTTCAATGTGGTCGACCTGTAGGACATCGTGCAGAAACTCGCAAAGTTCGAACGTCTTTGACTTCAACTCCTCGAACCCCGGCTGTCCCGCGAGATAGTCTTCGTAATGATGCCGAACCATCGCCGTGCAACTTCCCGACGGACACACGACGTAGTCATAATCTTTGAAGATTTCTAGAAACCGTTTGGCCAGCGGCTCCGCTTCTTTCACGCAACCCACATTCGCCATCGGTTGCCCGCAGCACGTCTGTGCCTCGGGGAAGTCGATCGTCAAATCCGGCGACTTCGAACGTCCGTAGCGTTCGAGCACGTCTACCGTCGCCATGCCGACATTGGGGTAGAACTGATCGACATAACACGGGATGAAAAGACCAATTCGCATAACAAACTCGTCAAAAAAATTGCGATTACTAAGCCCGGAATTCTTTACGTTTATCGACAGTAGCTCTCAAGAATCTTGGCGGCTTCGTCGGCTGAAGGTCGATGGGATGGATTCGGATGCGTGCATCGAGTCACCAACTCCGTCACTGCCGCCGGTAGATTCTTTGGTGGCGATTCGAGTCGCAGACCGTCTGTCTGCCTAACTTTTGCAGCCATCGCACCGTACACGTCTCCATTGAACGGACGTCGTCCACAAATCGCCTCCCAAAGAATCAAGCCAACGGCGTATATATCACACGCTGTTGTTAGCATCCATCCTTGAACTTGTTCTGGAGCCATGTACATCGGCGTCCCGGCAACTCGTCCCTCGGCCGTCAAAACTCCTTCGTCGTCATGCTGATCAAGCACTGCCAATCCAAAATCGATGATAACAGGTACCCACGCCTGACCTGGTTCGTCGAGCATCGTTGTCGGGTGGATAAGGATATTTTCGGGCTTAAGATCACAATGAATCACATCAAGTGCATGAAACGCTTTGAGTCCCCACATTAGGTTGAGGCCAAGCCAAAGACACTCTGGAACGCTGAGCTGCGATTGCATTTTCTGCGCGAGCGTGGGGCCGTCGATATACTCCATCACGAGGTGAAATTGGCCCCCGCGATCAAAGTGATCGAAATACCGCACAACGTTTGGGCATTGGATCCGCGACAGTGATTGCCACTCTTGAATGATCGTCGCGCGGCGAAAATGCGGTCGTAGTCGCTTGATACAAACGCTTTGATTCGTCAGCGAATCCTTTCCGAGAAACGTCTCGCCCATTCCTCCTGAACCTAATTGCTTATCGAGTATGTATCGCTGGTCGGTGAACACGGTGTCCGATGGTGCCACAGAACGATCGGCAGCACCCGGGGAGGCATCGTCCAATACAATCACCAGAACACGACGTCTGCAGCCAGTGTGAACTGTCTGGACCAAGGTAATTTGGCCAAATTCGTCGATGACGCCTTCCAGCAATTCTGGCATCGCTATTTCCAGGTATTGGTTTCAGTAGTCGCCGAATGTTTCCGAATAAAAAACGCCATCAGGCGATTAGCCGCAGTTCTCGTCGGCTAACATCGCTCGGATGGCTGTATCGTTTGCATACTCGGCTGGAATTTTCCCGGCTCGATTGGTGATCGTTGGGTCGGCTCCTGCGTCGAGTAGGAGTTGCACGATTTGCCGTGCTTCCGTCAACCGTCCCGCTGTTCCGGGCGCACCGGTTTGAGTGACCGCACGGTGCAGGGGTGTCGAGCCATTCCGTCGACATGCTGCGTTTACATCCGCACCATTTTCGATGAGGGTTTGCACCGCAGTCGGGCTGCGAAATCGCACCGCATGATGCAACGCTGTCACCCCGTTTTTATCGGTCGCCAGGATCTCCGCACCTCCCTCGATCGCTGCAATCAGCCGCTGTCGTTGATCGTCTGGATCGGGATTTCGCTCTACGCAGATTTCGAATAGTTCGTTTTCCATGATCAACCAAACGGATGTGGTAATACTTGTGCGCCGATCACGGTGACGACAAGTCCGACCAAGCCCATGATGGCGGTCATGGGGGAGATATATTTTAACCCTTCGGCTTCCGTCATGCCGCTCATTTTCGTGATGACCCAAAAACCGCTGTCGTTCATCCAGGAAATCGGTTTCGATCCGCAACCGATCGCGAGCGCGAGATACACCGGATCGACACTCAATTGCGACGCCATTCCGCCGAGGATTCCGACAGTCGTGATCATCGCGACTGTGGACGAACCTTGTGCAGAGCGGATCGCAGTGGTGATGAAGAACGCCAAGCAAATGACGATTGTCGGATCGCGGGGGGAGATGGATTCGATCAATCCCGCCACGCCGGTTTGTTGCAACATCGCGCCGAATGCACCACCGGCGGATGTAATCAAGATGATCACGCCGCCGCTCGACAAAGCTTTCCCGACGGCATCGGCGAGGTCCTCGCGACTCGTCCGCTTATGCCACATCAGAAGAGCCAGTGCGAACGCTGCGGAAATCGTGAGGGCAATGTTTTTGTCACCGAGAGTCGCCGCGATGCTTTGCCATTGTCCATCGAGAAACGGTTTACTGATGGTGTAACCGCCAATCAGAATCACCGGCAACACGATCGGCAACAGCGAGAAGAAGAGCGGCGGCAATTCCGCTTCGTCCACTTGAGCCGCTCGTTCGGCGTCGGCGAGTGAAAAGTCAGCGGATTCTCGCAGCGGCAGTTCGCAAAATCGGTTCATCAGTAACGCGTGAAAGTACCCGTAGGCCGCTGTAAACAGACCGACGCAGCAACCGGCGATCATCATCCGACCGATGTCCACACCCAATTCTTCCGCAACAAATAACGGTCCCGGTGTCGGTGGGACTAATGAATGGGCCATCGTCCCACCCGCGACGATCGTGAGCACATACAACAAATAGTTCTTGCCCGATCGCAGCCGCATCGCTTTGCCGAGCGGGATCATCAGGTAGAACACGGTGTCGAAAAACACGGGAATTCCCAGGAGAAACCCGCTGAAGACGAACGCGAGCGGTGCAAACCGTTCGCCGAAAAGTTTCATTGCCGACCGCACAATTCGGTCCGCCGCACCGCTATCGAGCAGACACTTGCCGATGATCGAAGCCATCGCAATGAGGATGCCGATCTTCGCTGCCGTCGAACCAAAAGCGTCGGCGACGCGTGCACCCACCGTTTGATTCTGCAGCGATTCCAACGCGTTCGCGTTCAAACCTTTTTGAGCGGCATAATTTCCGAGCATGTCGGGCGTGGTCATCGCCGCCACGAGCAGGGCGGCGAACACCAACGCAAGAAACGCATGCAACCGCAATAGCAGAATGCCGCCTAAGACGACGGCCACTCCGACGGCAAGAATAAACAAGTTATGAGTCGTTGGATCCATGAGCGCAGAACCATTCGAGACATGTGGCAGACCGCCGGTTCGATCCAGCGGACTCGACATGCTACCAGAAGTCGCCGCGAAAATCGTTTCACTCAAATGATGCCGTGCAATGGGCCGCCGGGAGCACCGAGTTGGTCAACTCGCTTCGTCACTGCAGGATCCTCGACCAACGGTGCGGCGTGGTGTGGTTTAATGCGGGCGTCAATGACGAGTGGTCCGCGACATCCCCAGTGTTTGTGCTCGACGAATTGATCGAAACCGTGAATGTCCGTCGCGGGATTGGATCGAGTGAATGTCACCCACAGAAAGTTATTCAGCGTGCGGGCGGTGAAGTCGGCATCATCGACGACCACGATCAGCGGAAACGATTGGAGTTGCTCGCTAACTCCGAGGTTTTCCGGTGGACACAAACAGTCGTCGGCAGTTTCGATCGCCAGCACTCCCGGCAAACACACGCGTACGTCTCGCACGCCACTCGGCCAATTGATTCCACTTGGCACTTCCGTTCCCAATCCCCGACGCGGTTTCCCGGCGGCGGCGATAACAACTTTCGAGCCTTGGTTGAGTCCTTGTCCCGAATAGTCGAGCGTGTCGATCGTGGTTTTCGTCTGAAAGTGCAGGTCGCGGGTCCAATCGACGCGTTCCAGGAGATGCCGGAGAAACTGCGGGATGTCGTGGATGTCGAGTTCGGGATTGTCTTCCTTCGCGACGATCAGCAGATACTTGGCAAGGCTGAGTTGTCCTTGGCCCAAGATGGCGTTCGCATTTGTAAGTAGTTCTTGAGGCGTACGATCCTGGGCATAGGGCACGTAGCGTTCGCTGCCGATGGCAAGCAACAACGGGTGCACGCCCGCCGCATCGACCGCGTGGACCGCATGCACGCCAGGGATGACGGAGGGAATCGCCGGTCCGGTGATCTCGTGAATAATCTCGCCGAACGATGTGTCTTCCTGTGGCGGTCGCCCGACCGTGGTAAATGGCCAAATCGCTCCTTCGCGATGGTAGACCGCGTCGACTTCCATCACCGGGAACTCGTGTTGATTCGAGTAATACCCGAGGTGATCGCCAAACGGACCTTCCGGCAACGTGGCGTGCGGATCGATGCTGCCAACGATGGTGAAGTCGGCTTCCGAGTAGATTGGAAGTGGCGAGTGACCAACGATCATTCGCACCGCACGTCCGCCGATCGCACCAGCGAATGTCAATTCCGATAACCCCTCCGGCAACGGCATCACGGCGGAAAGTGGCATCGTGGGCGGTCCACCGATGAAGATATTCACCGGCAAGCGTTCGCCGCGTTCAATCGCCGCCGCATGATGCACGCCGATGCTGCGGTGAATCTGGTAATGCAGCCCGATTTGACGATTCGGTGCGTACTCGTTTCCTGCAATTTGCACGCGGTACATGCCGAGATTCGATTGCATCAAACCGCGTTTGTCGGGGTGTTCGGTGTAGACCGCCGGAAGTGTCACGAACGGACCGCCGTCATCCGGCCAACTCACGAGTTGCGGCAGTTGGTCGAGTGTGGTTTGATGTTGAATTGCCGGTCCGCGACGTGTCTTCCGCGGCAACATGTGCGTGAGCGTGCGGACGAATTTCAAGTTCCGCAGCGGATGTTTCATCGCGGCTGCCGGGTCGGTCTTCAACTGCACCAGCGCTTTGACCGATTCCAGCGTGTCGCGGAACATGAGCCGCGTGCGTTCCGGTGTGCCAAACAGGTTGGACACCATCGGGAATCGACAGCCTTTCACATTCGCAAAGAACACCGCCGGTCCGCTTGCCTGATAGACACGACGTTGCACTTCGGCGGCTTCGAGATACGGATCAATTTCCGTCTCGATCCGCACGAGTTCGCCGTGTTTTTCCAAGTCGGCTACGCATGCCGCGAGATTTCGATATCCCATAATCGCTTGGTTCGTTTTGCGTTCTCTCGGATGTTGCTACGTCCCAGAGTTGTAGTCCGCTTGCCGTTCGTTGGGGAGTGGTGCAGCCCGGATTTTCGAAGGAAACCCGGCGTTTATGCTTCGCGTTTCCAACCGCGTTCCACGAAGAGTGGCACAAAATGTTCGGGGATGAACAACCGGTCTTCGGGGTGGGGGATCGTGTAATAATTCTCCGGACGCAGTAACACATCGTCGTTGCGGGTGAGATCAATCACCCAGCGATGGGGAGCGGAGCGGCTTGCGAGCCAACGCAGTTCGAACGGTTCCAGCGTGACGGGGTTCATCGCGTCGAAAATGCCAAGGTGGTTCGCGCGGGCGTTTCCGACCGATTGCCGAGCTTGGCGGATTGTCGAATCGTCGTCGGCCAGTGTCTTCGCCATTCCCGGTGGAATGACGGCGTCGGAGATGATGTTCGCTCGCCGATATGGATTGACATTCGGCCAAATGAAATACGGAAATGCCCGGCCCAACTCCAAGAGGCGTTCATTGTACGAGAGCGGCCGCGGTTCGGGCTGGTTACGGTCGGGTTGCTCGCGGTTGATGTAACACAGGAACCGCCCGTAACCATCCATCACTTCGAACGCAAATGCCAGGAAGAAGCGAAATGTGTCCGGTGTTTGTTCCAAGACTTCCATGTCGTGTTCGATCAGCGATTCGAACGCGTCTTCCGATTGTCGAGCTGCGTCGTAATGCGTTTCCGCAGCGGTCGGACCGGCAGCGGCTTGGATGTGGCGAATCAAACCGGCTGGAAGTTCACGGCTGAACGGGCCGTAGTCGTCGGCGAACGGATCGGTCAGGAACTTTTTCCACGCCGGGCTGGAGATCATCGGGAACGCCCGTCCCGGTGGCAGACGAAAGCTGACCTCCGGCGTGTCGATCCCCAGCAAACGCACACCGAAATCGCCGTTGGCTTCCACATTCAGCGTGTCGCCATCATGGACAGCTTGCCGAATCGAAGCGCGACGTTCCCGAATCCGTCCTAACAAGGCCGACCCAATCGTCAAACTGGAGTCACGGCGTTCCAAAGTACGAATGGCTTTCATCCGGTGTTTCCGTCTGAAGTAGGCGTGTGATTTCTGCCAGAACAGCATAACCGAATCACCGGCACTTTTCAGGATACGCATCGCCAGCTAGATTACAGGAACGATTTGAACTTTAGAGATGGCACTGAAAGGGCGACGACCAAGTCCGATGAGTGATATCGTTCTGGAATTTCTCTTGCCAAGTGTCGATCGTGTGGGAAGTTTGCGGTTTTTTGATCGGGCTCCGATCGATCAATCCCAAGAACTTGAAAGCTACGCGGTTCAAATCGTCAATCAAGATTTGTCTGCAACAATTCGGGTTTGGGCTGGTTACGAGTTGTCATCGCCGATGGCTTTTTTCCAAGAAATGGCCGAACACTCTCATGGTTGGGAAGGCGATTTGACTTGGGAGTCGCTGGAAGGAGAGCTGGCGTTGGCGGCAACTCATGATGGGTTGGGGCACATCCGTGTGTCCGTGGGGTTAAAGTCAGGGCACATGCCGGACGACTGGCACGTTCGAGGTTGTGTTCGCACGGAGGCGGGTTTGCTATCGTCACATGCTCACCACGCTGCCAAATTTTTCGGGCGGACTAATTCGTCTTTCGAAACATCACCTGCAAATTGACCTGAATCGAATCAATGGAATGATTCAGGAATCACTTAGTTTTGAGTAATCATCATGCTTGTCAGTTGGAATTGGTTGAAAGAATACGTTTCGCTCGAGATGTCGGTCGAGGAATTGACCGATCGGCTGACGATGTCGGGATTGAATCTCGAAGATGTGCATCGTCCGCTCGAGAACGAAGTCGCGATCGATCTGGAAGTCACCAGCAATCGGTCCGACTGTTTGGGGCACATTGGGGTGGCTCGCGAGATCAGTGTGTTATTTGATCAGCCCTTGAGCATCCCAACGCCGCACCTTGTCGATTCCACCACCAAAGCCAGCGATGTCACGAGCGTGACGATCGAAGACGAATCGCTGTGTCCGCAGTACATTGCGCGGGTCATTCGTGGCGTGAAGATCGGTCCCAGCCCCGACTGGCTGGTGCGACGACTGCAGACCGCCAGCTTCCGTTTCAATAGTGAGAAGCAGGAATACGAAACTTATCGCCCGATCAACAATGTCGTCGATATCACCAATTATGTGATGCTCGAATGCGGGCAACCGCTGCATGCGTTCGACCTTGCGAAATTGCACGGCGGAAAAATCATCGTGCGACCGGCGAAAGCGAAAGAAAAACTGACGGCGATCGACCACAAAGATTACGAACTCGATACCGACAACCTTGTGATTGCCGATGCCGACCGACCGGTGGCCATCGCGGGCGTGATGGGCGGGGCGGATACGGAAGTCGAAGAGGGCACAACAGACTTGTTGATCGAAGCGGCGGACTTCGCGGCTCTCTCGATCCGTTCGACAGCGCGAAAATTGAAGTTGCACAGTGATTCGTCGTACCGCTTCGAACGCGGTGTCGATCCTGCGGGAATCGATTGGGCGAGCCGACGTTGTTGCGAGTTGATTCATCAGATTGCCGGTGGCGAAGTGCTTGGTGGTTCTGTCGTGGCCGGTCGCACCGAACCGCCGTCACGTCCGCCGATTGTGCTACGGTTCTCGCAACTGAAGCGAATTCTCGGCATCGACATTCCCCGCGAGACGGCCACGAAGATCCTAGTGGAACTCGGTCTGGAAGCCGGCGCGAACCCCGATGCTCATACCGAATTCGTCCCACCATCGTGGCGAAGTGACCTGACGCGTGAGGCGGACCTCATCGAGGAAGTCGCCCGGATTCACGGTTACGACAAGATTCCCGATGATGCCGACGTTCCGTTGACCGCCAGCGCTCCGACGCTCCGCGAACGTACGGTCAACACGGTCCGCGATATCCTGACCGCCGCCGGTTTCTTCGAGGCAATTACGCCGTCGTTGGTAACAGACGATTCCCGCTCGCTGTTCCAACCGCGTCCGGAATCGAAGCCGCTGACGATCGAACACAGCGATTTTCGGCGGCTCAACACGCTCCGGCAAAGTTTGATTCCCAGCCTGTTGGAAAGTCGTCGCGAGAACGAACGTCAAAGCAACGCGAACGCTCAACTGTTCGAAATCGCCAAGGTCTATCTCGCTGCCAAACCCGGCACAGCGGAGGAGCAAGTCGAACCGACAATGATCGGTCTCGTTTCCGGGCGTTCGTTTCGGGAACTCAAAGGCGTGCTCGAAACGCTGGCTCGCCGGGTGAATCGGACTGCAACACTCGAAGTGCAACCGTCGGACATTCCACAGTTCGTTGCCGGTCGCGGTGCGGAACTTCTGTTGAACGGGGAACCGTGGGGTTGGCTCGGCGAGTTGGACCCGAATGTCGGTGACCGTCTCAGTTTGCAAGATCCGGTGGCTGTCGCGGAAGTCAGTCTGGCGGCACTCGAACGGTTGACCGATCTCACGCCGCAGATGGAAGAGCTGCCGAAGTATCCGGCCATGCAACGTGACTTCAACTTCGCACTCGACGAAGCAGTTTCCTGGCGGCAACTGGCCGACGTCGTGCGTTCGGCGGGCGGGCCGCTGTTGGAATCGGTCGAGTTCGACAGTCAGTTCCGGGGCAAGCAACTCGGGGCGAATCAGAAGTCCTATATCGCCCGCGTGACTTGGCGGGCTCCAGATCGCACGCTGACCTCCGAGGAAGTGGAAACCTTCCAAAAGTCGGTCATCGAATCCGTGGAGAAAGAACTCGACGCTTCACAACGCTAGCGGCAAAAGGTCGATCGGCAGATCTCAAATCTCTTGCGCAATACACGCGGTTGGTTGCATATCAACGGTGATTCGTGTGTTTGTACCAGGAGATTTAAAATGCCGATCCGAAGTCGCAGGATTGTGTTTGCTGCTTGTGTGGCGTTGACGGTACTCGTTCCCACGTCGGGCTGGTCCCAAGGAGACGTGACCGAACTCCAGCAACAGATTCGTCAGCTCGAAAGTCAGCTGCGTTCCGCTCAGCAAAAAGAACTTGGCAAACGCCGATTTACCACAATCGGCTCCGGTCTCACGGATGGCAAAGGGCGGGGCATTTCCATTCGGGTGTATGACCTGAGTGATTTGTTCACGATTGCCCCCGCGTATCCGGCTCTGTTCGAAGATGCCATCTCGACCAACGGCGGTTTCGGTCAGATGTTTGCTGGCGGTGGCGGAACTGCGGCGGCTCCCGGTGGTGCTGGCGGTGGGTTTGGCGGAGCCGGGTTCTTCAATGTCGATTCCACGCACGGACTCAAGACGCAATCCGGGGTCAAAACCATGCAGCAATTCGGAGCCGTCACAGGTGATCCAAGTTCGATGCAAACGACAATGAACAGTCTCACTGCCGCGATTCAGCAAACGATCTCGCCGGAGTTGTGGGACGAAGACGGTGTGATCACGCAACTGGGTTCGAACCTCCTGATCTCAGCCGACGACCACACACATCAACAAATCAGCGATTTGCTCAACTTGTTCCGCAAACGCTGGGGCACGTTGCGAACGGTGTCGGTGCAGGCGTGGTGGGTGTGGCTGGGAGAAGGCGAACTGACTACGGTGCTCGCCGACCCGAATCAACAAGTTGGCCCGGAAGATCGGCAGGCGTTCGGTCTGGTGGAACCTAAAAACTGGCGGAAGTTTCTGACTGATCAGGCAGCCGTGAAGCAGGGGGAGAACGCGAATTCCACGACCGGTTGGCATGCCGTCGTGACGTGTTACAACGGCCAAACCGTGCACACTCTCGCCGGTGGACAGCAACACTTTCTGACCAACATCACGCCCGTGATGGGGCAGGAAGTCATGGGATATCAACCGCAGATGAACCTGTTACAAACCGGGGCAGCGTTGCAACTTACGCCGGTCACGAACACCACAGGGCAAACGATTTTACTCGATGTCCGTAGCCGCGTGTGCTTGCTCAACGAGTCGAAAGTGCTGGAGAAAGTCGAGCAAGTCGTCGGCGAGAGCAACCAACCGGCTCAACTCAAAGCCGTCGTCGATCGCCCGCGTGTCGACATTCAAAAAATCTCCACCACCGTTCGTGTGCCGGTCGATACACCTATGCTCATCGGCGGGATGACGTTCGCCGATCGTCCGCAGGCTGGCGGGAAGAACCTGTACCTGTTCGTGCAAGCCCACGTACAGGAACTTCGCAACGACGAAGAAGAGATGCCACCGGCCGAAGCCACGGAGGAGTGAAAAAGTCACGGTCACAATTCGTCGATCATCATTTGCATGTCGCTCGGCAGCGGAGCGGTGCAGGTGATGATTGCGTGCGTCAACGGATGACGAAACCGTACCGTCTCGGCGTGTAAGGCGTGACGATGTTCACGGTCGGTCGGTGATGCATCGGCTTTGATCACTCCCCATTGGCCGTAAAATTCGTCGCCGACCACGGGATGTCCCAGTGAGGCGAGGTGAATTCGAATTTGGTGCACCCGTCCAGTGAGCGGAAACGCTCGGACGAGGGTGTGGCCCTTGAACCGTTGCACGACTTCATACTGCGTGACGGCGGCTTTCTGGCGGCGGGCGTCGGGTTCGGTCGAGACCAACACGGTCGGCATCCGCACGGATTGGCCGATCGGCAGGTTGATCTCGCCCGCATCACTGGGCATTTCGCCCTCGACAAGTGCTAAGTAAGTTTTGCGGACTTCGCCACGTTCGAATTGCAGCGACATGCCACGGTGCCCGATGTGTTCCTTGACCGTTACAATCGCCCCGCTTGTCATGCGGTCAAGCCGATGCACAATCCCCGGTCGCAACAATCCCGGCAATGGTGTCTGTTGATCGAGATGGGCTTGCAAACGGTTGATGAGTGTGCCGGTCTGGAATTCTCCCACCGGATGCGTCACCAAATCGGGGGGCTTATTGATGACCACGAGCCATGCGTCTTCGTACAAAATCTCCAACGGCCCGGGTTCGGGTTCGAGGAGTTTGTCGGGTGGTTCGATGAGGCGAATCGTGACCCATTGGCCGGTTCGCATGCGGGTATCGAGATCGACGACAACAGCATCGATTTGCACGCAACCGGCAGCGATCATGCGTTGCAAGCGAAACGGCGTGTAATTTCGCAGATGACGCGTGAGGAACGTGTCGATCCGCACCCCATTGAGGAGTTGTTCCACGCGAAATGAGAGCGACAGCGGCGGCGACATGGATTGAGGAGGTTCGCAGAATCGGGAATGGGTTGTGGGTATTCTGCAGAGAGAATTATCCGACGGTAAGTGAGGAACTGGCATTGAAATTGAGATTCAGTCTCATTAGCATGTGTGCGGAGCCGAGGGGAGCGGCTGCCACTATCCGACAATCGCGACGCCTGAAAGAACATGATGGCCGAACCTGAACAATCCGATCGCCCCGCCGAATCCACCCCCAAGAACGCCGAGTCGCCAAGCGTCGTGCGTTCCGAAGAGCTCCTCAAAGGTTCCCAAGAACTCCGCATCGTCCACGCAGGCGAAACCTACCGCCTCCGCCTCACCCGCAACGGCAAACTGATTCTGCATAAGTAATAGCCGCAGACTTAGCAGGCGACCCAAAGTCCGAATACCATCTGAATTGTCAGTCTGCGGGATGGATACGTATTGATGGGGACAGAAGAATCGGTTGTTGATGGGGACGTGATTGACGGCCTTGTTGTGGATACAATAGCGATGGCACGCCAGGACGGCACTGCGTTGCCCGACGCGTTTCGTTGAACACCGCGGAGGTCATTTGCCGGCTTGTATAGGTCGTTTGATGACGTCTTTTCCGCGTAAGCTTCGTCCGATCAAGGCCCATGTTCGTCGTCTGCAACTCTCTGACTTTGTCGCCGTCCGTGAGTTGGGGCTTCGCATTTATCCTAATGAGGACCCTTGGACCGAAGAGTATTTCCACTCGCATGTGGATGTGTTCCCGGAGGGGCAGCTTGTCGCTGTCGAATCCGCAACCGACCGTGTGCTGGGGTATGCCGCTTCACTGATTGTGAATTGGGACGACTACGAGTTCACCGATTCCTGGAACACCTTCACCGACAAGGGCTACTTTACGAACCATGACGCCTCGGGCAAAACGTTGTACGGTGCTGACTTAATGGTCGACCCCGACACACAAGGCATGGGCATCGGCAAGCTGATTTACAAGGCCCGTGAGCAACTTTGCCGCGACCTGGAACTCCGACGAATCCGCGCCGGTGCACGGGTGGCAGGGTACCACCGATACGCTGACACGTTCACACCCGTAGAATACACACTTCGGGTGATCGCCCGCGAGTTGGGCGACCCGACGCTCAGCTTTCAGCTCAAACGTGGCTTCCGCGTGTTGGCGGTCGTCAACAGCTACATGCCCAGGGACCCGCAGTCCCTAGGCTATGCGGCCGTGATCGAGTGGATCAACCACCAAGTCGCCCAACCCAAAGACTACCGCAAACGCAGCCCCCACTTCGCCAAACACCGCAAGCCAAAGCCACCGGAGACGTCGAAATAGACCATGTTACAGTTCATGACAACATTCGGGTGGCACGCTCTGAGCTTGCGAAGAGCGTGGCGAACGTTCCTTCAGTCGATCTTGTTACCATCTTAAAAGGTGGCGATGTTTCCGGAAATTGCTCTGCGGGAATAGTGATCGATCACCACGCCCTTCCTTGCGTCAGGGCGTGCCATCCGAGCACAAGCCCGTGTTACCGGGCTTGTGCGTGTGAACTACGACTTCGCCAAGTCTCGCAGCACTTTGTGCAGGATGCCGCCGTTGCGGTAGTATTCGACTTCGACGGGGGTGTCGATGCGGCACAGTGTGGTGAAGTGGATGGTTTCGCCGTCGGACTTGGTCGCGGTGACGGTGATCGCTTCGCCGGGTTTGACGTCGTCGGAGAGTTCGATGGCGAAGGTTTCGCTGCCGTCGAGGCCGAGAACTTCACGGTTTTCGGTTTCCCGGAATTGCAACGGCAACACGCCCATGCCAATGAGGTTCGAACGGTGGATACGTTCGTAACTCTCGGCGATGACGGCTTTGATGCCGAGCAACAATGTGCCTTTGGCGGCCCAGTCGCGAGAAGACCCCGTGCCGTACTCTTTGCCTGCCAGGACAACCAGCGGCGTGCCGGTTTCCTTGTACTTCAGCGAGGCATCGTAAATCGACATTTGCTCGCCGGTCGGCAGGTAGGTCGTCACGCCGCCTTCGGTGCCGGGGGCAAGTTGGTTTCGCAGCCGGATGTTCGCGAATGTGCCGCGAGTCATCACGCGGTCGTTTCCACGTCGCGAACCGTAGCTGTTGAAGTCGAAGACAGAGACGCCATTCTTCTGCAGGAACTTCCCGGCGGGGCTATCGGGTTTGATGGCACCGGCGGGGCTGATGTGGTCTGTCGTCACCGAGTCACCGACCATCACGAGCACACGAGCATTCTCGATGCTGGAAATTGGTGGCGGATCGGCGGGCATGTCCACAAAGAACGGTGGTTCTTGGATGTACGTGCTGCTTTCGTTCCAGTCGTATTGGTCGCCGCCACTGGTCGGGAGGGCTTTCCATTGTTCGGGGCCTTCGGTGGCGTGATCGTACTCGCTGCGGAACTGTTCCGGCGAGAGGGACGAATTGATCGTGTCTAGAATTTCCTGCTGCGATGGCCAAATGTCTTTGAGGAACACGTCGTTCCCATTCTGATCTTGGCCGATCGGTTCGGTCGTCAGGTCGATATCAGTCGTGCCGGCGATCGCGTAGGCGACAACGAGCGGCGGGCTGGCGAGGTAATTCGCTTTGATGTGCTGATTGATCCGGCCTTCGAAATTCCGGTTGCCGGAGAGGACGGAGCAGACGACCAAATCGCCTTCCTCGACAGCGTTCGAAATCTCCTCGGGCAGCGGTCCGCTGTTGCCGATGCAGGTCGTGCAACCGTAGCCGACGGTTTGGAAGCCCATCGCATCCAGCGATTGATCCAAGCCGGAGCGTTTCAGGTAATCCGTTACAACCCGACTGCCGGGAGCCAAACTGGTTTTCACCCAAGGTTGACGGTTCAAACCCAGTTTGATGGCGTTGCGAGCGAGCAAACCGGCCCCGATCATCACGGATGGGTTGCTGGTGTTCGTGCAGCTTGTGATGGCAGCGATCACCACCGCACCGTGTTTGAGCGGGAAGGTTTCACCTTCGTAGTTGACTTCGACCCCGTCAAACCCCGGATCAGCGACGGCTGTGGCCGCACTTTCCGCAGCCATCGGACCTTCGGCGTTCATGCTGTTAATGGTGCTGGTGCTGTCTTCCGAGCCTTTGTTGAACGTCAGGCTGAGATCCTGCCGCCATTGGCTTTTCATGCCGGTCAGTTCGATGCGGTCTTGCGGTCGTTTCGGACCGGCCATAGACGCGACCACGGTTCCGAGGTCGAGTTCGAGCGTATCGGTGAAGGTCGGATCGGCGGACTCGGACGTACGGAACAAGCCCTGTTCTTTGCTGTACGCTTCGACGAGTGCGACCTGGTCTTCTGTCCGACCCGTGCGACGCATGTAGTTCAGCGTTTCGTCGTCGACCGGGAAGAAGCCCATTGTGGCCCCGTATTCAGGAGCCATGTTCGCAATGGTGGCTCGGTCGGGGAGGGACATGGTGTCGAGAGCCGGGCCGAAGAACTCCACAAACTTCCCGACCACGCCGTGCGACCGCAGCATCTGCGTGACGGTCAGGACCATATCCGTCGCGGTGGCTCCCTCGGGGAGTTTCCCGGTAAGTTTGAACCCGACGACTTCCGGCATCAACATGTAAATGGGTTGGCCGAGCATGACCGCTTCGGCTTCGATCCCACCCACGCCCCAACCGACCACACCGATGCCGTTGATCATTGTGGTATGGCTGTCGGTGCCAACGAGGCTGTCCGGGAAGAGCACGCCGTCTTTTTCCATCACCACATTGGCGAGGTATTCCAAGTTGACTTGGTGCACAATACCCGTCGCTGGTGGAACAACGCGGAAGTTATTGAAAGCTCGTTGGCCCCATTTCAGGAATTGGTAACGTTCTTGGTTGCGTTCGAACTCGCGATCGACGTTGAACTGCAAAGCGGACAGCGAACCAAATTTATCGACTTGCACCGAGTGATCGACGACGAGATCGCAAGGCACGAGCGGGTTGATCTTTTTGGGATCGCCACCCATGCGGACCATCGCACTGCGGAGGGCGGCCAAGTCGACGACGGCGGGCACGCCGGTGAAGTCTTGCAGCACAACACGGGCGGGTTTGAAGGGGATTTCCACCTTTTTGACGTTCTTCGCGTCCCAGGTGGCGAGGTTTTTGACGTCCTCGTCGTTGACGATAAATCCATCCACAGTTCGCAGGCAGGCTTCGAGCAGCACGCGGATGGAGAACGGGAGCTGATCGATCTGGCCGATGCCGTCTTCAGCGAGTTTCTGCAAGCGGAAGATTTTGTATTCACGGTCGCCGACGCTGAGTTTTCCCTCGGCTCCAAACGGATTGGCCGATGCCATGTTGCTGCTCCCCTGGTCTCTATTTCGGTTGCTTGCATTGTAACGCTTAGCGGACGTCACAATCGTAGCAACTTGATCGATTCAAGAGAAGCAGCGGCGTTCCGGCAAGAGGCAAGAGACTACGGGCCAGGGCCGAAGTGCTGTCGTCTTTGGTGAAAAGGTGGCAAATGGCCAGTTGTGCGGATTCGAGCTTGACTGCTCTGGCCTCTTGTCCCTGGTCACTTGCCTCATTACGGTGTCGGCAGCAACGGTAGCGGATTAGGGACCTCTTCGATGACGCCGCGTTCGACGAGCATTTCAGCGAGTTTGGGCATGTGGCCGTTGACGAAGGCGAGCAGATCGACATCCTCAACCGGGTCCCAGTCGTAGCGGGCCATCTCGGCGACGGCGTCTTTCGGGTCTTGTTTCAGCACCAAGACGCGAAAACTCGCAACCACGCCGCCGGTGCGTTGCGAACCGGCCGCACAGTGGACAAGCACCGGTTTCCCTTCCGCACGACATTTCGCGATGGTCTCGATCGCATCTGCATAACGGGCAATATCACCGGTTCCATCACCGCCGAGTTGGTAACGATAATGCTCCAGATCCATTTTCCGGGCGGTTGCGATTTCCGCGGATTGACCGGGCAAATCGGGTTCAATGCCGTTGAGGTCGATAATGGCGGCGATTTTGTGATCGCGGACCGTCGGTTCGAGCATGGCGTCGGAAATTTGTCCGCTGCGGTAGACTTCGCCGGGAATGACCACGCCGAAACGTTTGGCAACGAAATGGTCTTTCAGCACATGTTCCCACACAAGAAAGCTCGAGAGGCCAGCCACCGCGAAACCGAGCACAACCAGCCCTGGCCATCGGCTCGCTGGTTTGGAGGTCGGTGTCGTAGTTTCGGCAGGCGTGAGACTCATCGGAAAATCCTCAAATGAACGAATCAAAAACGAGTATCGGGGTGCAAGTGCACTGAGAGGACTACCTGGCGGTGTCCGTCGGGGTGGATGCGACAAGATCGAGACGGCGACCAATCACGGTTCGGCTTTCCAACCGAGTCGAATGGCCTTCACAAGAAATGACGGCTACCGGTTCCCAAGGAAATGGCAACGTATGCGTTTTGCTCTCGCGTTCGTGCAAGCAGAAGTATTCTGTCTCCGCTGCTTCACTAGGTTCCGTGGGCCAAGGGCGACGCGGGACAAACTCGCCGAAGTGAAACAAGAACGCATGATGCAACGGCCCATAACTGACAAGCGATGCATTCGCCGGCAATTTCGATTTCACTTCGGCCATACGGGCTTGAATGTCTGGCTGATTGCGACGCTGGGAATCGACGATCGTAATCGCCGGTCCGAAGCTGCAACACACGGCGACCAGCAAGATGGCGACTTGTAACGCTCTCGGTGAAAGGGCATCACGATACAGCCACAGCATGACCGCACCAAGCAGCAGAAATCCGAGTGACATGCTGGTCAGCACGATCGTGTTGCGAAGCGCGTCGGCCCAATCGGCTTGGATTCCACCAGTGATCACACCGGTCAATACTCCTGCGCCGAACAACATGGAAAACGCAGCACCGACGGCATACCACCGCCAACCGTTACGCATCCACATCCCTTCGGGACGCGTCATTAGACGATCGAGCACAATCCCAAATAGCACCGCCAACACCGGGAACAGCGGCATGTAGTACCGCCCTAATGCGTACGGAGCAAACCATACCGAGGGGAACGTCACGAGCAAGCACGTCCACAGAAACGCGGCCTCGCTCTTGCGGTCACCCAGGCTTTTGTAGAACTTCGGATTCGCAAATTGCAGCAAGAACGGAGACCAAGGCAACGCACACGCAGCGATTTCCAGCGGGTAACTCACCAAGTGTTTGATGAACACCGAGTTGTAATGCGTGAAGCGTTGGCTGGCGAGTTTCGTCCAAATGCCGACCACGCAATCCCAATTCGAATTCAGATAATACGGCACCTGCCAAGCCGCCAAGATTCCAACGAAAGTCAACCCACCCACGACGTGCCCGCGACTGAATAGGAACTTCCAGTCGCGTCGCACGAACAGCAGATAGACTCCGACGATGGAAACGAAATACACCAACCCCTGCGGTCCCTTCGTGAGTCCGGCAAACGCGGCGAACGTGTACCCGACTGCCCAGGTTTTCCAGCCAGACCATCCAGCCCGGTAACCAAGATGCCATAACAGCATCGATGCACCGAGGTAAAACGTGAACTGGGCTTCGGTTTCTGCCGTTCGACCGAGTTGCAGTACAAGCATCATCGACGGATACGAAATCGCCGCCAAGAACGCCGCCGTCGAGTTCAAGAACTGCCGGGAGTAACCATAGACGAGTAGGGTCGTCAGCCAAATCGCGATCACCGACGGCAACCGAGCGGCGATATGATCGACTTCGCCCCGCAACCAACCGACCACGGCAATCGACCAACTGCCCATCGGCGGACGACTGAGGTAAAACTCGCCCTGCAGTCGCGGCACAATCCAATCGCCGGACCGCAAAATCTCCACCGCAACCTGTGCCCGCCGCGTTTCTTCACCGCGGAACGTGAGCATCGTCATCGGGATGCCATGCAACACCACGACGAATAACGTCAAAACCCAAACGTGCGGCCCACGCCACCAAGGACGCTCCGCAACCAACGTTTCCGAAGGTTTTTCCACCGTTTCCATCGTGCAGGCTCCATCCCACAAGGATCAGACCGCCGTGTTGTACCCAAACTGCCCAAACGAGGAAACCCGAAGTTTGCAACGCGAAGAATTGAGAACTCTAGCCGCCGTTCGACAACAATCCGTCGGTTACCTAACGGCGTCTGACGAGAGCCGACAAGTCGACGTTCCCCACGCAACCGACGTTAGAGAACCGGCGAAATACTTAGCGTCATCCAAGCCGACCGAACTGCTTGTCTAACTCGTCGCGGGTCAGCACTAGTGCGGTTGGGCGGCCGTGGGGGCAGTGGTGGGCGTCGTCGATGAGGTGACGTTGAGCAAGCAGACTTTCCATCTCTTCCGGCTTCAAGCGTTGCCCCGCTTTGATCGCAGCTTTGCACGACATCATATGGAGCAGACTGTCGAGAATGTCGCGTCGGGTGGGGGCTTTTCCGGCGCTATCGAGTTGGTCGGCGATATCCCGTAGCAATCGGCCCGGTTCCGTACGGGCGAGCATTGCCGGATATGCGGTGAGCAGCACAGTGCTTTTGCCGAACTCCTGCACGCCGAAGCCAAGTTGCGTGAGCAATTCCTCATTATCAATGACGAGAGCCGTCTCACGCGGGCTAAGTTCGATCGGCTGCGGCACGAGCAATCGCTGCGATTCGACGGCTCCATCGAGCACGCGTTTCCGCAGTGTTTCATACATCACCCGCTCATGGAGAGCGTGTTGATCAATCACCATCAACCCCGCTTCGGACTCCACGACCAGGTAACAATCCAGCACCTGCATCACGCGTTGGCGACGCGGCACGGGAGACGGATCATCGTCCTCCTGGTCCGTGTGAGAGGTAAGGGGTGAAGAGTGAGGCGGGGAAAGATGATGTGACAAGGTCTGAGGTGATGAGACGAGTGACGGCGAGAAATCCGCTTCCGTTTCCCGAGTCCTGTCGCCCGTCGCCTGACTCGTGTCTCCCGAATCGTGTCCTCTGTTAGCCACTTGGGTTTCGAGCGCACTTTTCGCCCAGTCGGCCAGTTCGGTTTCCATCGCAAATTGACGCTGCGGATCGGGGCGGGGCGGTGTGTCCAACTTGGCGGCCGAATTCTGTCCGCGTCCGCCCGGCAGGTGCATTTTCGAATCGAGATCCATCCCGAGAAACTTCGTTCGCAATGTCGAGAGGAGTTGTCGATATTGCTGCTGGGAATCACTGAAACGAACTTCCGACTTTGTCGGGTGTACGTTGACATCGACGACTTCCGGCGGCACTTCCAAAAACAAAAAGGCCAGCGGATAACGCCCGACCATCAGCAACCCGCGATACGCTTCCCCAAGGGCGTGTTGCAGCGAACGGTCTTGAATCCACCGTCCGTTGAGAAACAGATATTGCCCCTTCCGCGAGCCTTTACTTTGACTGGGGTGACCGACATACCCCCAAAGCCGCCCGGCTTCCGTGTTCGATTCGACCCAAATCAACTGCTCCGCGGTACTCTTGCCGAAGAATAGCTCAAGCCGATCGATCAACCGATCCGTAGGTGGCAACTCATAAACCGTTTTGCCGTTGTGTCTTAGAATCGCGTGCAGTCGTGGATTCGCAATCGCCACCCGTGTGAACTGCTCACTGATATGCCCGAATTCGGTGGCCGTCGTTTTCATAAACTTGCGACGAGCCGGCGTATTGAAGAACAACTGGCGAACTTCGACGACTGTTCCCGGCGGACATCCACATGGCGATACCGCTCCGGCTTGCCCACCCGCAACTTCGATTTCCCGGCCGATATCTTCGTCAGCGATGCGGCTCCGCAAACGGAACTTCGAAACCGCCGCAATCGAGGCAACCGCTTCGCCCCGAAACCCCATCGTGCGGACGCGTTCCAAATCCTCCGCCGAGCCGATCTTGCTCGTCGCATGGGACGCAAACGCCAGTCCGAAATCATCGGGGTGAATGCCTTCCCCATCGTCAGCGACGCGAATCAACTCCGCACCGCCGGCCTGGATTTCGACCTCAATCCGCGTGGCTAACGCGTCCAAACTGTTTTCGAGCAGTTCTTTCACGACCGATGCCGGCCGCTCAATGACCTCCCCGGCGGCAATTTTGTTGACAACGTGCGGGTCAAGTTGCTGAATACGAGCCATGAGCCAATGCAAACTTTTTCGAACCGAAGACCAAACCGCCAATTCTAACTCATGGGAATCTCGAAAAGAATGCCCCGCCCGAGAACTTCAGATTCCCAAGACAAAATCCGCTTGCAGGCAAACCCCGAAGACCCTATGATTCGCAAATTGCCGGTTGACCCCCAAAACCACCCGCCGCTGTAGCTCAGCTGGCAGAGCGACGCATTCGTAATGCGTAGGTCGGGAGTTCGAATCTCCCCAGCGGCTTTTGGTCATCCGGGTTCATCGGGTGGCAATCGGTTTCAAACCCTGGTTTTTCCAGGGTTTTTTCATGCGCGTTGGTTTCCCACTCATGGGTAGTGTTTGATCTAATGGCGGCCATTTAGGGGCAATCTGTGTCTCTGGTGACTGTTACCATAGCAGACGCTGTATTGTCGGTTCCGGCGATGTCGGCCATTCTTGCCAGAGTTCCCTTGTGGATCTCGGGCAGCCGTATTCCGCCCCCCTGAGTAGATCGACCGTCGCGGTTTGAGGCAGTCGGTGATGGCAACGCGGCCATCGACACATCGAGGCCTTGAAGCACGCCGATGGTCATTGAACGGGTACGTTCGGAAAGACGAATTTCCTTGCATTTCAATTTGATGTCGATGACACTCTCGTTGTAAGCAGGGTTCGTTTTTCGACACACTTGGAGACTTGCACTATGGCAGCTCAATTACTCAGCGTGATCGTCTTAACACTCTCCCTGTTGCCCCCTGCGTTCGCAGATGAAGACACGGCCACCACTTCGGAAGCCGTCTTTAATCAACGCATTCTTCCAATTTTCCGATCGGAAAAACCATCGAGTTGCGTCCAATGCCATCTCTCGAGTGTCGACCTGAAGAACTACATCCTGCCCAGTTCGCAGAAGACGTTTCTATCGCTTCGCGACCAAGGGTTGATTGATTTCGAACAGCCCGAAAAATCGAAAATCCTCAAGCTGATTCAAATGGGGGACCGTGATCTCGATACGGGCGCGAAACTGATTCATGCCGAACTTAGAAAGCAGGAATACGACGCTTTTGCGGCTTGGATTCGCGTTTGCTGTGAAAATGAGTCGCTACGCAATCTTCCAAAACTTTCTGAGGACGAACTGGCCGGTCCCGGTTTTCCCGATCAGGTGATCCGCCATAGTCGTAAGAGCCGAGTGGTTGAGTCATTTGCCAGGAATGTCTTTTCGCAGCGAATGCGGTGTTTTCCTTGTCACACGCCACATGAGATCGACGAGAACAATCCTCGGCATGCTGCTGCGATAAAAACGCGGCGTCGGTTACAGGAGAAGTACGGGGACCAAATCGAACGGCTGAACCTCTTTAAGAAGACCCCCGAAGCCACGCTCGATTTCCTGGTTCAGGCTAGCCGTCAACCTCGCTCGGATAGCTTACCAATGTTGAATCTTGAAGACGCAAAACGCAGTCTTTTGGTCATGAAGCCGACATCCAAACTTCCGGCAAGGAACTCGGACGGCACCTTTGCGGCTCCTTCATATTTGCCTCCGGTTACGCATATGGGCGGACTTAAAATGCATCCGCATGACCAGTCTTACAAGTCCTTCATTGCGTGGATTGAAGACTATGCGAAAACCACGAAAGGCGAATATCAATCTGTCGATGACCTTCCCGCGGACAATTGGATTCCCACCCAGCAGGTCTTAAGACTTTCAAACACTCCTAAGGAGTGGTCGCTGGGCACACCGGTTCAACTATTCTTGCATCCGCAAAATGAAAACCGGCAAGGCTGGCAGGACGAGCCAATCGCGTTCACGCAGGGGACAGTCACCCCGCGAGGGATGGTCAACGGAGCGCTTTTCGTCTTCAAACGCGGCCCCCAACGAGAATCGGGACCGAACGCAGACAACCAGCAATCATCGCTGCCGAAGGTTGCCTATCAAGTGCGGGTGTATGTCGATCGGACAGGGCAGTTGACAGATGATCCGGCGGCAATGCTAACCGGAGACGCCTACGTAGGTTCCATCGAGTTGGATGGATCAGGCTGGCAAGAAGGTTTCCGATCCGCAAAAACCGTCTCCGCCGAGGCACTGAAACATTAGCGGTGGTGCATACCCAAAGTCGGCAACCAGAGAATCAAAACCCGCCGCAGTCATGGTCCCAGACGGCACCACGCGAACACTCACCACCGACCCGCCAGCCAATCCACCGCAGACGGAAAGTCGGGGTGCGTGGCTATTTTTGGAGTCGCTCAAGAGTTCGGTTAGCGAGTCGGGCGAGTCTGGGGGATGTTGATTGTTGGGCGTCTTTTAGGGCGGTGAGAACGTCTTCGTTGGCGATCCCTATTTGATCGATGGCCCAGACGGTGCGTTCTTGGACGTTGGTTGCCTGTGACGTTTTGAGAACTCTTATTAGTGTTGGCACGGCGGGAGCAGCAGTGGCTTGGAGTCGGCCGAGGAGCGTGACGGCCCACCAGGCAACGTCGGTACTGGCGTCAGTCGCGAGTTGTTCCAGCGTGGGAATTTCCTCAGCGGCCGGTGGGCCGAGTTCTTCGAGAGCCCCGACTGCCCATTCGGCGACTTGTTCGTCGTCATCCCCCGCACATCGCACCAATGGTACCGCCGCCGCTTTCGCGTCTGGCCCCATCTGCGCGAGCTTCTCCGCAGCGGCACGACGGGCGGCAACATCCGATGCCGATAGCTGCATTGCCAATTCGGAAACATCACTCATTGTTTCGTCCTCTTCGATCGCGTTCGAAACTCGTGGATCCAGGCAATGCAGTACAGGCCGAAGGCCGTCAAAGTGAATGCGATGATCGCGAAAAGTGCAATCTTGATGAACGCGAGAAAATTGTCGAAATTCACTGCTGCAAGTTCGGGCATTACTGCGGATGACTGCATCTTCGGCTGGAAGTAATACTTGTTGACTCCCCAAAGCACACCGAAGGAGATCCAAGAAACCACCACGAATGTCCCGAATGCAACTAGAGTCCCAGGTGGTTTTTTGCGTTCCCGACCGAAATAGACAATCGCACCAAACAGAAGCGCTGGATTCACGAGGAAGTGCAGGAACAACACCGCATCAAAGAGAACATCTCGAATGGTTTCCATCGGTGTGTTCCTGGAAAGCATTGGACGTTTTTACTTCACTTCACGCAATTCGACGATGAAGTGCAACGTGGCGTTCGGCGGGATGCCGGGGCGTCCTTCAGGGCCGTAGCCGAGTTCAGACGGAATCTCCAACTCGATTTTGCCGCCTTCGCGGACGTATTGCAGGCCTTCGGTCCAACCGGCGACGACTCCACTCAGCGGGAACTCGGTGGGTTCGGCGCGACGGTAGGAACTGTCGAAGGTCGAGCCGTCATCGAGCCAGCCTTTGTAATCGGCAACGACGGTATCTTGAGCGGTCGGTGTGCGGCCGTCGCCTTTCCGGAGGACCCGGTACTTCAACCCGGAAGGAGTTTCGGTGAAGTCCTTTTGGGCATCGGGACCGTCCGGGCCAAGTCGCGAGGGTGTGGTGCGAGTCGTCGGGTCACTATTGTCGGCCGTCTGCCGAGAGTCCGGCTTGGCACAGCCGAGCTGAGCAAAACAACCAACCACAACAGCAACTAGCAACAACGTTCGCAAATACATTGAGTCATCCCACGTTTCAGTAGGCTGGGACTCGTCCCAGCAATTCCGTTGAATTCATGCTGGGTCCCGACCCAGCCTACGGCCCGTGCCCGGATTGTAGCCGGATAATGGGGATGGTGGTAGACAGCAAACCAGCCGTCGCTCGGATTCCTCTTTCCCAAATTCCCCAAAACCGCGTAATATCCCGACGATTCAGAAACTTTGGATGCGAACGGAGTCGCACCGATGTCGCGATTGATTTTCATTCTCACGTTCATCGTGTTGGGCGGTCTTTGCAGGTTCGATGCGGTGGCGGCTCCGCCGGTGTTTGGAGCGAGTCGTGGGCCGAACGCGTTGCAAGACGATGCCGCCCTCCGTGACGTGCAGTTCGTCGGCTCCAAAATCGGTTGGTGTGTGGGGGATCAAAGCACGATTTGGCAAACCTCCGACGGCGGACGGTTTTGGTCGTTGGTACCCGCTCCCGCACGGGCGAATTTTCGCAGCGTGTGTTTTCTGACCGACCGTGTTGGTTGGGTGGCTGGTGGTGGTTTTCGTCCACACACTCGGCAAAGTTTCGGTGTGATTTTGGCAACGAACGATGGTGGTGCGTCTTGGCAGGTCCACGAACGCGACGGTTGGCCGAACTTTCAGTACGTGCGGTTTTTCAGTTTGCAAGACGGCATTGCGGTCGGTGAAGCGACGAATGAATGCCCGTCGGGAGTTCTCACCACGCAGGACGGTGGTGAATCTTGGCAGCCGATGCAGGGCACACTGCGTCCCGGTTGGCGGACGGCGGAATTCTTGCAGCCCGAGATTGGCATCGTCGCTGGGATGCGAGGGCAAGTCTCGCTCGTCGGTGGTGAGAGGCTGCTGGCAACGCAGGTCGGCAACTTGGGTCTACGAACGGTGCGGAAAGTTCGACTCACCCAGCAGAACACGGGCTGGTTGGTTGGGGACGGAGGATTGATTCGGACGACGAACAATGGCGGAGTCTCCTGGGAACCGCCGCCAAACTCGCTGCCCCGAGAAGTGGGGGACTGTCTGGACTTTCACGCCGTCGCCGTTCGCGGAGCGAAAGTGTGGATCGCCGGGCGACCGGGTGGAATCGTGTGGCATTCGCCGGACGGTGGAACAACTTGGCAGAAACTCGCGACCGGTCAAACGGTGCCGATTCACGATTTGGAATTCATCGACGACAACTTCGGTTGGGCGATTGGAGATCTCGGCATGATGCTCGCCACCGGGGACGGTGGCCAAACGTGGGTGCCGGTTCGTGGGGCGAATCGTCGGGCGGCTGTGTTGACATTGGTGCCACGCCCCGAACGAATTTCGTTCGCCTTGCTGACGAAACTTGCAGCGGAGCAGGGCTATCGCAGCGTGGTCCATTTGCCGGCGCGTGATGATGTCGGCACGGATGGCGAATCGCGGATCGATTTCGATCTCCGCACGACCGATGCGGTCACCGCTGTAGGCGCGAACGCGGTCGAAACCGGTTGGCGATTCCCGCTTGCGGTGCCCGAATTAGAATCGCAGATGACACGGCTGATCGCCGATTGGAACAACCGGGCGGAAGGGCGGTTTCCCGATGTGTTTCTCGGTTCGCTTGTATTGAGTTTACGAACTTGGCAGCCGGATATGGTCATCGTAGACATGTCCGGTGAAGACGACGCCGTCGGTCGGTTGCTCTTCGATGCCATTCAGAAAGCGATTCAAGAGGCGGCTGATTCCACTTGCTACCCGTTCCATCAAAGTTTGGCGGGAGTGCCACCGCATCAGGTGCGACGTCTCTTCTTCCGTCAACCCGATGGCAGTGTCGGGGATGTGGAATTCGACCCGCATGAGTTTTTGCCGCAGTTGGGGACGTCGGCTCATACCGTCGCGGTGGCGGCTCAGGCTCGGCTCATGCCGATTCATCGAACAACCGAAGCCCGCGAACCATACCGATTATTGCTCAGTGATGGTCTGAGCGATCAAGAACCACACGCTGGAGATTTCTTCGCGGGCTTAGATATCGCTCCCGGATCGGCTTCGAGGCGTTCGTTAACCTTGGTGGACCCGAACGAACACATGCGTCGCGAAGCGATCTTCAAGAAACAACGGAATTTCCAAGCTTACGCTGCTCGCATGTTGGACGATCCGCGACATGCGGCTCAGATCATCGGTCAACTCACCCAGATCACCCAAGGCATGACCGATCAGGAAGCCGCCTTGCAACTTGCGCGGTTGGCGGAGGCATATCGGCGGCAATCACGCTGGGATCTCGTGGAGGCAACCTCATTGGAACTGGTCGAACGTTTCCCGCACCAACCGGCGGCGATCGATTCCATGCGGTGGTTGTTTCGACTTTGGAGTGGCAGCGAACCCGCTTGGCAACGCGCCCGAAAGACGCAAGTTCAAACCGCGTCCATCAACACGAATGTGTACGATGTTCGGAGCCGTATCGAACAGGCGATTGTCGCCGCGAAACAAACGCCGATTGATCAGATCGGATATACGATCAATCGCGGTCCCGATCCCGTGCAACTCATGACGCAAGCCGGCGTGCTCCGTGCGGGCAAGTCGGACGATTGGCGATCGGGGGCGGTGAAGAATTGGCATGACCAAGCGATCCGCATGGCGGCTCTCATTCGACAACAGAGTCCTGCGTTCTACGCTCAGCCGGAATTGCAATTCCAATTGGCAGCGATGATGAAGTCACGCGGTTCGCTGGCGGTGTCCGATCCGATTTACGGTCGCTTTGCCGCACTTCCCGAAGGTTCCGCTTGGCAAGCCGCTGCCGCCAGTGAGATTTGGCTCAACGCACCCGGCGGCCAACCGCCGAAAGAACTCGTGCCCGTTCAGAAAGTTCGCGAGCGACCACTGTTGGATGCGACACTGTCCGACGATTGTTGGCAAGCCGCTTCGATTCTCACGCTGCGTGAGACCGCAAATCCAGACGCCCAAGTTCCTCATGGCGGAGCCGCAATTGCGATGTTGGCATACGATTCCGAATTTCTGTATGTCGCCGCCAGTGTGCCGAAGGTTTCCGAGTTGGAGTATGAACCAGTGCAACTCGCCGGTCGCGAACACGACGCCGACCTATCCGGACACGACCGCGTGCGGTTGATGATCGACACCGATCGCGACTACGCCACCTGGTACACCTTGGAAGTCGACCAACGGGGTTGGACTCGCGATGCGTGCTGGGATGATCAAGGATTCAATCCGAAATGGCACGTCGCCGTCGACGCCGACGAAAAACGCTGGCGGATAGAATGTGCGATTCCGCTCACCGAATTGCTGCCCGAAGCACCAAAACCAGGGCAAACGTGGTCGGTCGGCATCGACCGCATTATTCCCGGCGTTGGTCTGCAAAGCTGGACGCTACCCGCCGGCGAAACCCCCAAACCACATGCCTTCGGTTTGCTGCAATTTCAATGATCGTCCTTCGGTGGATCGATGGAAACACTCGACAAAGGCGTGACGGCGGTCGCAGGGTTATTCGTCGAATGTTCGTCGACGGGCTTCTCAAAACCAAACGTGAACGCGACCGCAGCCAGAATCAAAAGGAAGCCGACATAGTGATTCCACCGCAACGGCTGATGCAAATAAAACGCGGTGAATAATCCAAAAATGACCAGCGTGATGACTTCCTGAATGATCTTCAGTTGAGCCGCGGAGAATCTCCCATATCCAATCCGGTTGGCGGGCACTTGGAAACAGTACTCGAAGAAGGCCAACCCCCAACTGACCAAGATCACGATCACAAGCGGGCTGTGCTTAAACTTCAAATGCCCGTACCACGCGAACGTCATAAAGACATTCGAAATCGTCAGCAACACGATGGTTTTCATAGTTCCTCAACGACAAGAAAATAGACAATTGCCGTAACGTCTTGTGGTTGTAGTGCAACTCTTAGCGTGGCGGATAGTGTCAGCCGATCGATTGGGGGCGCCCGGTTTCAGCGTGATGAATCGGCCATATTCTCGCGTCAACGCATGTAAAATCATTGATTAGTCGTCGGCGACCGATTAAGCTGTTTGTTTGTCCCTGAGGATTAGGGGACCCGAGGGTGGCAACTTCGACAAAGGATCGCACGGTATGTCGAGTGGACATCGTCATCGACGAATCTCACGGCTAACAATCTGTGGGTCGATCCTCGCGGTGTTCTCGACGACAACCATCGCGGCGACGCTGGAACTTTCGCCCCCGAAGATTGAGTGCGTCGGTCCGGAATCGACGATTCAAGTGCTTGTGACGGAACACGTTGGGCAACGCCGTCTCGACCGGACTACCGCTGCGGAGTACCGTGTCGATGACCCCGCGATTGCGACCATCGACGAACACGGGCGACTCGAACCTCATGCCGAAGGCACGACAACGCTCCACGTTTTACTTGGGTCTCAGCAGATCACGACGTCGGTAAGTGTGACGGGAATTCACAACCCGGAACCGGTTTCTTTTCGGAATGAAATCATCCCCGCGTTGACGAAATCCGGCTGCAATTCCGGTGGGTGTCATGGCAAAGCGGAAGGACAAAACGGGTTCCGTTTGAGCATCTTTGGTTTCGATGCCGACGCCGATTATGCCGCGTTGGTGAAGGAATCCCGGGGACGACGAGTGTTACTGGCTGCTCCTGCGGAAAGTCTGCTGCTGCGGAAAGGTTCCGGACGCACCCCACACGGCGGCGGACCCGCGATGCCAGTCGATTCGTTCGGTTACCGTCGCACATTGCGGTGGATCGAAGAAGGCGGCCGGCTCGACGACGGTACCGCATCGGAAATCGTGCGGATTGCAGTGGAGCCGGCAGAGCAGTTCCTTGCACTTCGACAGGAAACCGAAACAACCGTAGGCACCGAACAACAACTTCGCGTTGTCGCCTATGATGCGAACGGCAACACACGCGATGTGACCGCCGAAGCCGCCTTTGAAACCAATGCTCCAACCATTGCCGAAGTGGATAGCCGCGGATTGATCGAAGGCTTCGATGTGCCCGGCGAGGCGGCGATTCTCGTGCGATACATGGGGCATGTCGGTGTGTGTCGCATTCGGATTCCTCGCCCCGGTGTTTCATTCCCGCGTCCGCCCGAGAACAATTTCATCGACGGTTTGGTCTGGGACAAACTCGCTGCAATGGGCATCGAACCCAGCGAACTATGCACCGATGCCGAGTTCCTTCGCCGGGCTTCGCTAGATGTCATTGGCACACTCCCCACAGCCGCCGAAACCCGCGAATTCTTGAACGATCCGTCACCCGACAAACGCAGCCGTTTGGTGGACGAATTATTAGGCCGCCCGGAATACGCTACTTATTGGGCGCTTCGCTGGTGTGATTTGTTGAAAGTCGATGCGAATGCCCTGGGGGCGACCGGTTCGGTGGGAATCCATCGCTGGTTGCGAAACCAGTTTGCGGACAATCGTCCGTATGACGAACTCGTCCGCGACATCCTGACTGCCCGCGGAAATCTCGAAGCCATCGGACCGACACCATTTTACACCACACTCGGCAAACCGAGCGAACTGGCCAGTGCAACAAGTCAACTGTTCCTCGGCGTGCGGATCGAGTGTGCGGAGTGTCACCATCATCCGTTTGAACGCTGGTCCCAAGCCGACTTCACCGCCTACGCCGGTTTCTTCACGGGGTTGAAAACCAAGTCGCTGCCGAACGGAAGCAAGTCGCTGGTTGCGAGTCTCGGGCAAGACCTCAAACATCCCCGCACAGGCGAAACGGTGTCAGCCGCTGGTTTGGGGCAGACCGTTTCGCTGTCTGAAGATCTTCCTCGTGACCGTCGCCTCATGTTAGCCGATTGGATGACGCACCCTGAAAACCCATTCTTCGCGAAGGCGATTGCAAATCGGTTGTGGGCCCATTATTTCGGTCGCGGTTTGGTGGAACCGCTCGATGACATCCGTGCCACCAACCCTGCAACAAACGAACCGCTGTTGGCGGCTCTCGCGGAATCACTCGTCCGAGACGATTACGATCTGAAGAAATTTACGAAAACGCTGCTCACGTCGCGGGTGTATCAACTCAGCCACGAAATCACTGAAACGAACGCGACCGACGAACAGAACTTTTCACACGCCACGTATCGACCGCTCCCGGCGGAAGTCTTGCTCGACGCCGTTTGCCAAGCGACCGATGTGCCCGAGAAATTCAACGGTTGGCCGGTTGGTTCGCGAGCGATCGAAGTCTGGGACAACCGGATGCCGAAGTATTTCTTCCGCATCTTCGGACGCCCGCAACGCACCACCGTGTGTGCTTGCGAACGCGGTGACGACCCAACCATCTCCCAAGCCTTGCACGTCATGAATTCCCCCGAAGTCGGAAGCAAGGTGGGGCATCGTCTTGGTCGTGCTCGGCAACTGGCCGACTCGGAGCGGACACCAGACGAAATCATCCAAGAACTCTACCTCGCCACACTCAATCGGGGACCGACCCCCGAGGAACGAAAACTCATGCGGTCGGCATTTTCGGATCCCGAAACCGATCGCCAAACCGCTACCGAAGACGTGTTGTGGACACTTTTGAATACTAAAGAATTCCTGTTCAATCATTAGTCATCGGGGCGTGGTGATGCACCAATGACTGGGTGAAAGGCATGACCGAATGCTAAAAATCTCCATGGGACGTCGATTGAAATCGCATCGGAATTGCGAACGGATCTCGCGTCGTCAAGCGATTCAATTGGGAAGTTTGGGTGCGATCGGCGGGTTGAGTTTGCCGACGCTGTTGCAACAAGAGGCCACCGCTGCAACGATCGCCCCAAAAGCGAAGTCGGTCATTCTATTGTTCTTGGAGGGCGGTCCGAGCACGATCGACATGTGGGATACAAAGCCGGAAGCCCCGGCGGAAATTCGCGGCCCGTTCGCCACCATTCCCACCAACGTCCCGGGAACATTCTTTGGCGAACACTGTCGGCATTGTGCGAGTGTCGCGGATAAGTTCACCGTGGTTCGCAGCCATTCCCACGACGACAACGGCCACGTCACCGGTTATTACTATGTGATGACCGGCCAAAAGCCACGGTTCCGCGATGGCCAGAACAGTCGGATTCCGGCAAACACGTTGTTCCCGTCGATCGGCTCGAAAGTCGCTCGTGAACTCGGTTTGGGCGGCACAGTGCCATCGTATATCAATTTGCCCGCACCGATGGACGCCGGTGGTCCCGGTTTTTATGGGCCGGAGTATGCACCGTTCGTCATCGAAAGCGATCCCGTGCAACCCGATTTCGAAGTCAAAGATTTGCGACTCGCCCCTGGCGTGAACGAGTCGCGGATGGCTCGACGTCAGCGTTTGCTCAACGGCGTGGAAACCATCACCGGGCAGACCGGCGGCAAAGCCAAAGAGATGTCGACGTACTATCAGAAGGCCCACGAACTCATCACCTCGCCGGCTGCACAACAAGCTTTTGATATTCAAAAGGAACCCGAGTCCGTTCGGAGCCAGTACGGTTATTCGACGATCGGGCAGTGCGCGTTGCTTTCGCGGCGGTTGGTCGAAGCGGGTTGTCGATTTATTGGCGTCGACAATCCCGGTTGGGACACGCACGCCGACTGCTTCCCCACGCTGAAAGACAATCTCATCCCGCAAGCCGATCAGGCGTTCGCTGCGTTAGTGACGGACTTGGAAAACCGGGGCCTGCTCGACAGCACACTTGTGATCATGATGGGCGAAATGGGACGCACGCCCCGCGTCAACAATGGGGCAGGCCGCGACCACTGGAGTAAAACGCAGAGTATTCTCATGGCGGGTGGCGGGATTCGTGCTGGGCAAATCATCGGTGCGACCGACGAGCACGCCTCGCAACCGATTTCTGATCCCGTCTCCATCGACGATTTGCACCGCACGATTTACACGTTGATGAGCATCGATACGCACAAGTCGTACCTCACACCGCTGGGCCGACCGATGCCGATTCTCGACGGCGGAAAAATGATTCCAGGGTTGGTCTGATGCACGGTGTTCACGCGGTTCGAACCGTCCTCCTGCTTGCGTTGTTCACAGTCGGCGTTGGCTCGAATGCCATCGCCCAGCAGCGGCCGGAACTCGGTTACGTTTTTCCACCGGGCGCGGCTCCGGGTACTTCGGTCGAAGTCAAACTTGGTGGTTATGACTTCACACCGGACACGCAGTTTTTCATGTTGGATGAGCGAATCGAACTCGAAATTCTTGGACCACCCAGCGAGCAACTTCACCCCGGACCACCGCACTGGTTCGGTCCCAAGGCGATTAACTCCAACAAATCGTTCTCGGTGCCTCGCGAAGTTCCCGCTCGCATCACGATTCCGGCGGACGTATCGCCGGGCATGATCAAGTGGCAAGCCGCCAATGCGAATGGAGCCAGTGAGGTCGGTAAATTCATCATTGGCACAGGTACGCCGGAACGGTTGGAATCGGACTGCCCGCTGGCATCGAACTGCCGAATCGTTCCCAAGTTGCCAGCGGTGATTTCCGGCTGCTTGGAGAAGAAGGAAGAAATCGACTGCTACGAATGGACCGCGAGTGAAGCGGGGCTATTCAGTTGCGTATTGCCTGCGTGTCCGGTGGGTTCGCCGTTGTATCCTGTTCTGGAAATTCGCGACCGCGGGGGCAATCGCATCGCCGAAGCCACCGCAACGACGCAGCGAGAGGTCGCGCTCACGATTCCCGTGCAAGCGAAGCAAACCTACCGCATTCGGTTGCACGATGCCGACTTCCGTGGCGACCGTTCGATGGTCTACCGCCTGCATCTGCATGCAGGACCACACGTGTCGACGACAGTGCCCGTCGCCGGTCAACGAGGTCAAACGCAGACCGTACGGTTCTATGGTGTCGGCATTCAGACCGGTTCGTCGAAGCTGGAATCGATCGAGCAAACCGTCAGCTTTCCAAAGAACTCGGATTCCGATTTTTGGCACCCACCGATTGACACCCCGGCCGGTAAAACACAACCGATTCGGTTGGAACTGACGGAGTTGCCCGAAGACATCGAGACACAGCCTTCGAAACGTCAACCCCGACCCATTCCGAGTGCGATCACCGGGCAATTGATGAATTCCCATGAGGTCGACGAGTACCAGTTCCATGCGGAACCCGAACAGCGGTTGTGGATCGTCGCGGAGGCCGAGCGGTTTGGGTCGCCGTGCGATTTGGCATTGGAAGTCGTAGATTCCACTGAAAAGGTCGTCGCTTCGAATGACGACTTACCCAACCGAACCGACGCGGGCCTGATGTTCCAGCCCAAAGCCGCAGATGATTTTCGCGTTCGTGTGACGGACTTATCCGGCACCACGAGCGACCGGGAGCGGTGTGTCTATCGCTTGGCAATCTCGCCGATGAACGTGGATTTTGCCCTGAGTTCACCGGCGTTTGCCGAAACGATCCTCGGGGCGGAACCCGTGGCCGCTCCAAATCGCACCAATCCGAATGCCCGTGCGAAAGCCGGTTTGCTGGTTGTTTCGATCGATCGCAGTCGCGGATTCGATGGCGACGTGAACCTAAACCTAACGGACCTTCCCGATGGCGTTCGCACAGTGGAATCGACCACCATCACCGCGAAAGAGTCGGCAGTCAGTCTCCCGATTTGGTGCGAAGCGGACGCGACTTCGTTCGCTAAGTTTGCGACGGTTCAGGCAACCGGACAACTCGCCGATGGCACCGACATTGTGCAAACTGCCCGCGTGTTAGTGGTCCCCGTAATGAAACCGCGGGCTGTCGTCAGACCGAAATATCCGGACGGCGGACGGACGGTGTATCGCGGGGCAACGTACCCGGCTCCGGTCGAGGTAGAGCGGTTGGAAGACTACACCGGCGAAGTGGAACTGCAAATGGCGGCTCGCCCGGATCGGGTTCGTCAGGGAATTATTGCCGGCGATCTCACGGTGGCCGCGGGCGTGGATGCAATCGACTTCCCGCTGTTCATTCCGGAGTGGGTCCAAACCGACCGCACCTCGCGGATTGTGCTCAACACCGTCGTGCAAGTCCCTGACCCTCAAGGCAACATGCGTTACTTGGTGAACCGGATGGACCGCCGTATTACGATGAACGTGGAAGGGGCGTTGCTGAAAGTCTCAGTCGATCAACCGGAAATTCGCTGGGATCCCTCTGACGCGGACGATGGACTCATCGACGTTCCAGTCCGAATTTTGCGATCGCCGAAACTCACCGGTCCCGTGCGAATGACACTGGTCGACTCCCCAGCGACCGGTTTCCAAGCTGAGCCAGTCCTCATCGACGAGGATCAAACCGAGGCCGTTCTCCGGGTTCAGACCTCAAGCGATTCACTGACGCCTGGTGCTTATGAATTGACAGTGCAAACGGTTGGCGAGCGGAGCGGTTTGCCGGTTCAATCGCGCGTGGATTTTATTTTGAGCATTCGCAGTGACGATTAACTTGACTGTTATCCGTCACCAGGAACTTGCAGGATCAAACGCCGTTGGCGGGATTCGCGAACGATCTTCGCTTGCACTGGTCGTGGCAAACTGATGAGTCCGCGCATCGTGGGGGTACAAATCGCCTCTTGCAAGCGTGTGTAGTGTTGGTAACTCATCTTCTGTTGCGGCCAATTCATTTCGACCCAAACACGTCTGAGGCAAACTCGAATAATCGCTGTCGGGCATTCGGCAAGTCGTTGGCAATCCAGAACGCACGCAGTTTCCGTTTGTGAGATCGTGACCGATTGCAGAACATTGGTCGCGATGAAGTCGTCGATTGCTTGGGTTTGCACGGCTTGTTCGGCTAATCGACACAATGCGTTTTTGACTTGCGGGTTGAACTGCGATTCCAACAGCGGCAACAGATCGTGGCGGATGCGGTTGCGGGTGAAATCGCGATCTGTGTTCGACGAATCCGTGCGGAATTCTTGTCCGATTTCCCGCAGCCAATCGTGTAAGTCTTGTCGTTGAATTCCTAACAACGGACGTACGACATTCACCCCACAGCCCAAAGTGCGAATTGGTGGAATGCCACTGAGTCCCGTCAGACCGGTGCCTCGCAAAATGCGATGCAGGACCGTCTCGGCTTGGTCATCGGCGGTATGTGCCACTGCGATCACTCGGCAGGAGTTTGCCACCGCCGTTTGTTCCAGAAATTGGTAGCGGAGTTGTCGAGCGTCGCCTTCACGGCTGCCGGTTGTCCGTGTGGTTTCTGCCTGACTCGCCGATCCAAGATGGCCAACGACGCCGAGTTGCGTACACAGTTCGGCGACCCATCGTGCATCGGCATCCGATTCGTCCCCGCGAAGCCTATGGTTGAAGTGTGCGACTTGGAGTCGAAGTTGGCAGGCCGATTGCAGCTTCAACATGGCCCGCAACATCGCGACACTGTCCGCACCACCCGAGACCGCCAGCAGCACGGATTGCTCCACAATCCCAAGTCGGTGGAGCGTGTCGCGAAGTTCGACCAGCAGAGCATGCATGGATCAATGACGGAAATGGCGGCGACCGGTGAAGATCATCGCCATGCCGTGTTCGTTGCAAGCGGCGATTGTGTCTGCATCGTTGCGGGAACCGCCGGGTTGGATGACGGCGGTCACACCGGCTTCGGCGGCTTGGTCCACACCATCACGGAAGGGGAAGAACGCATCCGAAGCAAGCACGCAGCCCTTGGCCTTTTCGCCGGACTTGTAGGCCGCGATGTAAGACGAATCCAACCGGCTCATTTGCCCCGCACCCACGCCGGTAATCGCACCGCCTTTGGCAAAGACGATGGCATTCGATTTGACGTGCTTGCAGACTTTCCAGGCAAAGTGCAGGTCGCGTTTTTCTTCGTCGGTCGGTTCCCGATCGGTGACGGTTTGCCAATCGGCCTTGGCGTCCGGAACTTCGTCGCGATCTTGCACCAGAAGACCGCCGGTCACTCGGCGATACTCGCGGGTCGGTGCTTGTGACGCTGACGGGTCGAGATCGACCTGCATCAACCGCACGTTGTTTTTCCATTTCGGGCGGGTCGTCAGAATCTCCAAGGCGTCGGCGTCGTAAGCCGGTGCAATGATCGCTTCGACGAACCGGCCGCCTTCACAGAGGAACTCCGCGGCGGCTGCATCGACCGAGCGGTTGAAACCGAGAATCGAACCAAACGCACTGATCGGGTCGCCATCCCAAGCGGCGACAATGGCTTGACCAACGTTCTCGGCAATTGCACATCCACAGGGGTTGTTGTGCTTCAGGACAGCCGCAGCGGGTTCCTCGAATTCTCGGGCGATGGCCCACGCAGCGTCCAAGTCGAGCAGATTGTTGTACGACAGTTCCTTGCCGTTCAACTGGCGTGCGGCTGCCAGCGTTCCGGTTGGCGGATGGGGTTCGATATACCAAGCGGCCGACTGATGTGGATTCTCGCCATAGCGGAGTCCGAGTCGTTTCCGAAAGGTCAGGTTCAGGGTCTCCGGAAGACCGTTTGTCGACTCTTCCTCAGTCTCAGTGGTGATCGTCGCCATGTAGTCGGCAATGGCACGGTCGTACTGGGCTGTCATCTCGAAAGCGGCAGCGGCCAATTGACGCCGGAGCGATTCCGACAGTGGACCATTCGCCAATGCATCGGCGACCATCTCGTACTGCTCGGAACGTGTGACCACACCGATGTAAGCATGGTTCTTGGCGGCCGACCGAATCATGCTTGGGCCGCCGATGTCGATCTGCTCGATTGCTTCGGGAATCGTGACGCCCGCTTTGGCGATGGTCTGCTGAAACGGGTACAAGTTGCAGACGACGAGCGTGAACGGCACGATTCCGTGCTCACGAATCGCGGCTGCATCATCGGTTTGATCGGGGCGGCCGAGAATCGCTCCGTGCACTTTCGGGTGCAGTGTCTTCACACGTCCGCCCATGATCTCCGGAAAACCGGTCACGCTGGCGACATCGGTCACAGCGATGCCGGCGTCTTCCAAGTGTCGTCGGGTGCCGCCGGTGGAAACAATTTCGAATCCCATGCTGACCAAACGCTGAACAAACGGAGTCAGCCCGGTTTTATCGCTGACACTCACCAAAGCACGTTTTGGGCTCGAATCGGACATCAATCTACTCAAGTTCAGATGGGAAGGAATTGCGGGAAATCGGACATCAATGCGGGAACGGCCCGATCGTAGCCACCAAAGCGGAAACCGTCAAACGGCTAAATCGACTCGGCTTGTCACGCAATTGACTGTGCAAAGGTCCCTTGCTGCCGTTAGAATGCTTTGGCATCCCCATGATTGAGTAGATGAACTGGTTTTTCGTTTTCGTAAAAGTCACGGTCTCATGGCAAGTTGTCCCTATTGCGATACCGAACTGAGTGAAAACGCGGCTCAATGTCCGCAATGTCGGGCGGAGTTGTCGGGCGATCGGTCCTACCAACCGACTCGGCGGGCTCCGGAACGAACAGGTGCGAAACCGAAGGATGGTGAACAAGACTCGGCCCTCGCGTTTCGCCCGATCAATCGTCCTCCGACATTGCTATTGTGTGCAATCGACGATGGCTCGCGGGATGATGGCGAATGGTTCCGTGTGCGGAAACCGAAATTTCAGATTGGGCGGATCGAAGGCGACATCATCATCGGCCACGACAACGGCATTTCCGGTCGGCATTTGGAGATTGTGCAGAAGAACGAAGACGGCCGGTTCCGCTTTCACATGCGTGACCTCGACAGCCGCAACGGGACGTTCGTTCGTGTCTCGAAGGCCGTCCTGCGAAACAAACAGGAAATGCTCATCGGTGCCAGACGTTACTATTTCAGCGGGTCGAGCCGGGAGAAAGGCAGTTGGGAGAGCGGTCGTGATGCGGCTTTGGCCGACGTTCCCGCGACGCTCGTCGAGATGACGCCGCGTGGCGATGGTGAACGTTATGTGCTCGATGACGGCGACAATTTCATCGGAGCCGAGGAGAAGCGGTGTTCCGTTGCGATCACGGATGACCCGTTCGTGAGTTCCGTGCATGCGCGAATCTATTGTGACGATCGTGGTCGGTGGCTGATCGAGAATCGGAATTCGCTCAACGGCGTGTGGATTCGAATTACCGAAATGCCCCTTGATACCGGTGGCGAGTTCCAGATCGGCGAGCAACGGTTCCTCGTACGAATCCCGTAACCGCAAAGTTCTCGGAACTTTCCTAATGACGATCGCATCCCATCGGCAGGGAGGTCGTGCGCTGTGTTGGGGGAGAACCGATGAGACAGACAACTCGGTGGGCTGTTGGCGTTGTGTTCGCGGTTGTCACGCCGGCAATGGCTGTCGATGTGCCCAGCGAAATAGTTCGCAAACTCGGCGGTGCGGAAAGCCCGATCGAGACGCGTCCGCAAAGTGTACGCGGGTTGGCTGTTTCCGATGACGGCGAAATCGTGGCCACTTATGGAGAACCCGCTGATCCGAAGCGGCCCCGTGTGATTCAGATTTGGAATCTCAAAACCGGTCGGTTGCAAGCCACGTTGCCCGGACCGGACGAACCGCTGCGTGCGATTGCGATTTCCAAAGACGGCAAAACGCTGGTCACGACGAGTTTCGACGTCACTACGCAAAGCGGAATTACCCAGATTTGGGACACAAAAACTGGCCAGCTTCGCCACCTGTTACCAGATGGAGCCGAACGGCTGCGAATTCACGACGACGGCACCTTCACACTGGCGGTTCCGGATCAATTGCGGATTTATCGGCTGCAAACCGGTGAGGAAATTCGGCGGTTCTTGGCTCCGAATTTGGTGCACGATATTTCGACCGATGGGACAAGGGTTCTCACGGTGACATCGACCCGTGACTCGGTGTTACGGATTTTCGATGTGACCGATCAAATCGAAACCGACAAACTCACGGGCTGCATGAATAGTCCCCGGGTGGCTCGGTTTTCGTCCGATGGTCGAACGGTCGCGGCACTCGATGGTGGCAAATTGCTCGTATGGGAAGTGGAAACCGGGCGACTTGCCTACGAATTGTCCGCCGACAAGACCCGACTGATTTCGATGGAGTTTTCCCACGATGGCCGCTTTCTCATGGCGGGCGGATTGGACCGGCGTCTGCGGGTGTGGGAAGTTGCGACGGGTGAGGAAATTTATTCGGCGTCGGCTCACACGGGAGTGCTGACGGCGATGACTGTCGATCGGCAAAATCAACGCGTAGTGACGGGCGGCACCGATCAAGCGTTGATTGCTTGGGATGCCGAAGGGTTTCTGCAATCCCGACTCACCAATGTGGTCCTCACAGACGCGGAACTCACGGAGTTATGGCGGTCCTTGGCGAGTGGGCCGGGGCAGGCGTTGCGAGCGATGGGGCAGATTCGCGAAACGCCCACGCGATGTCTGGCGTTTCTGCAAGATCGCGTGGGGGAAGTCACGTTACCCGCTCAGAAGGCTCGCATTCGGGAACTGTTGGCCCAGCTGAACCATCCGCAATCATCGGTTCGGCATCACGCCATGTACGAGTTGATCCAATTGCGAGCCGTCGCGCGACCGTTGATGTTGGAAACTTATGAATCGACCCCTTCGGAGGAAGTTCGCTACCGGCTCAGTCGGGTGTTGTCCTACAGCGAAGACGCCCCGCGGTTCACCAACGACGACATCCTGCGGATGAAGCGGCTCGTCACGGCATTGGAACCCTTGGACTCGCCGCAGCGGGAAGCCATCTTACGGGCACTCGCGGAAGATTTCCCCGACGAAGCCGTGAAAACCGCCGCCGAATTATTATTGAAGTAGCGGTTTCTGTCTTGTGGAGTTCGGTCCACAAGGTCTTTACCACCGCTTGATCTTCCGATGCCAATGTAGCGGAAGACATGGGTGGGTCATGACCCGGTGTGCCACGGCTCTGTGAGCCGTGCTGAGCGATGAACCCAGAAAAACACGGCTCACAGAGCCGTGGCACCCAATCCGAATTCAATTATTGGCTTTGATGATGCAACGGGCTGCTCTCGTCCATCACGGACACCGACATTGGGCCTACGCACCGGGGTGAACCCATTCGGTGGTGCCGTCGGCCCAGTTCTCTTTTTTCCAAACGGGAACGGTCACTTTGAGCGTGTCGATTAACCACTTCCCAGCGTCGAATGCATCGCCTCGGTGTGGACAACTGACGGCCACAATCACGCTCACATCACCCAGTTCCAAGTGGCCTAGCCGATGCACAATCGCGAGTCGATCGACCGGCCATTTCTCGCGGGCTTGTTGTTCCAATTCCTTCATCTTGGCGACGGCCATCTCGGGGTAGGCGTCGTAGTCCAACGCGACGGTCTGGCGATCACCGGTCATTTCGCGAACGGTCCCCAGGAAGACCAAAACCGCACCCGACTGTGTGGATCGTACACTTTCGGTGACGGCGGTGATGTCGATGGGATCGTGAGTCAGTTCAATCATGGAAGTTCCATGTACTCGGTCATAGCAAGGTTTTCAGCCGCCACTCACAGGGGGGAAGACGGCGACATCATCGGACGGGGTCAGCGTGCGTTCGTCGGTGGCGTAGTCATTGCCGACGGCGATGTGCAAACTCGACGCGAGCGGTTGCAAGCCGGGATGCTGTTCAGCAAGAGCGGTCCGCAAGTCGGCCACGGTGCTCGCGTCCGGCAACTCCACGGAAACGGTGTCTGCACCGACAATGTCACGAGCGCGAGCGAACACGCGGACGGAAAGATTCATGACAGCACCAGTCGGTTTTTCGAAGGAGACAACTTGCGTTCGAGTTCGGGCATCAATCCGTAGGCGTACGCCAAGAGCTTGAGCGGATGCAGCGTCGGACGGTCGGTGCCTTGTTCCATTTGCATCTTACATGCGCTGCATTCGGTCGCGCCAATGGTGTACTGACCGGACCGCATCTCGGAAATCAAACCCCAACCCAGACGGAGTGACGTTCGAAAGTTCTTAGCCGAGAGACCCCAAGCACCGGCCATACCGGAACATCCTTGCTCGATTTTAGCGACCGTTTGGCCGGGGATCAAAGCGAGCAATTCTGCCATCGGCGGCCGTTTTGTGAGGGCTCGAACATGACAGGGCGTATGGTATCCCACTGTGTGGTTCAACTCGCTAAAGTCAGTGCGGAGTTGGCCTTGTGCGTGCAGACCGAGTAAGTACGAACCGGCATCGATCGCCTGTGTCGCGACGACACCCACATCGGGATGATCGAGCAATTTAGGGTATTCATCCCGTAGGCATAACGCGGAAGTTGGTTCGGTGCACACGATTTGATATCCCTCGCGAGCCAACCCGCCGAGCGTGCGGACATTTTCCTCGGCCACTTCCTTTGCTGCTTCGATATCACCGGCGGAAATCAACGACATTCCCGACGACGTTTGAGTCTTAGGGATCACAACCGGCACTTGGTGATGTCGCAAGATTGCCAGGAACGACATGGCGAGTTCCGGATCGTAGTAGTTCGCGAAGTCGTCGACGAAGTACACGATCGGTTTGACTTGGCCCGGGACCGTTTGCGGTTTCTCACTGTAACGGCTACCCAAACTCCGCAGGAACGATCGGCGTGCGAACAAGGGAAGTTTGCGGTGTTGCGAGATTCCCGTCACTTTTTCAAGTGCCCAACGCGTCGTCGAATTCGAGACGAGCCAGTTCGCCGCCAGGGACAACGTACTGCCTAACGCACCGACGGAATGGGCACGCGACAGCAGCCAATCGGCCCGATGCAATCCGTTGGCCGCCACATAGGCTGCTTTCGCCTCGATCATCAACTGCGGAATGTTCACGTTCGACGGACATTCCAACTGACATTGTTTGCAGTTGAAACACAGATCCGCCACCCGTTGCATTCCATCGGAAGTCAAAACATCTGCGGGAATCGTTTCCGCTAACACACCACGAACCAGATTGGCTTTCGCTCGCGGACTGGCTTCTTCGATTGGGTCTTGCCGAAAAAACGGACACATCCGCAGTTCCGGCGACTGGGTGCGACACTCCCCACATCCGTTGCAACGGTCGGCGGTAGCGGCAAAGGTGGGCAGCGACCATTGAAGTTGCAGCGGGATCAGTTCCGGTTCCGCAGTCGATTTCGACTCGACTTCCGCGACAGGGCGAAAGTTCTTGGCAGTCGTGTGTTGATCGTTGCTAATGATCTTGCCAGGGTTCAGAACGTTGTGCGGATCGAAGATATCCTTGACCTGCTGGAACACACGATACAACGCTCCATACTGCGAACGGATGAACGCCGTCCGTGACAAACCGTCGCCGTGCTCGCCGCTGATTGAACCACCGAGTGAGAACACCAGTTGATACAAGTCGCGGGCCAAGCCTTCAAGACGCGGCCCATCACCAGGACGCGGCGGTTGTAGAAACGGCCGCATATGCAATTGACCCGCGGCGGCGTGCGCGTACAGTGAAGCTGTCACTTGGTGACGTTGCAAAATTCGTTGGGCGGACACGAGGAATTCCGATACCGCTTCGGGCGGAACGGCAATGTCTTCCACGAACGGCAGCGGTCGCGTGGGACCTTTGAGTTTCGTGAGCAACGGCACGACTCGGGTCGGCAATGTCCAGAGAAAATCCACATCGTCGACGGTTTCCGCTTCGAAAGCCACGACCGATCGCAAGTTGACATCGCGAACGGTTTGCAAAATCGCCCGCATTCGGTCGCGAACATCTTTCTCGTGCATGCCGGTCTGCTCGACGATCAACGCCACCTCGGCGGCGGGAGAAATCAACTGATGAAAACGCGGGTCCGCTTCTCGCGCCAGCGACAACAAACGACGATCGAGCAAATCACACGCACTGAGTTGATGCTTCTCGAGAGCCCGTACACTCCGAAGAGCGCCTTCGAGTTGGCCAAACAGAATCAAGGCAGCAGAGCGATGTGCGGGCAGGGGAGTGGTATAGAGCCGAGCTGATGTGAACAGTCCCAACGTCCCTTCCGAACCGATCAATAAGCGAGGCAGACTGATCGTATTGTCCTTCAGCACGCCTCGCAAGAAATATCCAGCTGTGTTGCGGATGCCCGCGGGTTGGCGGTCGCGGATCATCTCCGCATGATCGTCCAACAACTGGCTCAGACGGCTAATAAGATTCCGCCGGGCGAGGAACGACTGCGTGCGTTCAGATTCGACGATCGAGCCGGTATCTGGCATCGTCTGCAGAATATCCAGCGACTCCCGACCCGCTTCGATGACACATCCGTTCGCCAACACGACATCGATACTGTGCACGTGATTGCGTGTCGAACCGACGCGGACGGAATGTGAACCGGCGGCATCGACTCCCAGCATCCCGCCAATTGTGGTCACTGCGGAATTTGCTGGATCCGGCGCAAAGTACCGGCCGTGTGGTCGAAGGAATCGGTTGAGTTCCGCCCAGGTAACGCCCGCTTGTACGGAAACCGTGGAATCGTCGAACGACTCGATCCGATTCATCGTCCGCGAGAAGTCGATGACAATGCCGCGTCCCAACGGCCCGCCGGTCACGCTGCTACCGGCTCCACGGGGAATGACCGGGAGCCCCGCGTCGGCAGCGTACTTCACGAGTGTCACAACGTCTTCGGTGTTTTCCGGATACGCGACGGCCAACGGTGCCACCTGGTACAAACTGGCATCGCTGGAATACATCGCAATTGTCAGCGCATCCGAACGCACCTCTCCCTTCAGGAGACCGGCGAGGTCTTCGGCGATTCGTCTTCGGTGCTCATCCACGGAACAAGTATAGGGAGAGAACGGCGGGCGGTGTAGGTCAGGCTGTGTCTGACGTCAGTTTCTGCACACCATTTAACTCGTCAAATCTTCCCAATCTCCGGCCGGTTCGCCGCAGAATGGGCAGGAGTCTGTTGATCCGCCCAATAATTCGCCACATTCTTCACAGGATGGCGGCGGTGGGTTCGGAGACCATCGGGTGCGATTGGGACGGAGTCGGCCCCGCAGAAACAAGGCGACAATCGCTGCCCCGCCACAACTTCCGTAGATCGAATAACGAAATGCCAACGCGGACGCATCGGTCACGACCGTGACGAGCACAATGACCGGCACAAAAGCGGTGAACGAGAGTGAGTAAATCAGGACGCTATGAAGTACGGACTCCATCAGCTTCCAGACCCAAACCATCAATGCAAATTACCAATCAATTGGTCAACTCGACTTGTTGGACACATCTTCCATTCGGATTGCCTGCTGCCGATATCGCTCGGCGATTTCGAGATCAAATTTCGGATGCTCTTCGCCGAAATCTCCATGTCGATGTCGCGCTTCACAGCGGTAACACACCAGCACATCTGGCATGACAGTGTACAAAACCAGATCGATCAAAGCGAAGGCCATCAGAATTCCGATAGCCCACACTGGTTGATATTGGCTCCAGGCAATCGTGCTGAGAATCGCCCCCAACGCGACGAACAACAGCCCGACCTGTTGCGGAAAATCCTTCTGTCGCCATAAATCATCGCAGCCGCAAACGAGGCAGCGTCTCGGGACAAGTTCATCGGTCTGCGATTCACCAGATGCAGTTTCAACATCCTCGGCGGCAAACGTGCGAGACCAATCGCAATGGCTGCAGGAGATTTCCCGGTTTGCCAGCGTAATATTCGTCCGATTCGGCGTCTCGCACCGCCCGCATTGAAATGCCAGTTGCATTGTGAAGTCCAGTTTGTGTAGGTCAGGCTGTGCCTGACATCATTCGCCAACCGATTTTGCCAAATCATCCTGAAACAAGGCCTGACGAGTCCGATCACTCCAGCATGCCCAGTGCCATGGGTAAGCCCCTTGCTTTACCCACCGGTGAAAACTGGAATGGGGCCACTCATGCGGGCATCGAACATGTCCATGTTTGACAGGATTAAAATGGATATAGTCGAAATGTCGTTCAAAGTCTTCTTCGTCTTCAATTGTATGCTCCCAATATCTCGGTTGCCAAACGCCACGTCGTCGTTCGCGTTGCCGAGCATCGGAAATCTCTCCTTCGATCCCGAAACAATTCAGCCAGCGTTTGGTAAACTCCTTCTTGATCCACGACCATCGCATCGAGTATCTGTCATCCATCGGCGGTAACGACCAGATCGCATGCAGGTGATCCGGCAGTAACACGATGGCGTTCATGTCAAAAGGCCATCGATCGATGGCCTCTCGAAAACAATCTCCCAGCAATTCGACAGCCAAACAATCGGCAAACAGGGGACGACGCTGATGGGTCACCAGCGTAAAGAAATAAGTCCCACCGGGAACATACGCACGACGATAATTCGGCATCCTGAAAGTATATCAATGTAGTTCAGGCTGTGCCTGACATCTTTCTCCGATAACGATCCCGCCGCTTCGTCAGGCACAGCCTGACCTACAAGAAAACTACGGAGTGACTTGCCCCCATTGTTGTTCGAGGCGTTTGGGCGAGATGGGGATTGCGGTTCCCAGTTTTTGGGCGAACACCGAAACTCGGTATTCTTCGATCATCCATCGGAAGGCGTTCAATTGAGGATCGTAGATCTCGCGTTGGGCGTGGGATTGGCGACGATCGAGGTACATCTCCCAGTACCGCCGGACATCGGATTGTTTCTTCTGGTCGGCTTTCCAACCGCCCTCGGCGATCCGTTCACGACGAAACAACATCGCACGCAAGTACCGCGGATATTGGCACAACCACGGCCACGGGGTAGACGTCCAGAATCCCTCGCGGAGCAGTTCCTCATGTTGCTCGTGCATGTCGAGCAACGAGACTTCCCAAGTCTCCGGCACCGAATCCTCTAGCATCGTTTTCACGTTCTGGGCTTGCTCCAAGATCGGTTTGACGAGCGACACCAAATCCTGCACGGCGGCACTGATGCGGTTGCGACCGGTTTTCTCCCGATTCTGGAATTCCGCTTCGGCTCGGGGTAACACCGCCTCGTCTCCGAAGAACGCCCGATCCGCGAGCAAATCGACGAGAGACTTCGTGAGGTTCGACTCACCTGGCAACGTCGAAGCCAGCATGCGAAGTCGACCCAAATCCGGGAGGTAATCGACTTGTTGTTTGAGTTTCTTGGCGTTTTGCAGAGTGAACAAGCGACGCAGTCCACCGCGAAGTTGTCGGGCGGCTTTTTGGGGGGTGTCGACGAGTCGCAATGAAACGCTTTGCCCGCTGTCGATCAACGTCGGATATGCCCGCATCGCCACACCACCGCGTCGCACATCGAGATGAGCAGGAATGTCGCCGAAGTTCCATTCGGTCAAATCGTCGCGGCTCCACACGGAATCGTCGGTCGCGCTCATCGCAGCGGAGGCATCGGCGGACACTTCTCGGCGGATCGTTTGCAAGTCTCGTCCGCTGGCCACGGATTCGCCGTCATCGTTCACAACTCGCACATTCATTTTGAGGTGCGATGGCAAACGGCTTTCGTCGAACAAGTCCCGCCGAATCGGTTCGCCGGCGATGCGACTCAATTTCGTCGCCACCGCGTCCACGAAATCACCTTGGCCGAATTGCAGTTCCTTCAGAATCGCGCGTGCGGTGTCGGGCGCGGGCACGAATTCGCGGCGGATGTTCTTCGGTAGTGACTTGATCAACGCCACGATCTTCTCTTGCAGCAACCCAGGCACTAACCAACCAAGACGATGCGGATCGAGTTGGTTCACCCCCGCTTGCGGAACTGTCAGCGTGATGCCGTCGTCGTCTGTGCCGGGTTCGAGATGGTACTCCAAAGGCAACCGCATCCGTCCGACTTCGATCGCGTTGGGAAACTCGTCTTCATCCACGCCTTCGGCACCGGCCCGCAACAAGTCGGACTTCGCCATGAACAACAACCGCGGTTGCGTTTTGACTTCCTTGCGATACCACTTGTCGAATGACGGTCCATCAACCACACGGTGCGGCACACGTTGATCGAAAAACTCGAATCGTTCCTCCGGCAACAACAGCAAATCGCCTTGCCGACTTTTCGCCTGCATCTTTTCGACTTCGACGAGCAATTCCTGATTGTGTTTGAAGAACGCGTGTTTCGTTTCCCAATCGAACTCCGCGAGTGCATGTTGCAGGAACAGTTCGCGTGAGAGCTTCGCATCGATCCGGCCATAACGAACGCGACGGCGTGGAACCAACGTCAAGCCGTGCAGCAAGACTTTTTCGAAGGCCATCGCGGAACCGGACTTCGCCGACCAATGCGGTTCGCTGTACGTCTTCTTGACGAGATGCCCCGCCAGCGGTTCGATCCAATCGGGATTGATGCGGGCGACTGTGCGGAGATAGCGTTGGCTGGTCTCGACGAGTTCCGCTGCCATCGCCCATTTCGGTTTCTTCCCGAACACGCCGGAACCGGGCCACAGAAAAAACTTAGTTCCACCCGCGCCGGTGTACTCATGACCTTCGTCGCGGTAAGCCACATTCGAAAGCAAACCCGTCAACAATGCCCGATGGATCGCATCCGCGTCTTTGGCTTCCAACCGCAATTCCGTGCCGGTGGCCTCGTCTTGCTTCGGCTCAGGGTTCTTCTTGCGAAAATCTTTTCGTCCGCCGACTTTCATTCCCGCGTTTTCGACGAGTCGACGAAGTTGCTGATACGTTTCGCTCCACTCCCGTAGCCGATTGAAGTTCAAAAAGTTCTGCACACACGCCTTCCGCAAGCGACTTTTCGAGAGATCATCTCGCAGCTTGTGATAGAACTGCCACAGTTTGAGCAAACTGAGAAAATCGGATTCCTCATGCTGAAACTTCTCGTGAGCTTGGTCGGCGGCTTGTTGTTTCTCGACGGGACGGTCACGCGGGTCTTGAATTTCGAGGGCGGCCGCGATCACAAGCACATTCTGTAAACAGCGTTCTTCATGACCGGCAAGAATCATCCGCCCGATTCGTGGATCGACCGGCAACTTTGCGAGTTGTTGGCCGATCGGTGTGAGCCGATTCTCCTCGTCGATCGCACCTAGTTCAAACAGTGTTTTGTAGCCATCGCGGATGGCGCCCGGTTTGGGCGGATCGAGAAACGGGAACTCCTCGATCGCTCCCAACTTCAGCGCCTGCGTTTGCAGAATCACGGACGCCAAGTTCGTGCGTTGGATTTCGGGGGCCGTGAACCGATCGCGGGTGAGGTAATCTTCCTCGGAAAACAAACGGACACACACACCCGGCCCAACGCGACCGCATCGACCGGCACGTTGGTCAGCCGAGGCTTGCGAGATCGGTTCAATCGGTAACCGTTGAACTTGCGAGCGGGAAGAATACCGGCTGATCCGAGCGCTTCCGGTGTCGACGACGTACCGGACGTTTGGCACCGTCAGTGATGACTCCGCGACGTTGGTCGCAATCACGATTCGTCGCCAATCCGACTTCTGGAACACGCGGTTTTGTTCCGCTGTGGAAAGCCGACCGTAGAGCGGCAGGATTTCGGTTTTGCGGTTGGCGGAATCGCCGGCGATATGGTGTCCGCGAAGTTGCTTGGCCGCGTCGCGGATATCACGTTCGGTTGGCATAAAGACGAGGATGTCGCCGACAGGCTGTTCCATCGCGACTTCATCAATGGCTTTCGCCAAATGTTGTAATGGATCGGGTTCGTCGCGACGGTCGCTGTCGGCATCTTCGTCGGTAATCAACGGACGATATCGCATTTCGACGGGATATGTTCGCCCTTCGACATTGATAATCGGAGCCGGACCGCGACTGTCGCTGAAGTGTTCGGCGTAGCGGTCGGCATCGATTGTGGCGGAGGTGATGATCAACTTGAGATCCCGCCGTCGTGGCAACAATCCTTTCACGTAACCCAGTAGGAAGTCGATGTTCAAACTGCGTTCGTGGGCTTCGTCGATGATCAGCGTGTCGTACCCGTCGAGAAACCGATCGCCCTGCGTTTCGGCGAGCAGGATACCGTCGGTCATCAATTTGATGTAAGTGTCTGAACTCGTTGAATCCGCGAAACGAATCTTGAAACCGACTTCTTTGCCGAGCGGTTTGCCGAGTTCCTCCGCGACACGGGCGGCCACCGAACGGGCAGCGATTCGACGGGGTTGAGTGTGCCCGATCATCCCACCGATCCCCCGACCGAGATCCAAACACAACTTCGGCAACTGTGTCGATTTCCCCGAACCGGTCTCGCCACATACGACGATCACTTGATGTTCGTCCAAGGCCTCCGCGATGGTGTCCCGCATCCCGCTGATCGGCAAATCATCGGGGTAGGTGACTTTTGGAACCCGTTCGGCACGTCGTTTGTAAAGTTCCGAAGATTTCTCGATCTCACTCGCCAACCGCCGCAAATTGCGATCAAACGGTTTCCCCGCCGCTTGGGCTTTCTTGATCGAATCCAACCGTCGCCGCAGCCGAAACCGCTCGGATTGCATCACAGAACGCAATCCGGTTTCCAATTCGTCAATTGAGGGCAGCGTTTCGGGCATGAATCTGTCGGGGACAAAGTTGATGGCGGGCGGTTTTCGGCGACTTCGCTCATTCTATACGCTTGAACGAAAGAGGAAATTCACGGTGTGCGAATTTCGCAAAGACGGTGTAACATCCGACTCGCTCGGTTCCAAGGCCGATAGTCGCATTGACAGAACTGTATCAATGACTATGTTTTCGCCCACTTCACATTGCGAGTGGGAACTATGCGCCCCAATTTATGGCTCTGCCTGATCTTCCTATGTTTTGCAATTTCCGGCTGCGCTGCAATTGCTGAAGCACTGTTCAAAGGGGTTGTGGAATCCGCTTGTCACACCGCCTATGGGGAAAGCGAAGAAGAACGGCAAGATCGTCAAGAGATGGAACGCTACCGCGAACACTGGGACACACCAGGACGGAGTTCCAGCGAGATCGAACGCGAAGCCCGCGGAAAATTCCGTAAGAAACATGGTCGCGACCCCAACTTGAACTGGCATGAACGCGAAAATTACCCCGTCGTCGATTTCGATGACGACGATTCCTGAATACTCACCCGGCGAGCGAATCGCGACGGAAGCGGGTTTCCAGGTGATGCGTGAGCGCGAGCAGTGTGCGTTCGCTGCGGCGACGTCCCACGAATTGCAACGACAGCGGCAGCCCATCGTCGGTCAATGCGACCGGTAGCGATACGGTGGGCAAGCCGAGGAAACTCCACGGAGCGTTCATGCAGGAGTTGCCGGTGGTCGAACGATCGGGAGCCGGTCCGGTTGTGGCTGGACAGACCAGGATATCGAAGCGGGCAAACTCCGCCCGCATACGTTGTCGCCAACGCCGTTGCTGATGACGGGCAGCCTGGTATTCCGTCGCTGTGGTTGCCAGGCCGTCTTGAATCAGCGTGGTCATGTTCGGTTGATAATCCTGCGGATGCGTTTCGAATCGCCAGCGATGCCAAGCCGCCGCCTCGTAATTCATGAGAGTCCGGTGCGATGCCAGGATTTCATCAAAGTCGATCGGCAGCGAAACTTTGAGCGTGCTACACAAGTTGCGTCCGACACGACGACCGAGTCGGCGTAACAGCGTTTTCGAGTCCGGATCGACGAACTGCTCGGTCGGGTGATCAGAGAACAGTTCATCCGCGACGCCGATTCGCAGTCGTTGGAGACGCTCTAGGGAACTTGATTCGATCGCCATCGCGTAACGTCGTCGGCCTTCGAGCGCGTCCTGCATCAACGCCAAATCTGCGATGCAGCGAGCCAACGGACCAGCGTGGTCGAGACTTTCCGCAACCGGCACGCAACCGGTGAGGGGCAACTGGCGGTAAGTCGGTTTGAGTCCGCAGACCCCGCAGTACGAGGCGGGGCGAGTGATCGAACCGCCGGTTTGGCTGCCGAGGGCTGCGTAACACATTTCGGTTGCCACCGCGACGGCGGACCCGCTCGAAGAACCGCCGGGCGTGCGATCGGTATTCCAGGGGTTGCGTGTCGGCGGCGGATCGAAACACGCAAATTGCGTGGTTACGGTCTTCCCCAGGATAATTGCACCAGCGTCTCGCAGTCGCGACACGATGACGGCGTCGTGCTCGGCGATGGAATTCGTACGCAACGCAGAACCGGCCGTCGTCGGTAAACCCGCGACATCGAAAATGTCTTTGATGCCAATGGGAATCCCATGCAGCGGACCACGCCAGTGACCGTCATTAAGTTCCGCATCGAGTTTCAGGGCTTGTTGCTTCGCGTTGTCGGAGTCCACCACCACCCACGCGTTGAGTTCCGCGTCTCGGTTTTGGATCTGCTCCAAACAGCTAACGAGAACACGTTCGCAAGAAATTCGTCGCTGACGGATTTCGGTGGAAGCGTCGATGAGGCGATTAGATGTGGGGGTCGGGAATGGTTCCATGACCCTATGAGTATACAAAAACCGCCCACCGGTCACACCCGGCAGGCGGTTTGGAAAATGTTGAGGCGATGAGGTCTGATGCGATGACGTGAGGTTTTGAAGTTCACAATCACAGGAATCGAGAACTTAACGAATCTCGGTTTCCGTTTCGCCGGTGGCCATCACTTCGGGTTTCTTGTTCCAACCCATGCGGTCACGGTAGATGGTCAACGCGTTGAGGGCGTGATACATGCCGCCGACGCCTTTGCCGCCGATCGGTTCGGCTTGGTTGTCGACCAGGTCACGACCGATGCGGTTGACGGCGTTGCGAATCCAAGGTTGATTGATTTCGCTCTGGGGCAGCACGACCATCAGGAACTCCAGGCAGTGTCCGGTGGTCGAGAGTCGACGGGCGATGTCGTCCGAATGTTCCGACGACTTGTACCACTGCGATGAGAACGAACCATCCGAGTTCTGCCACTGACGGGCAATTTGAATGTACTTCTGCAAGTACATGTGACCTTCGAGCCATACGCCGCGGAGCGGGTTGCCGGCTTGCAGGTAGGCGTTACGAGCACAGGCAATTGCGAACAGCCCATGGTTTCCGCCACATGCCGCCTTCGTGACCGGCGTTTGCATTTGCTTGCGGATCAGGCGTTCCATGCTCCACTGTTCGCCGTCTTTGTTGTACCACTCGGCATCGGGTTCGATGTAAAACGCGAGCGACCACAATGTCCAGGTCATTTCCTCGTGATCATTGCATTCCATCTTCGCATTGTGAATCCAGTCAGCAATAGTGAACTTGCGACCGTTCTCAGCGGCGGTAAATTCGAATTCACGTGGCAATCGAGCCAGTGTGAACAACGCGAGGAACTGGTTCGGATGCCCTTCGAAGTGGTAGGGCTCGGTGAACGGTTGGCCTTTACCACCGAAGGTCGTTGTCACGAACCACGGTTTGCCGGCAAAGGTTGGGCCGGACGAGATCCAATCCAGCGCTTTGACGGTCTTGCCGTCGGTTGTTTTCAGATAGTATTGATCCCGCAAGGCGAGCACGCCGTGTGCAATTTGCCAAGGGGTATTGACGTCGGCGGTCAACATGCGTCGGCTGGTGACGTTGATGGCGTCTTCGACCAGCGTTTGCAGCGGATCGACGGCTACCGCGGACACCGGCACAATCTCGGTCTCCGTTACATCGGATTCGAGAACGTGCTCGACGTACAGTGACTGCAAAAGAGCGGCACCGGTGGAGGGCTCGTCGGTTTCGCTGATTTCCGGTCGAGTTGGCTGCCATTCCCCTGCAACTGCAACGGAATTGATGATCAGCGAACTGACAAGAATCGCCGGGAGTAATCTCGCGGCGGTGTGAATTTGAGGGAGGGGCCGGCGGAACGAAATCATGGGGGCATCCTTTTCCATTGCCATCCGTCGACGAATGTTCCTATCGCCACGGACAACAGCCGAACTGCGCGTCATGCCTGGGTCGTGGCCCATCCCGACGTTCAAACGGTCGTTCGGTCGACAAACCGTCCGTTTCGCCGATGGAGAGGCTAGGCAACTTCATCGACGCAAGTCTTCCACATGCGTGACAGACGCTCGCATTCCCGGCTCTACAGACCACAACTCGGTCCGGTCGGTCCGGATGTAACGATCAGTCTGGCGGTGTCTCCGGCACCACACGAAGAACCGATCTACCACGCAGAACAGGCACAATCGGCAGACTTTGCCAAGCGGATGTCCGTTAGCACGTGTTGAAAGTTTCACCTCTCCCAGGGAAGGAGGTGGTGAGCTTAGCTACACGTTCCCGATGGCAGATGCAGTCTTTTACACCGTTTGCGGCGGCGTCAATGCGATCCGCAAATCTTGCCATTGTCGGGCGGACTCGGCTTCGGTGAGTACCGGCTTCAGCAGGGTGGTGGCCAGTTCGTCTGGAAAGTCGACCCAGCTTCGGCAACCGGCAAAGTGCGGCGAATCGGGGAGAGTTATTGGTTCGGGTAAAGTGAATACACGCACCAACAACGCGAACAATCCTGGTTGGCGGTAATGAAATCGCTGCGACAGGGTTTGCTCCGACCAGACATGTAGGCCCGTCAGAAATGATAAACGGGACTCGTCCTTTAAATGAATGATCTCGTTTACGACCGCGTAATGCTGAATCTGAACAAAGTTCTCCGGCGGAGTCAGCGTTTGCGAACGGGCGATCAGATCGCAGTCGTCGTCGGAGAGATCAGCAGGATCTTGATGAAACTTCGTCGGGAACAACCAAAACTCCGGGTGTTCGACCGTAAACTCCCCGTCATTCTCATGGATACTCCCTTTGCGGAAAATCACACTTTGACGACCCTCCGCAAGTGCGACGCATACGGCGGCCCATTCCTTGAAAGCAAATCGATTGGCAGGCTGCATAACGGGTCTCTCGAAAAGTTCGGTCCGACGCGGTTCGGTTTGTCGGGGTGGTCGCGTTGCAATGACCATTTTGTTATGACGGATTCGTAATCTTTTCGCGAGTCTCGTTGTCGGCTTGATTCAGGGAGCAAACGTCGAATGTCATGGGAAACGACCACTGTCGGCGGACGACCGGCGGACATTTTTGAGCCCACGCAGCCCAATCCACGAGGCTCGGTCGTTTTGTTCCTGCATGGACATGGCGGAGAAACGCTCGTCGACAAGCCCGCGTACACTGCCGAATTGGAACGCCACGGTTTGCGGTGTGTTTGTCCGCATGGCGGGAAAAGTTGGTGGCTCGATGTGCCTTCGCCGGAATTCGAAGGCATCACGCCCTTGAAGTTCGTTTCCGAACGGGTGATGACTTGGATCGATCAACATTGGCAGGTTCAGCCGACACAAATCGGATTGCTCGGCATGAGCATGGGCGGGCAGGGTGTGCTACAAATTGCTTACCGACAACCGACGGTCTTCCCGGTCATTGTGGCGGTGTCTCCGACGATTGATTTTCATCTTGTCTATGGCGAAGGATTGGTGCTCGACCAGTTGTTCCCCGATGCCGAAACCGCGCGACAAGCGACCGCGATTTTGCAAATTCAGATGTTGAACTGGCCGAGACATCAACTCATCACTTGCGACCCAACCGATGCCCATTGGTATGACGGGGCTGCCCGGATGGTAATGAAACTTCGCTCTTCCGGGATGCCAGTCGATACGGATTTTGAAACCACTGCCGGCGGACACACCTGGGAGTATTTCAACACCGTTGCTCCGAGCGTCGTGCAATTTCTCGCCGAGAAGTTGGAGAAAGAAAGCCGTCGTTTAGTATAAAATTCGGTCGCAATGTAGGGTCCGCTGTGCGGACCATGCCAACCGACTGTGGTCCGTATAGCGGAGACTACTCAAGTCGTTGTCGTCTTGCTTCGTAGAGCAGAATACCCGCAGCGACTGCGGCGTTCAGAGAACCGACTTGGCCGCATTGTGGGATCGCCACCGAACCATCGCAGAGTTCGAACAATTGTGGGCTGACTCCTTCGCCTTCGTTACCAATGATGAGTGTCGTTGCCGCACGAAAGTTCCAGTTGGCAGGTGATTGGTCGGCCTTTTCGTTGGCCGCGACGATGTGGTGCCCGTGTTCTCGAAGGGTTCGTGTCCATGCGGTGAGATCCGGCACCTGCGCGATTTGGACATAGTTGACCGCTCCGCCGGAAGTGCGGGCCACTAGGCTATTGACTTCCGCTTGATGAGCTTCGCCAATAAACACTCCGTCGACCCCCAAGACTTCCGCCGACCGGAGAATCGCACCGAAGTTGTACGAATCTTGGATGCGGTCAAGCATCACGAATAACGGATTTTCGGGAGCGGACCGCAACACGTCTTCGGCACGGTCGTACGGAAACGGCGGCATCTTGGCGATGACACCTTGGTGGTTCTTCACGCCGCACAATTGGCTAAGACGTTTGGAAGACTCCACAGAAAAAGAGTCGGCGAGCGATTGAAACTCGTTCCGGAGATCATCAGGAAACGAGTCGGCCAGCATTAACTCCAGGATCGGCCAACGACCGGCTTGCAGAATTTCACGCACCGCATGCCGACCCCACACCCAACAGCGTTGGTGTCCGCCCATCAATGGATTCCGGGACTTGCGTGTGGAACGTCGTGACATGGATTCTTGAAAAGTGTGCCACGGCTCTGTGAGCCGTGTTTTCAGCAGTGCAGATCGCTCGGCACGACTCACAGAGTCGTGGTACCCGATGAATCCGAGATCCTAGAGACCCGATCAGGCAGAAATCAATGCCGGAGGACTTTCGTGAGCACGCGTAATCCCACAACGCCCAATAGCACATTCCCCAGCCACATTGCGTAGGACGGGTCGACGCTGCCTTGCTTGGAGAGATTCATCATCAACAAAGCGATGGGGTAGTAACCCAACAAGATCGGCAGGAAACACAGGAAGAAACTTGTCAGGAATTGACGACGACCTTGCAGAATCGCGAACGGTCCACCGACAAGCACGAAGAAGAAACAACTCGTCGCCATGGAAAGCCGACTGAACGTTTCTGTGCGGAGTTTGTTGAATTCCTCGATCGTGAAGTGTTGATGCTTCTCGAACATCACGAACTCGTTTTCGATCATCCGGTCGAAATCGCCAATGGCCATCAGCATGGCCGCGTCGAGGTCTTGCCGAATGCGTTGCTCCGAGATCTGTTGATCCAAGCCATTGAGTTGTTCGTTGATGCGGTTCAAACTCATGTGCCGAGCGTTCGGCTTACGGATTTCCTGCGGCAAGGGGAACGCGTATTCGTCCTCGGTGAGGTACAACGTCTCATCACCAGCGGTGTCGATATGGGCGTTCCTCAGGTGCAGCACGACTTCTTGCCGATCGAGATCGAACTTCAATGTGGCTTCCGCCGCCTGGACCGTCGCAGTGCTTCCGCCACGTGGGGCGTACTGGAAGACCGGTTTGATCAGCGTTTTGCCTTGCACATCCATCACATTGATCGAGAACCCACGTTGCTCGTCTTTGACTTGATGATTCGTGCGGAGCATATCGAGGAAGATGTCTTCCATGGCTTCTGTGACGGTGCGTTGAATGTTCGCGACCGCCCAGGGAATGACTTGATCCGTCAGCACCAGCGACACCAAACTCATCACCGTGCCCAGCAAGAATGCCGGTAAGAGTAGGGACATCACATTGATGCCCGCCGCCTTCGCTGCCGTGATTTCCTGGTCGCCGGCGACACGTCCGTACACCACGCAGACCGCTAGCAGCAAGGTGGCGGGGATGGTGAAGGGGAGCAGACTGGGCACAATGAACGGGAGAATCTGTAGCACCTGCCACGGACCAAGACCGCTCTCGCTGATTTCTTTGAACACCCCCACAAACACCAACAGGATTGTGAGCAAGCTCAGGAGAAACAGGAAGACTTTCGTCAGTTCCCAGAGAATGTACCGTTGCAGCAGTCGCATCGGTCGGCAAAACTCCACAGTGTCGTATTCGAACGTAAGCGTGCGGGGGAATACCTCAATTGTTGCTCCGAGGTCAATCCCGATTCGATGGAACAAGCAGGATGACGTGATGACATCTTGTGCGATCACGCAATTTCGAACCTCACACAGGTACGACTTCCCGTCAAGATAGGCGGAGGGTGTGAGATGCGAGATGACATTGAGAACAACTGACTACCAACAACGGACAATAGACAAAACATGACGCAACCCTTGATTGTCATCAATGTTGTGGGATTGACCCACGACATGCTCGGCCCGGAGACGCCCCATCTTTCCCGGTTGGCAGCCGACGGCTTCGCCAAGCCGATGGGCACGGTGTTGCCTGCGGTGACGTGTTCGGCTCAATCGACGATGCTCACCGGCACCATGCCCCGGGATCATGGCATTGTCGCGAACGGTTGGTACTTCCGGGACTTGTCCGAGGTGTACCTGTGGCGTCAATCCAACCGCTTGGTGCAGGGCGAGAAGGTTTGGGACGCCGCCAAAAAACGCGATCCTGGGCATACCACCGCTCAGATGTTCTGGTGGTACAACATGTACGCCGATGTGGAGTACTCCGTCACTCCGCGTCCAAGTTACCCCGCCGACGGTCGCAAGGTGTTCGACTCCTACAGTCACCCGGCGAATCTCAAAGACGAATTGCAAGCTGAGCTTGGCGTCTTTCCACTCCTGCGGTTTTGGGGACCGGGGGCGGACATCACGAGTTCCGCCTGGATTGCGGACGCCTCCATTTCGGTGATGAAACAACACGATCCGTCTCTAACGCTCGTGTACTTGCCACACTTGGATTACAACCTGCAACGACTCGGGCCAGACGATCCCGCGGTCGCGGAAGACATTCGCCAGATCGACGCGGTCGCGGGGAAATTGATTGACGCTGCTCGCGAATTGGGACGGGAAGTCGTTGTACTCTCCGAGTACGCGATCACGTCGGCGAATCAGCCGGTGCATATCAATCGTGTGCTGCGGGAAGCCGGTTTTCTCACCGTTCGGCAAGAACCGCTCGGCTGGGAAACGCTCGACTACGGTGCGTCGCGGGCGTTCGCGGTTTCGGACCATCAAATTGCACACGTCTACATTCCCGATCCAGCGGATATCCCCAAAGTCGCGGAAGTGTTGAAACAGACGGATGGCATCGAAATGGTGCTGGATCGCTCCTCGCAATCCGAATTCGGTCTCGATCACGAACGGTCCGGCGAACTCATCGCGGTTGCTGCTCCTGGGGCGTGGATGACGTATTACTTCTGGTTGGACGACCGGAAAGCCCCGGACTACGCCCGCACGGTCGATATCCACCGCAAACCCGGTTACGATCCGGCGGAATTGTTCATCGACCCCGAGATTCGGTTTCCCAAGTTGCGGGTTGCGTCCCGGTTGGCTCGCAAAATTCTGGGCTTCCGATATTACATGGACCTGACACCGCTCGATGCCAACCTCGTCCGTGGAACGCACGGTCGTTTACCTTCACCCGGGAAAGAAGCCACAGAAGCGCCGGTATTCATTTCTTCGGTGAAGGACATCGAACGCGAAACCATCCCGATGACCGCCATCAAAGAGATGATGTTGGAACTTCAGTTTTCCTAGTTGTAGGTTGCGTCATGTACGATTTCGCTTTTGTGTTCGATGATCTCACCGAACAGTTGATGTCGAAAGAAGTTGTGTGGCATGCCCACCGTTTGGGGTGGGCATGGGCCAGCGAGGTTTGAATGTCCAATCATGCCCACGCAAAGCCGTGGGCATGCCACCAACGACGCTATGTCGATGCAATTTGCTGCAGTGGCATGCGCTAACGCTGACAAATGCGAAATCGTATGCAACGCACCCTATGAAATTTAGAAAACATGTCGAAGACGAAAACCGATTCGCAGTCCGAGGCGATGCCTCACCCCACGCGTCGCAACTTATATTGGTTGACGATTCAGTTCATCTTGCGGATGTTCTTCACGCTGCGGTTTCGGTATCGCGCACGAGGTTTGGAAAACATTCCCGAGACCGGCGGGGGATTGGTGCTGAGCAATCATCAAAGTTCGCTCGATCCGCTCTTGATCGGTTTGCCTTTGTCTCGTCCCGTGAGTTTCCTCGCGAGAGACACCCTGTTTCCAGTCCCGGTGATGGGGCACATTCTGCGGAAAACGTACGTGATGCCCATCAATCGTGATGCCGCCAGCACTGCGACGATTCGCACGGCTGTCGGACGGATGAAACACGGGTTCCTCGTCGGCATTTTTCCAGAAGGCACACGCAGTCGAGACGGGAACATCGGGGAGATCAAACCCGGTTTCATCGCGTTGGCCAGGCGAAGTGGCCTGCCGGTGTATCCGGTGGGGATTGCCGGTGCCAGCGGGTGTATGCCGACGGGTTCGATCTGGCCCAAACAAGGGCACATTCACGTCGTCTTCGGCAAACCACTCTCGCAAGACGAACTCAGCGACTACCTAAAAAAAGGCCGTGAAGAAGACCTGACCGCCTTGATCCGCGAGCGTTTGGTACATTGTCAGACCGCAGCAGAAGACTGGCGAAGCCGCGAAATATCAGGGGCATGATCAACCACCAATCACGTAGGCAACGCATCTCGTAGAATCGGATGCAGAAAGCGATAAGGCCATGACACTCTCGAAAGACGAACGTCATGCGATCGTCTCGGCAGCGATCCGTGTTCGCGATGCCGCCTATGCTCCTTATTCCAAGTTTCTCGTGGGAGCAAGTTTGCTCGGCGATTCTGGCACGATTTACCACGGCTGCAATGTCGAGAATGTTTCCTATGGTTTGACGATTTGCGCCGAACGAGTGGCCATCACAAACGCGATTAGCCAAGGCGAACGCAAGTTCCGGGCGATGGCGTTGTGCACCTCGTCAGCAGGAACTCCCTGTGGTGGATGTCGGCAAGTGCTCGCGGAATTCGTGGGCAGTGATTTCCCGATCCTCATCACAGACCCCACCGGCACCGTACACCGAGAAGTCACCCTTAACGACTTACTACCCGACCGCTTCGTACTACCACAAACAGCGACCAAACCAGACCAATCAACGTGACCCGCACTTCAAGTCGCCAGAAAACCTTGCGCGGACGGAATACGGCCCAAGTAACCCGAGAGATGACCATGAAATCACATACCGAGTACCTAACCTTCAACATCCCCGCCCGCATGGGTTTCGAGAATATCACACCCACCATCGAAGCCATTGTCAAAAAGAGCGGCATCCAAGAAGGCCTAGTGCTGTGCAATGCGATGCACATCACAGCCTCGGTCTTCATCAACGACGACGAGCCGGGTCTCCACGAGGATTACAAGAAGTGGCTGGAAGGTCTCGCCCCCTTCGATGCCTCTCCCCAGAGATACGCTCACAACCGAACCGGCGAAGACAACGCCGACGCCCACATGAAGAGACAGATCATGGGCCGGGAAGTTGTCGTAGCCATCACAGATGGGAAACTGGACTTCGGCCCGTGGGAGCAAATCTTCTACGGCGAGTTCGACGGTCGCAGGGCCAAGCGTGTGCTGGTCAAGGTGATTGGAGAGTAATGAATGCCATACATCTCCTCGTACGACGTGGTTAGGGTCGTGCGTCTCAATGAACCGAAGCGTCACTTCGATGGCACGGAAGGCGTGTGCAGGCCACCACAGATTGGAGACACAGGTGCGATTGTGTACGACGACGGCAGCGACTCCTTTCAGGTGGAGTGTGTGAATGCCGAGGGCCTAACCGTGTGGCTGGCCGAGTTTCATCTCTCCGAGTTGGAACGTGTCCACGGGCAGCACGTCGAGTGGGATCAACTTCCCCCAGAGGCTTTCGGCCACACAGAGAAGCTCCGAATTGGCATGACTCGACCAGAAGTATTAGCCATTCTCGGTGAGCCAGATTCAACTGGAGGAGTGTCACGGAAGTACAAGACGCCATCGATCTTCAAGTACGGCTGTGTTGAACTGCACTTTGAACAGCCTACGGATGGAGCATTGATGCGGGTATTCATGGAAGACGATGACGGAGTTGGTGTCACGCTCCTCGGTTGATGTCAGACTATGTGAACGAATGCAGCAGCTTCACGATCTGCTGTGGATGTCGCCAGAGCTTGCCGGTGCGAGTTCTGAACCCAAGGCCGTTCAGGGCTTCGCAGACTTCCATGTGCGTCTTCCCCTGTTCTCGAAGTTGAACGGCCTTGGCAGCGACTTCTGCGTAAACATCTCGAAGTTCAGCAGGTATGATGTTCTTCGGTCGCCGTGGTTTTGGCGTGGGTGGGGTCGGTTTCCTGGTGGAGATCAAGAGTATCCCAGTCGGGGATAGGCAACGCGATGCACATCACAGCCTCGGTCTTCATCAACGATGACGAGCCGGGTCTCCACGAGGATTACAAGAAGTGGTTGGAAGGTCTCGCCCCCTTCGATGCCTCTCCTCAGAGATACGCCCACAATCGAACCGGCGAGGACAACGCCGACGCCCACATGAAGAGACAGATCATGGGCAGGGAAGTTGTCGTAGCCATCACAGATGGGAAACTGGACTTCGGCCCTTGGGAGCAAATCTTCTACGGCGAGTTCGACGGTCGAAGGCCCAAGCGGGTCTTGGTGAAAGTGATCGGGGAGTAGCAATGCAAGAAGTCGTTGAACTTCGTGGAGTAAGACTAACCCCTGTCATCGAATTAGAACCGGGGACTTTCTCAAAGCAAGATCACTCGATGCCATCAGGGTCGGCAAAAGAGATGCCTGATGAGTGGGGAGAGTATTGGCGTGATTCTTTGGCCGACTCTGGCGTTTCAGGAATCAGTCCAATTGTTCCCGGCTCATGGCACGTCTCTACTTCTGATCTCACATCATCGCAACTCGAAAAAGTTCTGCGTGTAATTCTTGACGAATGGGGTGGGATTTCGAGCTTGAACGATCCTGACTCAAGACCTGTGTTGAATGGTGGCCTCGCTTTGAGATCAGATGAGCAGGGGGTCTTCATTGAGCCAACCTGCTGTAGCGATCTTGGCAACACCGCCAACTGGAAAGAGGCTGCTTCATTTGAGGGAGAACAGTGGGAAATGTTGTGGATCGGACATCCGTGGTTGTCCATGAAGTTGCAAAAGCCATGGTTGTTGCTGAGTGATCTTCACGAGACCGACGACCCAGTTGAACGATGGGCAGTGAAGCCGGATGAACTCAGTCGTGCGGTCGCTGCTGCCGAAGATGAACTATCTCGCTTCTCAAAGATGATTGCCTCGGTTCTGGTGAATTGCGGTTACAAAGGAGATGCGGTCAGCATGTCATTGAAGCTCGTCGGGCTTGACGACAAATGACCGCAGCAACTTTACGATCTGCTGAGGATGTCGCCAGAGCTTGCCGGTGCGAGTTCTGAACCCAAGGCCGTTCGGGGCTTCGCAGACTTCCATGTGCGTCTTCCCTTGGTCTCGAAGCTCAGCGGCCTTGGCAGCGACTTCGGCGTAAACATCTCGAAGTTCAGCGGGTATGATGTTCTTCGGTCGTCGTGGTTTTGGTGTCGGCGGGGTCGGTTTCCGGGTGGAGATCAAGAGTATCCCAATCGGGGATGGGAAACGCAATGCACATCACAGCCTCGGTCTTCATCAACGATGACGAGCCGGGGCTGCATGAAGATTACAAGAAGTGGCTGGAAGGTCTCGCCCCCTTCGATGCCTCTCCCCAGAGATACGCCCACAACCGAACCGGCGAAGACAACGCCGACGGTCACATGAAGAGACAGATCATGGGCCGGGAAGTGGTGGTCGCCATCACGGAGGGAAAACTCGATTTCGGCCCTTGGGAGCAAATCTTCTACGGCGAGTTCGACGGTCGCAGACCCAAGCGAGTCTTGGTGAAAGTAATCGGGGAGTAGTCTATGCCAACCTTCCACGGTGAGGCCGACCAATTTCGTTGTACGGTTTCGACGGACCGTTGATGGACCCTCACATCGCAGGATGTCCGATCCAGCACACGACACCAACCGGAAATAACCTGACCGCAAAATCTGGGCAATACGTTGCAAAAAGTCACTCTCGCTGACATAATTGCCAGTCTGCAAGTCAGTTTCCGACACGTGACTTCCATCACCCGTCAAACACCGCCCCTGTAGCTCAATTGGCAGAGCAACTGACTCTTAATCAGTAGGTTGAAGGTTCAAGTCCTTCCGGGGGCACTTCCTAAGCACTGTAACCACATCAGGTTACGGTGCTTTTTTGTTTTCAATTCCTGTATCACCTTTTTTGAGATCTATTCCCTGTATCACTTTCGAAGCGTGTGATGTCTCGATATAAGCGGCCACTATCAATGTACATCTGTGTGCAGTTTGATATGCTTGCAGGCAGCGAATCGATAGCTTACCGACCTTTGACTTCGAGGTAATTGAATGTTCTGCGATCTTGAAGACCTCTCAAATGAAGCCGACGTAGAACAAAAATTCCTTTGGCCTTTGCTTACATCCGATCTTCAGTCCGGGCTTGGTTATCTTCCAGAGGACATACGATGCAAGCCAAGTCTGAAAAAGCTGATGCTCGTAAAAGGAAGCCAGAAAGTTTACCACCCGGATTATGTTGTCGTTCTCGCCGGTATCCCGATTCTGATTGTCGAAGCGAAAAGCCCAACCGCAGGCGCAATCGAAGCAATCAAAGAAGCACGCTTATACGCAACGGAACTGAATTCTTCATTCCCGACCGGTATCAACCCCTGCCGAAGAATTATCACCTCAAACGGGAAGACTACTGCAACCGCACCTGTCGACAATGTTGACCCTGATATGGTGCTAGAATTTGAGGATGTCAACCCCACCTCTCAACAATACGATCAATTCATCAATCTGCTATGCAGGGGCGCAATGCAGACCATTGCCGATGATATTCGAGACGCACTAACAACAAGGCCACTAGTGACTGCGTTGCAATACGTTGGTGGGCAAACCATCCGTAATGAAGACGTCGGATACAACACCTTTGGTTCAAAACTTGCGATTGAATACAGGCATGTTTTCAATCCCGAGAGTAGAAGTGAACGTTCTCACATTGTGCGTAACGCTTATGTTACATCTCGGCGTAGAGATCGCTACGTCGATGAAATCGACCATATTATTCGGTCGACGGTTGCAGCGACAGTGCCTGGTGCGATACCGATAGACGACACGGAAAAGCCAGAAGAGATTTTCAGGGCACTGGGGGCAGGGAGATCGCTAGAGAACCAAGTTATGCTTCTTGTTGGGGGAGCAGGAGCAGGAAAATCGACCTTTGTAGATTATTGTCGATCCGTGAAACTGCCTGAGAAATTAACAGCTTCCACTCTGTGGGTTCATGTGAACATCAACACCGCACCATCAGGTGGAGAGTTACTTGAGCGATATTTGTTGGAAGAGGTCGCATTGGGTCTCAAAGAACAACATCCTGAGATCGACTTCGACCGGGAAATTCAGAAGGTCTTTGCCGTAGAAGTAAACAAATTCAAGAAGGAAATGACTGGGCTTTTAGAGCCTGAGTCGCAGGAATATAAATCAAAGCTTGCTGATCGCATCTTGAAACTCCGTGACGATCCGCTGAAATATGCACAGTCGCTATCACGATTTCTCGCCGGAGAACGAAGTCACGGCGGAAAGTTGCTGGTGATTGTTTTTGACAATTGTGACAAGAGAGAACGCCATGACCAGCTTGTGGCTTTCGAGGCAGCAAGATGGCTTCAAAAGCAGATCCGGTGTTTAATCGTTCTGCCGATTCGTGACATAACGTATGACACTTTTCGAGACCAACCACCACTTGACACCATGATAAAAGATCTTGTTTTCCGAATCGACCCACCGCCTTTTACTAAAATTCTTGAGAAACGCCTGTCCCTTGTCTTAGACGAGCTTGCCGCATCAAACAGTGGCAAAAAGGTTCTCCAATTCAAACTTGCCAACGGTACGCCCGTGACATATCCGGCTTCAGAGGTTGGCTTTTATCTGGCATCTCTTTTCAAGTCTCTTTACAGGTATGACCGCATCATTCGCTCTCTTCTTGTTGGACTTGCTGGTCGGAATGTTAGGCAGGCCATGGAAATCTTCTTAGAATTCTGCCGTAGCGGGCACATTGGGGCTGCCGAATACTTGAAAATAAAGAATCAGAAAGGAGACTACGCACTGCCATATAATACGGTTGCAAGAGTGCTGCTGAGGCGAAAGCGTCGGTTTTACAATGGAGACGATTCTTTTGTCAAAAATCTCTTTCAATGCCATCCACAAGACTCAAAACCTGATCCTTTCGTTCGTGCGAATATACTTTCGTGGCTTCGGTCGATGTACAGAATAAGTGGGCCAACCGGTGTGAAAGGATTCCATGCGTGTCGCACATTGTATACGAACCTTGTTCCTTTAGGCCATGACGCATTGAGGATCAAAAGCGAGCTTGGATACCTAATTCAACATGGTTGTGTACTCACTGAACACCTTGGACTTGAAATAAAGTCAGACGACGACTTGATTCGATTGTCACCGTCAGGGTTTGTGCATCTTGATCTACTTGCGGATCATAGTTATTTGGCTGCGTGCGTTGAAGAAACTTGGGTAGAGGATGATTCACTTGCTAAAGACATTGCAAGGCGAATTGCCGAGTTCGGGCCGAAGGTTCACTTTTCTACTGTTACAACAGCGGAAAACGCTGCACGATTTGCAACCTATCTTGAAAGCAAGTCCAATTCAAAAAGTGTTTCACCAGAATCGTACCTTCTGAAAGGATTCTCAGGGGTCACAATTGATATTGAAAAAATTAAGAGAACCGCAAGCAAAGCTGTAAGCCGAGAAAAGCAGCTTTCTGGCTGGAAAGATTTCGAAGAGCGTTTCTCTGAAGGTGAAGATTACGAAGGAAAAGTGGTTGCAATCAAGCATTATGGGTGTTTCGTGAACCTAAATGACGGGCCTACAGGTTTAATGCACGTTTCAAACATTCCAGTCCACCTTCGGGGCGAATTCAAGGAGGGTCAAAGAGTATGTGTGGAAATCGAAAGCTATGATATTATTGCGGAAAAGATGTCGCTCCGTTTCATCAAAGCACTTACAGAGTAGAAGCTGCAATTTGATGGGGTAGCAGCAGTTTTCAATGAAAGTTAACTCCGATTTTTTTCCGGTGCGCAATAAAACGCTGCAATATGCTCCACGGCTATGAAGCACATTTCAGCGGAAGAACCTAGTACACCCATGACCCTGCCGCTGTTCACATGTAATCAGTCAGGTTGTCAATTGACAATCTAATAAGAAAGAAAAGGGATTGCATTACGATGCGTTAGAATTGCGATATTACACTCTCGATTTGATTCGGTCGGCTGGCTTCACCAGCCGACAATCCCAACGCTGGGGCGTCGGGATTTTGGTTTCGGTGCTTCGCATAGGGGCAAAACACTTCCAACCATGTGCCGAGACAGTCGAATGGCTGCCCAGAACGGCTCACAACCGGCGTGTTTTCCCGCTGCCGTTCCTTGGTCGGGAACGTGATGGGATCGGCTGACGGCTCAATCCCGGCCAATTTTAGCCGATGTTGCAATTCAGTGAATGAAAACTGCCGGATTGCATTGGTTGCTGCTTCTCTTTCCCATTTGGGGTTCAACGAATCATGCTGAATGAAAGCAAGAATGCGTTTATCGGTCGGCTTACCGTCAACGTAAACGGGTGCAGTTGTGTAAGTTGCTCGCACTCGTCGTTTGTGAATTGAATGCTTGAAATCGTCAGAGTTTACGTTGATGCGTGAATCTGGTCTCTGGCTTTCTTCGTGACATATTTTCCCCAATACCTTAATGGGATGTGCGTCTGTCATTTCCCGCAGTTGGTCTTCAAATGACGGCAAAGCATCGATTGCACGGAATTGCAACGCTCTACGGTATTGCGGAGTTTCAATTCTCACCGGATTTCCATTAGTGAACGAAGCAATCCAATCCTGTCGCACCTGCTCAAACGGTGAAAGCCGCTTCTGAGTTTTGACGTGTTGGCCATCAACTTGAAACTCAAGTTCAACATCCATTGATTCTCGTCTATAGAAATTGCCGACCGTCCAAGTTACGGGAAAGCGTGTCTTCGGTAGAAATTGAAATCGGTCAAAGGTTTCCTGATCTCGCTGCGTGTCGGGAAACTTGAAAAGGTAGTTGCAAACTCGTTCAATGTTTGCTTCGTTGCGGTCTTCAATGATGTGGAACGACGCTCTTTTACCGCCCGCATCTCGCCACAAATTGCAAAGCACGTTCGACAGTCGGCGCTGCGTTATCCCGTTGTCAATGTAGCCAAGCAGATCGAAGTGCATATCATCAAACGATTGCGGATTGTCGGCCCGATTTTTCGTGATGTGTTGGGCCGCTGTAAAAGTCAATTGGCAACCATGCGTTTTTGCCCACATTCTGACCAGCTTCCCAAAACGCAATTTCACTGTCCGCCACTTTTCTTGATCTTGGTTCGGCATCATCAGATTGCCAGTAAAGACAATGACGTTTGTTTGCGATAATAATTCCGTCCCGATGAAATGTTGAACGGTGCGAGCATGTTGAAACGCCTTCCGTTTGCGGGCTTCTCGGCTTTCTCGCCAGTCTGCACGGGGTTTGCACTTTCCGTTGATACTGACCCGTTCTGAAACTGGAATGCGTGATTTCCTTGATGGAAGCGGATGCCCCCAGCGGTATTGCGCTGATTGTGGATAGATATTATTGTCCGTTTGCCGTTGCATTGTTCCGTCAAATGCCGTTTGCGGAATGATCGAATTCTTTTAAGCCCATCGTCCCCCATTGGCGGTGGGCTTTTTGATTAGGTCTTCTGGCGTTGTTTTAGAAAACTCCGCAGTTCCCGCAATTGCTGCTCAGTCAGAACACGACCGGCCTTGCCAATCGGAATGAACGAAACTTGATGTTTCGACACAGCCCGATGCACTCGCCAATAACTCACGCCGATCCGCTCGGCTGCTTCCTTCAACCCGTATACAGTCACGATACCCCCTCTCGAAAAACTCGTGATGATGTATATTAGTTGCAACGCAATAATTTTTGCGATGTTATTTTTCGGTGGGGCTAGATTTTGCGATGACTTTCAGTTGATGCCAAATTGCTCACCCAACCAAACAATGGCTTCATCAAGCGGCTTATAAATTCGCCCGTCTTTTGCATCGTAGTGCCGATCCTTGATATCGCCAGAATGCCCGAGATAAAGCCCTGTGGTCCAACCAAGATACGAATGCTGTTTAAGTGTCGTGCTGCCGGTCTTGCGGATGCCTCTCAACTCCTTGCCATCCAAACCAATTCTTTTTCGTTTGCATTGCCAATTTCGGGAAACGTTATCATGGCTTGCCGAGGTGAGTCTTGCCCCACGTTCGGTCAATAAAACAAATTCGCCGTGTTCACTTTTGACATTCTCGATTGCGTCAACCGTCGCATCCCAAAGTTTATAATTCACGACTGGCGGATTTGATTGCCGTTTGGTTTTTGTGCGTCTTCGAATGATGCGACCATCCCGGTATTCCGAGTGTTTTAATTCATTCAGGTCAGTCTGCGTGTACCCGCAATTCAACATCAATAACAGCCACGCTTGCCATTCATTTGGTAGGTTTTGAAGTGCATCGTGGAATTCACGTTTGCTCCAGATGAGCCCGTTTGCATCATTCGGAACATCTTCAATATCTCGGATTATCATTGAGCGACGCCGTAACCTCTTGGGGGCGTGTTCGAGATTGCAAGCGTCGTCATCCACGCAGTATTCAATGAACTCTTTTGCAGAATTCAAATATCCTCGGATGCTCGTGGTTTTGAGGTTTCGATTGAATAGTTCCTGGGAGTAACCTTTCCATGTTTCACTGTTAATTGAATTGACGTGTGTTGTGTCGCCAATCCAATCTCGAAACACTTTCAACTTCTGACGAGCATCTTTTACGGTGCGTTGTGATCGCTGTTTAGCGTCCGCCATCATTTTCTTTTGCCGCAGCAAGTCTTCCGCCCAATATGCGATGGTTTGGGGAACTCTTTTAACTGGCATTGAAGGTTGCAGACGGGAAATGCGGTCTTGCCATTTGTCCGGCAACTTGTAACTCAGCATCCCAAAGTCAGAGAAGTCTTTGCCGATGAACTCGTCTGAAAACGCCGGACGCTTCGTGCTGCTCGTGAATGCACCCACCGGGATGCGTTCGGGCAATTTCGCTTTGCCATTCAGAAAGCCGTCGATCCATGAAAGGAACTCGGTTACGGCGTCGGCGAGCTTAGAATCATCTGTGCCAAAGTGTTCGTGATACTCGGCAACTTTCTCGAATAACAGACGATGATGCTTCCAAACAGCGGCGTTTGGCCGATCCAGTTTCTTGCGAGCATATTCCAGAACCGCCGTTTCGTATCCGGCTTTGGTGTTCGGGTGGTTGAAATACAGTTGTTGGCCGTTGAATTTCTTCCGCCAGCAACCATTGCCGGTTCGCTTGTTTCTGACCCACCAGTGCAATTCCAGCTTGATACCATGCCGTTTCGCATGTTCGCTGTACCCACTCATTACGCTGCCCCTGTATCACCAAAAAGTGTATCACTTTTGGCTCTATCATCGCTCATAGAGTGATACAGGGCAACTGCAAAAACCCGTGTTTTTTTCTGCTCAAAACCTATCAAGCAGCATACTCTTAATCAGTAGGTTAAAGGTTCAAGTCTTTGTGGGGGCATTTTTGAAACGCTGTAAACCGAGCGGTTTACAGCGTTCTTTGTTTAGCTTTGGCGGTTTCGAGGCGTGTTGTTGTTCGGTTCCGGGGGGTTAATGGAGTTGAACAGTTACCGCTTTTGTTTGGGTGTAGAGATTGATCGCTTCATGGCCCATTTCTCTTCCCCAGCCGGATTGCTTGTAGCCGCCGAATGGGAGTGAGGCGTCGAAGACGTTATAGCAGTTGACCCAGACGGTACCCGCTCGCAGTTGGCGGGCAATGCGATGGCCTTTGCTGATATCCTTGGTCCAGACAGCGGCGGCAAGTCCATAGATGCTGTCGTTGGCGGCGGCGATGAGTTCTTCGGGGTCCTCATAGGGGACGGCTGCGACGACGGGGCCGAAAATCTCTTCCTGAATCACCTGCATGTTCGGTTTCGTGTCGACTAAGACCGTCGGCTCGACAAAGTAGCCCGAACATTCTTCTCGTTTTCCACCGACAACAGCCTGGGCTCCCTCGCGGAACCCGGACTCCAGATAACTACAGACCCGATCCTGCTGAATCTGCGAGACCATCGGCCCCATTCCGGTCTCGGGGTGCATGCCCGGCCCGAGTTTGATTTCTTTCGCCTGGGTGGCAACGCCTTCGACGACTTCATCAAACTGCTTGTGGTGCACGAACAGTCGTGACCCCGCACAACAACACTGCCCGTGATTAAAGAAAATCGCGTTGGCTGCTCCCGCGATTGCGGCGGGCAGGTCGGCGTCGGGAAGGATGATATTCGGGCTTTTGCCGCCCAATTCTAGTGTGACTTTCTTGAGGTTGGTTTCCCCCGCGGCTTTCACGATCAGTTTGCCGACTTCCGTGGAACCGGTGAAGGCGATCTTGTCGACATCGGGATGAGCCGCCAATGCGGCCCCTGCGGTCTCTCCGAAACCTGTGACGATGTTAACAACGCCAGGTGGGAAACCCGCTTCCTGAATCAGTCGGCCCAGACGCAGGGCACTCATGGGGGTTTCCTCGGCGACCTTCAGCACGATCGTGCAACCAGTTGCCAACGCGGGACCGAGTTTCCAAGCTGCCATCAACAGCGGAAAGTTCCATGGGATGATCTGCCCGACCACACCGACCGGTTCCCGAAGCGTGTAGGAATGGAACTCGGCTCCCGCAAGGTAGGGGACTGAAATCGGAATTGTGCTCCCTTCGATTTTTGTCGTCCAGCCGGCCATGTAACGAAACAGGTCGATTGCCAGCGGGACATCCGCGACTGCAGCCACGGATTTTGGTTTGCCATTGTCGAGAGCTTCCAGCTCGGCAAATTCCTCGGCATGTTGTTCCATCAAGTCAGCGAGTTTCCAGATCAGCTTGCCACGTTCCGAGGCGGTCATCGCAGGCCAGGGGCCACTTTCGAAAGCCTTCCGCGCAGCGACAACGGCTTGATCGATGTCGGCCCGGTCTCCTTCCGCGACTGACGTCAATGTGCTGCCATCAGCCGGGTTCTTGACTTCAAACGTCTTTCCCGAGGCGGCAGGAATCCATTGTCCATCAATGAGCAGTTGATGTTCTTGATCGAGAAACGAGCGTGTTTCCGAACTGGCGGCGGGAGCGTCTGTTGTGAGCAGCATGACTGACCTACAGCGAAAGAATTTCACAGGAAAGAATAGGCGAACCGACTGGAAATTGATTGTCGACCAGCAACGGTGTGACTGTCAAGAACTCAGGATTCCAAGTCTCGCGACGTCAGGTATTGGGAATCTCCAAGTCTGCGAGAATCCGGCAAATCTTGGGATGCGGAGAATTGACACAAGACAAATGTCATCGCATAATCAGGTCTAGTGCAATTGTATTGCAAAAGAGTCTTGTGTGTTTTGGCAAGCGTGTTCCTTTCAGGCGAAGCGGTGGAAAGACGCGATGGGACTATTGACCCAGTTTGGACGACTGCTCACGCATGATTTCTGCCCAGGGGCAAACCGCTGGGTGTATTGGGTGAAACATCCGGTTGCATGTTTGGCGGCAGTCGGGATTGCGGCTGTGTTGTTTGCGGTTCTCCTGAAACCGTTGGCTTGGGTGGTGGTCGCTGCGGTGTCGCTGGTGCTGGCTGTGGGTTTGGTGTGGCCTTGGTTGACGATTCGAGGACTCGACTGTTCGATTCGCTTCGAAACGCCTCGGGTGACCGAAGGTGACGCAGTTACCGCCACGATTTCAATTCGCAATTGCTGGCCGTGGCCGGCTTGGGGATTGGCGCTTCAAGAGCGATTCGAAACCGCTTTTGGCGAGATCGCCTCGCCCGAAGAGTGTGATGTCAACTTGTTGGCTTTGAGCAAAGTGCCGGGGTGGTCAAGTAGCGATTTTCGTTGGGTCATTCACCCGCAGGACTTTGGAGTCTATCCAGCAGAACCGCCACGGATTGGTTGCGGGTTTCCGTTTGGTTTGTACCGTTCGGTCGCAGCGGTCGCGACGCAGAATTCCCTTTTGGTTTGGCCGCGTGTGATTCCGCTTGAGGCATTGTTAGATGCCGGTACGGTCAGCATGGCCGAAGATCAGTTCTCGGATTGTTTGGTCGGCGAGTTTGGTGACCTGACGGGAACTCGTGCGTTTCGCGAAGGGGACTCACTTCGTCGAGTTCATTGGGCTCAGACTGCGCGTCACGATCGATTGATCGTCTGCGAGCGTCAGGCGGCGGTGATTTCGGCTGTTGAGATTGTGGTCGATCTTGCGAACCTTCCATTCGGCCCCGCGAAAGACCAGGCATCAGCTTGGGCCGTGAGAATCGCGGCAAGTTTGGCCCGAGCGTGGCACATCGAGAACTCGGCCGTCGCCGTCACTTTGAATTCCGAACGAGTTTCCATTCGCCCCGGTCGACAGGGGCACGAGCAGCTTTTCGATGCGTTTGCTCAGTTGCCGCATGCCGTATTGCGGGATGGCGGTCGGTCGCCAACACCGAAGAACTCCGGGTTGCAAATCGTGGTGACGACGGACCGTGGATGTATTGATCGGATCAGTCGTTTCGACCACACCGATCGGTGGTGTGTGTTGGTTGAGTCCGGTGAGACGAGCGAACGGACTTTGCCGAACACCATTCGTGTGGACGTCAACCAACCGGTGCCGGAGCAGTTTCGACGGGGATGGAGGGCGGTCTGTCATGTTTGAATCCCGATCAGAAAAACAGCGAAACAATCACGAGCCTCGGCCGGGTTGGGCGGTGGTGGTCATGGTGCTGCTGGCGACGCTGGCTGCGGAGGTTGTGATCGGTGACGGAGCAACTTCGCGGATAGTGATCGCCGCGATGATGCTCGTGTATTGCGGGTTGATTGTTCTTGGACGTCATTTTGCCGCACGTTGGCGGAGTCGAAGTTCTGAATTGCCGTTGGCGATTGGACCAATCGTTCTGGGCAGTGTGTTGTGGGTGGTTGTGATCGAACTTGTGCGACGTCAGGTTTGGTCGCTTGGTCACCCGTTGGAAGTGTTGTTGATTTGCGGGTTTCGGAACGTGGCGTTGGTTCTGGCGGCATTTTCTGTCTGGTCGCGAGTGGAACGGTTGGGCGGGGCGGCTAGTTTATTTCTGATGTTGTTCGCAGTGATGGCGGGCGATGATCCCTTCCTCTATTTCGTGCTGTTCGCGTTTACGTTGATCGGAAGTTGGTGGCTGATGAGCCGCTATTGGAACTCGCTCGCTGGTCGCATGGCCGATGAAACTCGATCGAATCGGCCGCTGCGTTGGTTCGTGGTGTTACCGGTTCTCATGGTGGCGACGGTGTTGTTGGTGCCATTGTCCGGGCGAACAGCGACCGAGGCGTTGCCAGGCGTCCTGTCGAGTTCCGGCGGGACAGGGGAGTTCTCGCCATACGCACGCAGTGGTGTCGGCAACGGAGACATGCTCGTTGCGGGAACGAAAGACGTGCAAAGTTTCGCCCCGATCGATGATGCACCGTTCATGGATTCCGAGAAACCGAGTTTGTTCGACGTTTACAACGAAGTGTATGACGAGCCGACGAAACCACGCGATCAAGATCGTGCCATCGCGTTGCCACCGCAGGTGCTGCAAGACATCCATCGACACCTCGCAGACTCGAAACAAGCCGGGCGGGAATTCTCGACGTTGCGGAAGTCGACCGCCAAACGGCGTTCGCGTGTTGAGAATCGTGACACGGATGCGTTGTTCTTCGTCGCGGGACGTACACCGCTTCATCTTCGACTCGAAGTGTATGCGACATTCGACGGCATAACTTGGTATCCCGATTCCACGCCAGGTCCGACAACGCCACTCACAATGCGAACCATCGACGATCAACCGTGGCTCGATTTAATCCCCACAAAGACGACCCGAAACCGAGAGTCGGAACTGTTACTTGCGACACCGGAGACACATGCGCTCAAAATTGCCCAGTTGGAGACGAATCGCATTCCCTCGCCGCCGGAGTTGCTCGGTGTGCACATCAACTCGGTGGACCGGGTCGATATGTTCGACTGGGCGGCAGACGGCGTACTGAAAATGCACCGCCGGAAATTACCGTCGATGACGGTGATTCACGTACTCTCACGGGCTTTTGATCTTGCTGGCTTAGAAGATGCGTCCGCACCCGCGACCGGCATGATTCGGCATCGTCAACTTCCGGAAAGTTTTCATGTTCAACAGATCGGGCGGTTGGCGAAGCGTTGGACGGAAGGATCGGGTTACGGTTGGCCACGAATTCTACGCATCATCGAGCGATTGCGAACGGACTTCGAACACGATCACGATGCAAAACCTCCCGCGGATGTGATCAGTCCCGTGTCGCATTTCCTCAAGACTCGTCGAGGGCCAGACTATCAGTTTGCGACGGCTGCCGCCTTGATGATTCGTTCGCTCGGATATCCGGCACGGGTCGTGAGTGGGTTTTATGTTCGGCCCGACAAATACGATTCCCGCTCGCGACACACGCCCGTGCATGCCGAGGATGCCCATTTTTGGGTGGAAGTTTATCACTCCGACGGCGTGTGGGTTCCTCTAGAACCGACACCGGGTTACGAACTGCTTGGTCCACCGCCGGGATTATGGGAAGTCGTCGAAACGACCGTCGTTGGTGTCGGGGTGTGGCTTGCGGATCATCGTTGGTTCGTATTGGCAATGATTGTGACCGGTTGCGTTTTATGGCGTTTCCGTCGTCGCTTAACCGATGGTTGTGAACTGGCTTGGTGGCGTTTGCGTCCTTTCCGCACGCCGCAGGCAGAGTTAATCGCAACGTGGAACTTGATGGAACGTCGTTGGCGACGCTACGGCCATACTCGCCCTGTCGGACTGACCGCCACGCGATGGTTGGAATGTATCGACTGTCATCGTGTCGGCCTGGATTTACAGTCTGAGTCAACTACGAAATTCCTCCACTATTTAGATGTCGCCAAGTTTAGTGCAGAGACCGAGTTGTCCGGGGCAGGCGTCCATCGAATATGTCAGACCATGCTCGCGGAATGGTCGCCGCAATCCTGTCGCCCGGTGCAATTCGACCGGAAATCCCACTCACGATTTGCTCGGCTGCAAAGCCTCTTTGGTCGTCATTCTGTTCCGACATCGTTCTAGAGATGATTGAGTGTTACCCCATGGAAACCGTTGTGACTGAATGCTCTTCCGAGACTGTCGACGACGCTCGGCAGGTGGGTCGGCTACGACAATCGCTGAATGCCGTGTTGCGGGGCAAGGCGGAGGTGGTCGAGCAGGTCTTGGTATGTTTGTTGGCCCGCGGACACCTGCTGATCGAAGATCGGCCAGGACTCGGAAAGACGACGTTGGCAAAGGCACTTGCCGACGCCATCGGGGGACGTTTCGCACGGGTCCAATGCACGCCCGATCTCTTGCCCAGCGACATTACTGGTTTCAACATCTTCAATCAGAAAACTCGGGAATTCGAGTTTCGCCAAGGTCCGGTTTTTGCGGATGTTCTGCTGGCCGATGAAATCAACCGAGCCACACCGCGAACGCAAAGTGCTCTGCTCGAAGCGATGGCGGAACGACAGGTGACGGTTGATGGCGAACGGTATCAATTGGCCGATGATTTTTTTGTCATCGCGACCCAGAACCCCCACGAACACCACGGGACTTATCCGCTGCCGGAAGCCCAGCTCGACCGCTTCGCCATGAAGCTATCGATCGGTTATCCCGCAGAAGCTGACGAACTTCAGATGCTCAACGATGCACTGGAACCTGATCTGGAATCCAACGTGATTCAACATGTATTCGATACCGATGAACTTTCGCGACTCCAGCGTACGGTTGCCAGTGTGCGGGTTGCGGAGTCGGTGCGGGAATATATGGTCCGATTGGGGAACGCCACACGAAATCACGCCGAGGTGCAGTTGGGACTGAGTCCCCGCGGATTGCTCATCTGGTTGCGAACTGCCCAAGCATTCGCTTGGCTGCGAAGACGCGATTTTGTCACTCCCGACGACATTCAAGATACCGCTCTCAATGTGCTTGGCGTGCGGTTGGCTGTTAACGGGCGGGACGCGGAAACCGTCATTGAGCAAATCCTCCGAGAGGTTCCGGTGCCGAATTAGAGCAGTTGATTCTGTTCAAAGTGGCTCGCGTCTCACAAAGATCAGTAAACGAGCGCATTTCTGCTGCCGCTACGAACATAGAAGATCGCAACACGGTTGAACGAAACTGACGACGATACAAACCCAATCAACCATTTTGAGGAATCTGCGATGAAGGTCGGCATCTTTCAGGTTGCGATTTGCGGATTGTTGTCGATCGCTGCGAGTGGATGTGGCACGGAAACAACCACCAGTCAGGCGGCTGACCACTCCGACGAGGAGCATCTCGAACACTTCGTCCCGGAGCACAAACCCGCGAATTTCTCCGCAGCGGTGAACTCTATTCAGTCACGAATCCAACAACTCACGTCTACCAAAGGATCGCGGGCACAAGAGCTATCTGAGTTAGGGGAAATCATCGATTGGCTGCCGGAGATCGCCGCGAATAGCGATATGCGACGGAAGAACTGGGAACAAGTTGATGTCATCACTGTCGAATTGGCGGCTTTGTTTCATCAGTTGCCGCAACAGTCGGGAGTTGTCGACGACGACCTGACTCACAAACTCCGAACAACTGCAGAGAAGTTGACTCCCCTTAAAGGCACCGAGAAAGGCGACGACGAATAATGGAAAACTTGCTGTGGGGTGGTTTGCTGCGGTTTGGTCAAGCGTTGTTGCAAGCGGCTCCGACGATTGTCGTGGGTCTGTTTGTTGCCGGGGTTTTGCGTCGACTGTTGGGCTACGAGAATACCCGTCGCTTGTTCGGTGGCGATTCCTGGCGAGCACTGCCCCAAGCATGGGCGGTTGGGATGTTGCTACCCGTGTGCTCGTTGGGCGTCATACCGATCATTCGGGAAATGCGACGCGTCGGTTTGTCGGGCGGGACGATTTTGGCGTTCGCGTTGTCGGCTCCGTTATTCAATCCGCTTTCGTTGCTCTATGGTCTGACACTTTCAGAACCGCTCGTGATATTTGCATTCGCTAGCTGTTCATTACTGGTTGTCACATTGATCGGAATGGCATGGGACCGAATGTTTCCCCAGACGACTGCTCCCGAACCGGCACCCGCACCGACGTCGTACGGCTTGAAACGATTAGCCTCGATTCTGTTGGTCGCCGTTCGCGAAGCTGCGGGGCCGTCAGCGGTCTATATTCTGATCGGTTTGATCGGGACAGTTCTGCTGAGCTTCGCATTGCCTCCCGGTTCCATGCAACATGCCGTCAACGGGGATAACCCATACGCTCCGCTGATCATGACCGGCGTTGCCATTCCCGTATATGCCACGCCGATGCTGGCAATGTCGCAACTTGGCATGATGTTCCAGCATGGCAACTCGGTCGGGGCGGCGTTCGTGCTACTGGCATTAGGTACGGGGCTGAATCTAGGGTTGCTGGTTTGGATGGTGCGAAACTATGGCTTCACACGTAGCACCGTATGGCTGACAGCACTCGTGACCATCGTGCTCGGACTGGCTTACACAGTCGAGAAACCGTTGTATCCCACCGAAATCGAAGCCGCCGATCACACCCATGCGTTCGACATTTATTGTCAGCCGTTTTCTGAAAACGTGGTCGATCCGGCCCAGCAAGTCTGGTTGAAGTTAAGTCGCGATGCTCTGGCACATGAACTGATCGGACTAGGCTTCTTGCTCGGACTGACGGTTGTTGGAATCGGCTTCAATACCATCGATTCGACCGGCAAGACAGAAGCATGGTTGGAATCGGGAGCGGAAACGCAGGTCGGTAAGTTCGACCTTGTCGTACCGGCTCCGGTTCTTGGAGGTGTTGCGTTGCTAGGTTTGGTCGCGATGAGCATTGTCGGCTGCTTCGCGTATTATCCGCCGGCTGATGAAATCTTGGAGCAAATGCAGATTGCCCAGGGAGAAGCCCTTTCTGCCGCACGGAGTGGGAATCATAGCCATGCCGAATACTGGATTGCCGTCTGGGATGATTGGACACGTCGTTTGCAGGTCGGGGTGACAATCCGCAACGGCGGGTTGCCAAAGTTTCATCGACTGAAGTCCGAGATTCTTCGCTTCAAACTTGAGCTGCTCGAGCATGAACTCGAAGACGGCACCAAAGACGAAGTTTGGGACGCGACAACCGCTGTCGGCGATGCCTATCGTCGGATGAAGTTTGCCTATCGAGAAGAGTTAGCCAGTGATTAACGACATTGGCGAGCTAACGGAGTTGTTGCGAAGCCACAAACTGCGACGGACGGTGGCCCGTGTAGCCATTCTCCGGCATCTAGTCAGCATGGCGGGACCGCAAACGGCTGCCGAAGTCGAAGACGCCGTCGCGGAACATGGGTTCGATCAGTCAACGGTGTACCGCACCTTGGAAAGTTTCACCGAGTCGGGTCTTGTGGTCCAACGAGAGCTGGGAGATCGCTTGCTGAGATTCGAGTTGCGTAAAGACTCAGACGTCGCCATGCAGCCGTATTTTTTATGCATCGGTTGCGGGCAAGTCATGCGGATGTCAACGTCACTATCCGAAACGATCGTGCCCTCCGATTGTCAAATCGAGCAAATTACGATTCGTGGTCGCTGCCGCGACTGTGTCGTCTAGTTGATTTTCTATCTGCAAGTGATTTGCAATTGATTTGTGTGAATTTTTGGCGTATGATTCGGGCCAATTCAAATCACCCGATCCCACACGTTCAATTCTTGTGTACGACCTATGAAAGAATCGGAACTGGATGCCGTGAAGGAAGAAGTGGCTTTACTTCGCGAAATTATCCGCGAGGCCGGTTTGCGGTGCACATCTGCCCGACTTGCTGTATTACAACGGCTTCGTCAGGCCGATTCGCCGATCACGCACGCCGAACTGGCTGAAGAACTGGTTCCTTTAGGATTCGATAAAGCGACTGTGTTTCGCAATCTGTCAGATTTGACCGATGCCGGTCTCGTCATCCGCACAGAGTTAGGCGACCATGTCTGGCGGTTTGAAGTTCGCGATCCCAATGATCCCGATGACGGCAAACATCCGCACTTTGTGTGCGTGGATTGCGGGCGTGTGACGTGCTTCTCGGATGTCGTTTTTGATAAGAGCACTCAAAAACGCGCCAATCGCATTGGTCGGGTCACCGAGATTCTCCTCAAAGGCCATTGCTTGGAATGTAGCAGCGCTTAGACAGCGACATGCAACCACGAATGGCTTTCGTGACTCGTCAATGATGATGACCCGAATGAGCGGAAGGGGATTCACCGGTGTGGTCGTGGGAATGCGTTTGTTCGATGCCCCATGCCAGAGCAACTCCGAATAGCAGAGCGAGCGATAGTCGCACACGGTGATGCGAATGCAGTTCGAGTTCAGGTAGCAAATCCCCCAGCGAAATGCACAGGAACACGCCCGCTGAGAACGCTAACGCACAGCCGATCACGAAATTCTGGTCGGCTTCGAACTGTTGCACACCTGCTAAAAATAGCAATGCCCCCAAGGGGCACATCAACGCAAATGCGATGTTGACGATGGTTCGTGCTCGAGCCGACCAACCGCCGGACTCCATCAAAACGCTGATCGAGACCGCATCGAGGGGCTTGTGCAATACAATTGCAAGAAACGTCCCAACGCCGAATAGCGACGCGAAACCGAAGTTCAAACCCTCTCCATGAGCCGCCTCGGCTTGCACACTTGCGCCGAGAGCTAGTCCGTCGATGAGTGTATGGAGCGACAAACCAAACGCCACACCTAGCCAACTAAATTGATGCGAATGCCCACCATGCGAATGAGCATGCTGGTGTCCCGTCTGCTGAGTGTCTTCCGGATGTTCGCTATGATCGTGGTTACATGCTGGTTCTTCGACGGCTCCGTGATGATGAAAATGAAACATACGGATCAGAAAGAACATCGACAACAACCCCGTCGCAAGCCAAACGGATGTCCGATCTGCTGAACCGGTCAATTCGATCGAATGGGGCCACAAGTGAAAAATTGCGATGCCGAGCATCAATCCGCCGACGGCACTCATCAGCGTTTGCATCCGCACATGAGTCAAACGCATCCACTTGGGTAACATTCCCCCCAACACGGAAGACAACACAATCAAGCTGCAATACCCGCCCAAAAGAATCAACGCGTGCGGAGTCGCGGCGTCCTCGTGCGTAGCGGCTTGGAAATGATCGTGGTGAGGCGAATCGTGTGCAAAGGCGGATTGCAAAGGACCGAATTGGATCAAAGCAACAAATAGCACAACAAACCAGAGCTGTCGCATCTGCAATCTCAGTACAATTGGAGTGTGGACGCAAATATTATTGTACTAGTTTAGCAGTTGTGATGTAGAAAGGTAGGCTCGTCTCGGGCGCGAAGATTGCCTTAACATATCTTCGACGTGTTCCACCGAGTCCAATTGGCTTTTGACCGTCGTGGGTGGAAATCGGGAAACGAAGGTTTCGCCGCGTCCTGCACAGACGCCGAAGACCGCAGTCTGGATTAAGAGCTTCGATGGAGTTTAAAACTCGACGCCGTAGGTTTCCGTGAGATAGCGTCGGATGGTTGCGATGCCATCATCAATAGATTGCCAACTTCGAAATCGTTCGGCACTGTAAGCTTGACGGGTGAGATACGCTGGCGCGGTCGCCTGATTGCTATAACTACCATAGTAGGCTTTGTTGTAGGCGTCTGCTGCAATCACGCGTTCGGATGCCGCACTCGCCGATCGTCGTGCGTTCGCTTGATTTCGCAGCGAACTGCTGACTGTGCCTGCAAAATCCAACAGGTTTTTATCGACGTTCAGAATTGGCAAGTCGTCGATCTTTCTGGCGTAACGCTCGAGCCAAACTTGGTGATAGTGTTGAGACTTGTTGAGCTCTTTTCGCAAATCGTCTAGCAGGGTTTGTAAGTTATTGAAGTAGGCAAGCGATGCTTTGACAGTGGCGTCTTTTGAGTCATCTGGCTTTGTTTGTTCGTTGGATTCCGACAACGGAATTTTCGGAACTTCGAGCAGACTGAAGACTCGTCGGAGTCCGGAATCACTGAGTGCACCGCTAAGAGTCAGGTGATCTGTACTCGATTCGAGTTGCCATCTGTTAAGCGTGTCGACTGAAACGCCGAACTCTTGGAGTCGTTCGATGACGAGTGACTTAGCAATCGAACGGATTGGGTCGACGGGGTGATCGAATGCAATGACTAGTTCGGCTTGTACGGTGTCGGTGAAAGTCAGTGAAAGTTGAACACTTTGGATGGACGACAAGAGATTGGCTACTTGCGGTTTGTTGACCGATGCCGACGCGATGACTTGAGATTCATTGACGATCTGCTGTGCTGCTCCTAGTGAGATGGCGTCAGCGAGATCGAGTGTTAGCACAAACGGAGAGATGCGATTGTTATCGGTGAGAGTGTTCGCAAGCGGAGATGATAACTCGCTAGAAGTGGGGTGGTCATACTTTCGTAAGAGTCGCCCGACGGTTTGCCGATCACCGGGAGCAAGTACTAGTAGGCTGTCGGAATCGAGTTCTGTGATGTAACGCCCTTGGGCAGTGTGTAGGGCGTTGTGGTTTGAGATCGTGTCGATCTCGCCGCCCACTTGACGAGCCAGATTGAGCAAGTCGGGTTGTCGCTGAAGTTGGATTGCAGTTGCTTCCCAGACCGGGCTGAGATTCGACTGCAAGTCAAGATGGGCAACCATTAGCATCTTGCTAGCATCGGGTGGTAGCCAGACGGATTTTTCGATATAGCCTTGTGTCAGCTTTTGACGCCAACCTTGACTCACTGCAATCGGACTTGCGTGAATCGTAGCCACATCGATTAAGACACTCGCGTTGGCCGTTTCAAAAAACAGCTTTTCCCACCCCGCTGGTAAGGAGGCAGCATTGCTAGTCGTGCTGGAAACTAGTAGGACGCTCAACGCGAGAAATCTTACCGTCATATTCGACTACCCTAGACCATGTGACGGTCTTCTGTGTCCGCGGTGGACGTAGTAAAAGCTAGGCTCTCTGACTTCTGCGAGACGGAAGCGTCTATAGCGAGAAGTCGACGACCTTGAAGTTACAGTTGCGAAATCAAGATTGCTATAAAACGGTGTGACTGTGAACTTAATGCGAGGGTTGGGTTAACTTTTGTGTCGTGGTTGTCGAGTCTTCTACGAACCAAAAACTTTGGGGAGTTCGCCGACGGATTTCGCACCCGGAGAGTCGGCCGGTGTAGGAATGACCGCCGTGAGTTTTTCGATGATGGTATCAGCCGTGATACCCTCGGCTTCAGCATTGAAATTCGTGATAATGCGATGACGCAAAACGGGTTTCGCGACCGCCTGAATATCTTCGGTGTTCACGTAGGTGCGTCCTCGCAGCATGGCTCGTGCTTTCGCACCCAGAACGAGATACTGACTCGCCCGCGGACCGGCACCCCAACTGACAAACTGCTCCACAAAGTCCGGTACGCCGCCTTTCTCACGACGGGTCAACCGGGCGAATTGCATGGCATAACGGATAATGTGATCCGCGACAGGCACCCGACGGACGACGTTTTGCAGGGTTGTCACTTCTTCGTAGGACAGAACTTTCTCGACATTGGGTTTCGTGTCGGCGGTCGTCTGACGAACGATTTCGAATTCCTCGTCTTCGGTCGGGTAGTCCACGAGGACTTCGAACATGAAGCGGTCGAGTTGAGCCTCGGGCAGTGGATACGTGCCTTCTTGTTCAATGGGGTTTTGGGTCGCCAAGACAAAGAATGGGTCGGGCAAACGATGTCGTTTTCCCCCGGCTGTGACTTGGTGTTCCTGCATGGCTTCCAAGAGTGCAGCCTGGGTTTTGGGCGGTGTGCGGTTGATTTCGTCGGCCAACAGCACGTTCGCGAATACCGGACCTTCCAGAAATCGAAACTCCCGAACACCGGCGGCCTTGTCTTCTTGGATGACTTCCGTCCCGGTGATGTCGGCCGGCATCAGGTCGGGTGTAAACTGGATGCGGTTGAAGCTCAGGCTGAGTGTGTCGGCAACGGTGCGGACCATCAACGTTTTCGCCAGACCGGGGACGCCCACGAGCAAGCAGTGTCCACCTGCCAGCAGCGAGATCAGTAACTCTTCGACAACTTGCTGTTGGCCGATGATCACTTTGCCCAACTCTCGCGTGATGCGTTCGTAGGCGGCGCCAAGTTTCTGAACGGCTTCCAGGTCGGATGGCGTCTCCGGTTCCGGGTTCTGCTCGTCGTTCATTCTCGATCCTATTTCATGGACAACTTATGTTGGTTTCCATCCATCCTACCGCGTTCGGTCTTGCGGGAATAGGAGAACGCCATCGTGGAGTGCGTCACGATCGATCCGGGAATGCATCGTTCCGTCAGGGGGCGATCGATTCGGTGGCGACCAATTCGGACGCATCGAATCCGCCACTCCAGCCGATAAGTTCGCCGTCATTGTCGGAGACAACATGCCCTAGCGGAGTCATCGACCATCGAACTTGCGAGTCTGGTAGCGACTGTTGAAACTGACCGGTCTCCCCATGCACGAGATGGGTTGCCGACGCGGTCGACCACACGAGCGTGTCACCGAGCTTTCGAAGTTCGGACGTGGCGGTCGTTCCGGTATTCGTTTGCCACCGCGTCTTGCCGTCGCTGAGGGAGAGGCATCGCAGCGAATTAGAAGAGGCGATCCAAAGACGTCCGTCACCAGCGACGGTTTGGCGATTGATATCCGTCAATGGTGGGAATCCGAGGGGGGCGGTCCAGCGGAGGACACCGGAGTGGGGGTCGAGTCGACAGACGGTGTCACCATCGATAAACAAGAGCAACGCGTCGTCAATGAACTGAATTTGGGGTGGCATTCGGGCGTGTGACAACGGACCCGTGTACCGCCATATGGGGCGTTCGTCGTTGATGGTGAATGCGGAGACGTCGTGGTCGATATCGACCACTGCGAACACACGAGGAGAAATCCGCACGGGAGCCGATCGCCAATGAGCCGGTTCCGTCGACATAGAGAGACTCGAAATCGTCTCGCCGGTCGAGGTTTCGAGGATCAAACGGTTAGGCGGATCGATCTGTTGAGCAGCGATGTATGTTTCGTCCGCATAGAAAACGGGGAGCAGCTTTCCTGCAACGGGGTGTTGCCAGGCCAACTCCCCGGTCTCCCAACTGACGGCGGTGATTGCTTCGTCGGAAACCATCAAAACTTGCGGCGGGACAAGTCGGAATTGACGTTCGTGATTGCGGGCCGTCTGGGGGCCGAACCGAAACGTCCAAGCCGTGTCTCCGGTACTCAATTCGAAGGCGGTGAGTTCCGAGTCGGTCGCCACCAGCAGATGACGTCGCCCGTAACCGGCCCAGCGAACCGGTCGCGACCATGCTCGGGACCATCGAGGTTTGCCAACGGTCGAGAGGCAAACGAGTTCGGAACCTTGAAGCAGAATGGAATCCCAACTACTACCGGGGGCAAGACCCACGGGCACGATGACCGTGGAATTTTCTGGCACCGGCAAATGCCAGGATTTTCGCCAAGGCAACGCGAGGGAGCGGTCGGTTTGGAGTTCCGTTGCATAGGGTGGGGCGGAGAGCAGGCTGCGTACAGCTTCCAACGCGGGTCGAGAATTCGGTCCGATTCGGGCAGAGGGAAATTCCTTCGCGAACTTTCGCCAGGTATCCGCGGCGGCGAACCAGAATTTCTGATCCGCGTAGGCTTCCGCTGACTTCTCCAAAGCCGATCGGCGAATTGCAGCGGGAAAGGACGAACGCTGAAGTTCCGCCCAAAGTGAAAACGCAGTTTCGAAGTCACCTTTCTCAGCGGCTTGTTGTGCCGTTTCCATCATGGTTTTCGCTACGACTCCCGCCGCCGGTAGCTCGACAGCTAATCGGTTCAGCCGAGAGTCTTGTCGCCCATCGATCACCGATTTCAGCACGCGACGAGCGAGATCCTCGTAGAACGTCTGGACCTCGGGGCCGTTTTCTTGAAGGAGTCGTTCGATGCGATCGCGGGCATATTTCCATCGTTCGCGGTCGATAATCGTGGGGCCATCTAGGTTATCGAGCACAACCTGTTGGTAAAGCGTGATTGCTCGTTTGGGATCGGTCGATTCGATCAATTCCGCCAACTGTTTTCGATACTCGCTCCGTTCCGTTCGAGAGAATGTCAGTTGCAAGATGTCTTCGAGAAGTGCGATGGCATCGTCGGTGCGGTTTTCCTGAATGGCGGTTGCAATGAGGGGTTTCAACGCGAGTCGACGACGGTCGCGTGCGACGGATAATAACGCCTGTCGACCGAAGCGATCGCTTGACTTGGCGAACTGCATGACCTTCTGGAAGCCGGTTGCAGCGGCTTGAAAGTTCTGATCGAGTGACTCGGCCGTTGCCAGTTGAAACCAGGCGTGGGCCGATTCCGGGTTTTCGGCCAATGCTTTTTCGGCTTCGTCTTTGATACGCCCCACGTTCGCATACGCAACTAACCGCAGCGACTCCGCCACCAACAACGTATCACCCGCAATCGTCAAGTTCCCGCCGTTTCCGCCGCGTTGTCTCAGGGAAATTGGTTGACCAACCGGTCGTCCTGTGCGGGTGTCGAGTTGCTCGATGGTGTCGTGTGTCGGGCGATAGACGATATGACCGCCGATCACGCCACGACCGGTCGTTTGAGGGGCATTGATGCGAGGGACTCGTGGGTAGATGATTCGTCCCGTCTGTCGATCGAGACCCCAAATATGTCGGCCACTGAGAATCACGCGATCGTCGGTCACCCCAAGCAGGAATAGAATCTGGTCTTGCTCGGGACGGATGCGTTGCGACCACTGCACCACACCCGTGTCGGCGTTGATTGCCATGACGTGATGCGAATCGCTGGGGGCGGCGAAAATCGAACCGTCATGAAACACACACGGCGTCACACCGATCTTTTCTGGGTCGTTGAATCGGCTCGCATTTTCGTTGGCTTGCGACTCATATGTCACCACCCACTGCATCCGACCGTCTTCCGCGTTCAGTGCGGCGATGGCTCCCATTTCCGTCGAGCAGAACACGGTGTTCTCGGCGACAGTCAGCAAGTTGTGACTGGCGTAATTTTGACGCTCGTTGAGGTTGAAGATTGCTGCACCAATCGTTCGGGACCAAAGTAGTGTCGCGGTTTCGGCGTCGAAGCAAACGACTCGAATCTCGGTTTGCGGTCGGCTGCGACGCATCGTCACGAACACGCGACCATTTTCGACAATCGGCGAGCCCTCGAACAGCCAACGTCCGCCGACATCCTTGTCATCGGGCGTGCGGACTTCGCTAGCATTCACGAGCCATACCAGCGGCTCCCGAGCATTGGGCTGAGCCAATCGGGCGAGATCCAGACAGATGATGCGGTTGTCGACATCTTGAACCGAGTTGGATTTCTGACTGGTGATCGGCGAACCCATTTTGGCGTACACACGGTTCTCGGCTACGGTGAGAGTGAACCGCGGGATGCCGACAATTTCCGCCGGCGGACCGACGTTCGGGATGGTTTCGCCGGTGGGATAGATGCGGGCCTGCGCGAGCGTGTCGGGGTCGTTCGGGTCGAGCGGCCATTTCGCTTGGCCGGTTTCTAAGTCGAAGGCATAAATGTGCTCGGAATCACACGCGAGCACGGCGTCACCCGCGACCACCGGGTAATACATCCGTGGCCAACGAAACTCACCCGGCCGGGGCGTAATCAGAGAGAAATCGTTCATGGGCCATTCCGGGGTCGACCACAATTCCGCCCCGACATCGACCGGTTTCTCGAACACTGTGTTTCGTTGCGAATTCTTGGCGAACGAATGGGACTCAAACCCTGTGTGAATCGTTGGCCAACTCTCCGCCGCTTTGATGACTTCCGTGAGAATCTCCGTGAGGTTGCCCTCGCGTCCAGCGAGATATCCTGTCGCTTGTGGATGAGTGGTTTCAAAGACCGCAAGCTCGGCACGCGCCTGCTCCAATCGACCTTCCATGATGCTGCACAGGATCAAGCGTGCCAGGATCTCTGCCTGCGGCAAATCGGTGTCGGGGTAGCGACGCACGGGTAACGGTTGCCCAACGGGAACTTGCGGGACATGAGCCGGCAACGGAAGAATCTGCTCCCAATAATCCCGAGCGGCGGCCGGTTCCCCGCGATTCCAGGCGATTTCGCCGAGGTGAAGCAACGCATCGTCGCCATAACTACTGACGAAGGCACGGTCGATCACTTTCGAGAGTAACTCGGCGTCATCTTGATCGCGACCGGCTTCGAACCATCGCTGGGCTTGGGCATCCATCCGGTTTCGGTAGACGGCCAACCCGGCAGGGGGAAAGTTCGCCAACATCAAGTCGGCGTATGTTTCCACGGTGACATAGCGGCCAAATCGCACCGGCACGAGACTTTCCGGTTTCTCGGCCTGAATTTGACGGAGTTTTTCGATTGCGTCGGACCATTGTCCGTCACGCAGGAAATCTTCGACCGCTCCCATTTGCTTGACGATCGTCAACTCGGTGTCGAGGACGATCCGCTCTTGGAAGGGTGGCTGAGTCGCGGGTTGTGCGAAGAGGGCAGCTGTCGTGCTGAATGAGACGATTGAGGATAGAAGATAGAGGATGGCATTCCGGGAAAACCGACTGTTACGCCATCCTCGATTCGCCATCTTCCATCCTCACATCGGAAAGCGGTGAGATTTGAATTCATCGAGCGAGTCTCGGAATGAAATCATTACGACTCTCGCAACTTCGTTCCGATCGCGAACACCACCATACCGACCAATAATAAGGACGGCATCCAAACCAGGCGGAACCCGAAATTCAACTGCCATAAGATTAGCAGAGGCAGAAAAACGAGAACCAGAAATTGCAAAGCCAGGCCAATGTGGTGTCGCATCGGAATTTCGTACTCGATGGTCAATTACTTTTGAAAGATCGACGCGGGGACTTCGATCTTGCCCAGGTCTTCGCTTTCGTCGGAGAAGACTTCGACGTTCAACGCGTCTTGGACATCCGGAACTTTGCGGTCAATGTAACCAACGCGTTCGTGCCAAACGATGAAGTCGTATTCGCCTTCCGGAAGATCCTTGATCTCGAATTTTCCGTCTTTATCGGTCACAGCGAAGTAGGGGTGATCGAGCACGACCCAGTAGGCCGTCATGTGCGGATGCAGGTCGCAGTTGACCTTCACGGGCAGGAATTCCGATTGATCGTAATCGATTTTCACACCTTCCCGGTTGCCAGGACGGATGGTGAAGTTCTCTTCTTTGTTCTTGAAGGGGTGCGTGTGCGTGTTGTGCGGGACGGGATCGTCCGATTTCACAACCACAGTCTGCCCGGTACGAACCGAAAGAATATGCGGCATGAAGACACAGTTCTTTTGGTCGAACACAACTTCCTTGTTGCCGTCTGCGACTTCTTCCAACTTCGGATGGATATCGTCCACGCTACGCAAGTAGATCACGACGTTCGCGATCCCCTTGCTCTTTTCGTCGATCAACAGCGAGTTATCGACATGTTCTTCCGAAGCACAGACCTGTGGGTCTTTGATTTTCGGATCATCTTTCTTGACGAGAATTTCCGGGGCCGGGATGGCACCGGTAGCCACAATTTGGCCGGAAATCGTGCCGTAACCTTCTTCGGCGACCGCAGTTAGCGGAGCAGCGGCGAACAGAGCGACACAGCACACGGGGACAAGTCGACGGAATGCGACAATCATCTTGCACCTTTTCGTTCGAGGATAGGGAAAAGCCTGCGAAAGGAATCCGCAGACGGCAGGATTTCAAATCCAGGTTATTCTAGACCATTCGGGCAGGTCGGCCGCCGATATCGGAGACCGTTATCTAGATTAACCACTCGTCGGGGGAAATGCGAACGGATCGTAAAAAATCACGAATTCGGCTCGGTTTCCGAAAACACACCGGGAAGATCTCGTGATCCATGAAGTACACGGACGACCTCGATCGAAAACTCGGCTTCGTCCACGGTTCGGTAAAAAATGATGTACCGATCAACCGCGAGACAACGCAAGCCGGCGTGGAGATCATCTCGCTTCGAACCGATCCCGGGTTGAGCGCCCAGCAAGGGGAAGCGGTCAAGAATTGCATCAACCTGTCGAACTGCAGCTTCCGGGTTGTATTGGGCAATATACGCGCCGATCTCGACAAGATCGTCTTCCGCAACGGAAGAAACCCGGTACGCTTCGCTCATTCTTTGCAGGACACTTGGTTATCACCGCGTTGGATACGCTGTCGGATTTCACTCCGAAATTGCGAGTGCTCTTCGGGAGTGGCGATGTTTCGTGCATGACCCTCGTCGAGTTGATCCAAGCCAACCTGGAGATCGCGTCGAAGCTGGTCCTTGAGCGCAGACTGCTCACGATGCCAGTGAAGTGCCTCGGCAATCAGATCGTCAAGCGAATGGTATTGTCCGGTTGCCAACGCAGCCTGTACATAGGCTTCCAGCTCTGGAGTCATTTCGATTTGATGCATGCAGACATATTATCCGAAAGTTCAGGGATTGTCACGAAGAAGATCGCGTCCGCGGGCATGCTCCACATTCCGGGGAGATTCCGCTAAAATCCGCCCCGCCGGAATAGACTGACCGCTGATTCCTGGCACCAGACCGCTGTGTCCCGACTCTTGATTCCCGAACTCGGAAGGATTCCGCCGTGCGTTGGTCGCAAACTTTGATTCCGACAATGAAGGAAATTCCCGCCGACGCGGAGGTTCCGTCACATCAACTGATGCTACGTGCCGGTCTGATTCGGCAATTGATGGCGGGGGCATACACATATTTGCCGTTGGGTTATCGGGCGTTGCGGAAGGCGGAGGCGATCGTCCGCGAGGAAATGGACCGGACCGGGGCGGTCGAATTGCATATGCCGGCATTGCAACCGATCGATTTGTTCGAACGCACTGGCCGACTGTCAGCGTTCGGCAATGTGCTGATCAACTTCGAGATTCCCCGGCGGGACCACAAGGTGCATTTAGCACTCGGACCGACACACGAGGAAGTGGTGACGGACTTAATGTCCCGCCAGATCAGCAGTTATCGCCAATTGCCGATCACGGTTTATCAGATTCAAACGAAGTTTCGCAACGAGGAACGCCCACGGTTCGGCGTCTTGCGGACGAGCGAATTCTTGATGAAAGATGCGTACAGTTTCTCGGCGAATGTCGAGCAACTGAACGATATCTACGATCGAACTTACAACGCATATTGCCGAATTTTTGCACGGTGTGGCTTGGAATATTTGCCGGTCGAAGCGGAAAGCGGACCGATCGGTGGCGATGCGTCGCATGAGTTCATGATTCCCGCAGAGAATGGCGAAGACGAAATCGTTCGCTGTCCCACCTGCAACTACGCCGCCAACTTGGAGCGAGCGGACACCGGGCGAACGGCTCCGAGCATTGTGGAACCTGTCGACGCCCCGCCGATCGAGAAAGTCGATACCCCTGGTGCAAGCAGTATCGAACAGGTGTCGAACATGATGGGCGTCTCGCCGGAACAACTGGTGAAAACGCTGATCTACATGGCTGACGACGAACCGGTCGGCGTGTTGTTGCGGGGTGATCATGACGCGAACGAAGGCAAGATTCGCCGGGCACTTGCGGCCGATAGCGTCGAATTGGCTGACCCACAGACGATTGAAAAGGTCACCGGGGCACCGGTCGGGTTTGCTGGGCCGGTCGGTCTAAAATGCCGGATCATCGCCGATCACGATGTGCCGCAAGTCGTCAGTGCGATTACCGGTGCGAATGCCGCGGATGCTCATTACAAGCACGTCACAATCGGTCGGGATTACAAACTGGAGTCGACATTCGATCTCCGCAATGCGGCTCCCGGTGATCCGTGCCCGCGTTGCCAGGAATCCGGTCAGGACGGCGTGTTGGCCACAGTTCGCGGCATCGAAGTCGGTCACGTCTTCAAACTTGGTACCAAGTACAGTGAAGCGTTGGATGCCACTTTTGTCGACGAAAAAGAGAAAAGCCATCCGATAATCATGGGCTGCTACGGCATCGGCGTGAACCGCATCATCGCCGGGTTGGCGGAGACCTGTCACGACGAAAACGGTTTGATTTGGCCGCTCGCGGTGGCTCCGTATTCGGTTCTCGTCATTCCGCTGAACGTGAGCGATACCGAAGTGATGGATGTCGCCAACCGCTATTACGACGAACTCACCGCCGCTGGTGTAGACGTGCTCTTCGACGATCGCGATCAACGCCCCGGCTTCAAGTTCAAAGACGCCGACCTGATTGGCATTCCTTTGCGAGTCGTCATCGGTGGCAAAGGACTGAAGAACGGCGAAGTCGAAATCAAATGGCGTACCGACGACGGACCCACAAAAGTCCCCGTCGCCGACGGAATCGCCAAAGTCCAAGAGTTTTTAAACGAACGCCGCGAGCAAGAACTCGCAAAAGTTCCGAGCTAAATATGAGATTCGTCACTAGGGTGCCACGGCTCTGTGAGCCGTGTAATCCGCGTTGGTGACACGGTCCCGTTGCGAAAGGTTGAGCGATGCCACGCCGAACCAAATTCCGCAAACGGCGAGTGGCTATCAACGAACCGGGGCACGCCCACTTTCTGACATTTTCGTGTTGGCAACGAAAGCCATCCATGCCAATCCCGTCCGACGTGGACTTGTCGAGCGACCAACGGATTGGATTTGGTCCAGCGCTCGTGCTTTTGCGGGAATAGCGGAAACACCATTGGTCACTGATCCCGTCGATTTACACTGATATTTGAGTATCGCTTGGCACGGCTCACAGAGCCGTGGCACCCTTGAAATTGGAATTTGGTTTTATGCACGAGATGGATATCGCGAAGCGGGCGGCGGTGGCGGGTGGGGAGATTGCTCGTCACTATTACTCCGCCGGTGTGGAGATGGAAAGCAAAGCGGGGGAGGGTTCCTATAACTTGGTATCCCGCGCCGACCGTGAAGCGGAACGGGCAATTGTGGACGTGATTCGCGAGGCGTTTCCGTCGCATTCGATCTTGGGTGAAGAAGAAAACGACGTTTCAGATTTGTCGACCGAGCATCTCTGGATTGTCGACCCGATCGATGGCACCAACAATTTTGCCCATCATGTCCCGCATTTCGCGGTATCGATTGCGTATTGGCACCATGGGAAACCAACTTGCGGCGTGGTTTACAACCCGATTCGCGATGACTGGTTCGAAGCGATTCAGGGACTAGGAGCGACAGCCAACGGCCAACCGGCTCGTGTCAGCCAGGAAGAACGGTTGGACGAAACCTTCATCGGGCTGGGTTTCTATTACGATCGTGGTGCGATGATGGAGGCCACCCTGAACGCCATGCGGGATTTCTTCGGCGAGCAAGTCCATGGCATTCGACGGTTTGGAACGGCTTCGCTCGACTTGTGCTTCGTGGGCACGGGGGCGTATGCGGCGTACTTTGAGTACGAACTCTCGCCATGGGATTTCGCAGCTGGGCGGTTGTTCGTGGAGGAAGCCGGCGGCATGGTGACGACCGGACGTGGCGAACCGTTGCCGTTAGGAAAGTCGAGTTTGCTGGCTTCGAACGCGAAACTTCATGAAGCTGCTTTGCGAATTGTCGCCAAGCATCATCCTTGACCAAACCGGAATAGCCAACCGTTTCGGGACGTGATGAATCGGATTTCCCTGATCCGCAGTTGCGGTTTGTTCGTAATCTACGATACAGTGCGGCCATTCACCACTGTTCGAATTAGTCATCGCGACCACTTCGAGCGGTGACCAATCCCTCAATCAACGTCCGAGTTCATTTGCATGAGCAACTCTCTTTGTGCGATCTTGGCAGCGCTTGCCGCGTACATGGTTGGCTCACTCCCGTTCGGCTATTTGATTGCGAAGTTCCGTGCCGGAATTGATATTCGCGATCATGGGAGTGGCAATATCGGGGCGACGAACGTTGCCCGGGTTCTTGGAGTGCGTTGGGGCATCGGCGTGATGGTCCTCGATGGACTCAAAGGTCTGCTGCCCACCTTGTTAGTGCCGCAATTGTTCTTCGCAACCACGAACCCTTGGTTCCCTCATGTCCGGGTTCTTTGCGGAGTTGCGACGGTGATCGGGCACATGTTCCCGGTTTACTTACGGTTCCGTGGCGGTAAAGGTGTTGCGACTTCTTTGGGAGTCATTACCGTTTTGTCTCCCTGGGCCACGTTGGTGGCGTTTGTGTCTTACCTGGTTGCATTTGCGGCGTTCCGCATTGGATCGGTCGCTTCGCTGAGTGGAGCGTTGGCGTTTGTCATCGCTCACTTTGTCCGTACCCCCAGCCCGTTTTCGCTGTCGGAATGGAGCCTGACCACATTTGCCATGTTGGTGCCGTTGCTGATTTTTGTCCGTCACCGGTCCAACATCGGGCGAATTCTGCGAGGCGAAGAACCACGTTTTCAGTTTGGACGCTCGCGATCCGAACAACCGGCAACCGATCGATTTCGTTCCGCGGTAGAAGGTCAACGTCGGCAAGAAACCGGCAAAGACAACCCCAATCGCGACCAAGACCAAGATCGCGAAACCGTCTGACGATCAATATTCACCACCACAACGCAAGAAAGCCGCCGAATGTTCGTTCGGCGGCTTTCTTTTTGTCTGCAGTTTATGGAGTTGCTAGCAGACCTCAATCGCGTTAGTCAAAGCGACCCGGTTTGGGCCGGAATCGCTTTGGGGATCAACCACATCCAACGCAGCATGAGTCGCCAACTGTTTGGTGTAGTAAGTATTCGTGCGACCAGTCAGGACCAGTCCACCGGATGTCATGTCCACACGCAGATCGCGAACGCCGCCATTTGTTCGCTGGTGGACCACACACGTGATCGAATCGATCATGGTGGTGTCTCCATTCTTAGGAGACGGTTGAGGGGACGGAGCTGCCAGACTGGCGGAAACAGCGGACGGCAACTCGGAACAGGCACGCAGGGTCATTCGTAATCCTCCCTGGTCAACGAATCCGACGGTGAATGGACTGAAACACTATGTTTCAATCGACGGCCGGAAAAAATTTGGGGATGGAGAACAACTACCTCGCTCGATCGGCGGCGGCATAGCCGTAAGAGGTACGGCTGATTTGCATTCTGGGATTGCAGGGCATCCGTTGCCATCGGTCGATTGAGTTCGTCGATCTAATTTGGTGGGGTGAAATCTCTCATTCGAGCCTGTGAGAATGATGTGATACAAACATTCGGATAAATAGCTCTCAAAATCGACTATCCTTCGTTTACTCTATTGATCCGGCGTTTAGTGGTCAAACGGATTAGACAGTTTTGATTCGAAATTTCCAGAAATTTCGCAGAGTCTCCATCAACTCCGGCGTGGGTTTAGGGAGATCCCCGGTCACAAATCGGTCCGGCAGGGGGAGTCTCGGAGCTTTGTCTCGAACTCGCATTCGATTGTGTCCGACCGGGGGACGGCTTAGGATGGTCTCGCCCGTTGATTCGGGTCATTTCGGACGGAGTCTTCCTCGTTTTCCTGCAACTCCAGCACGAGTCAACCTTCACCATGAGCGAACCCGGCGATCTCCCTGTACCCCAACGGCCTTGGTATCACGGCGTGACTCGTTACCAATGGCTCGTCCTCTTGATCGCCTCGCTCGGGTGGGTGTTCGATATCTTCGAAGGGCAGATCTTCGTCGCCAGCATGAACGACGCCATGCCCGAACTCGTGCCCGCTGGGGCGGAGAAAGGAGACATCGAGTACTACAAAATGGTCACGCTGGCCTGCTTCTTGTTGGGTGGGGCGTTGGGCGGTGTGTTCTTTGGTGTGGTCAGCGACCGAATCGGCCGTTCCCGAACGATGATTCTGACCATCCTCGTCTATTCGCTATTTACGTGTTTGTCGGCGTTTTCGCAGACTTGGCAGCACATGGCGATCTTTCGGTTCCTGGTTGCAATGGGGGTCGGCGGCGAATGGGCTGTAGCCAGTGCGATGGTGGCCGAAGTTTTCCCCAAAGAAGCACGTGCACGGTCGCTGGGAATCTTTCATGCATCCAGCGTGTTGGGGACTTATCTTGCGGTCGCCGTCGGAGCGTTCGTGTTGCCGTACATGAGTTGGCGGTGGGGATTCGCACTCGGGGCATTGCCGGCATTACTAACAATTTGGATTCGTATCAGTCTCAAAGAGCCGGACGATTGGCAAGCCGCTCGGGAGAAATCACAGACTGACTCCCAGAAGAAGATGGGCAATATCTGGGAGTTGTTCCGTCCGCCATTGCTGAAGCCCACATTGGTGGGCATCGGTTTGGGGACCGTCGGATTAGCCACGTTCTGGGGAGCACACATCTTCGGCAAGAACCTCATGGAGGAAGCCGCCGTTCGCGAAATCGCGACTCTTTCCGATGCTTCGAAACAACAGTGGAACATGGTCGGGATGTTCTTAGTCACAACCGGTGGCGGGTTGGGTTTGCTCACATTTGGTCCGCTTTCGGAGCGGATCGGTCGTCGCGGTGCCTTCTTGCTTTTTCATATTGCAGCATTTGTAGCGGCTGTCGCCACATTCCAGATGGAATGGACTCAGACCCAACTGTACGTGGTGCTGCCGATCTTCGGCTACATGACGCTCGGCATGCACGCCGGTTATGCGGTGTACTTTCCCGAGCTGTTCCCGACCCGTGTGCGAGGCAGTGGAGCGGGCATCTGCTTCAACTTGGCCCGCCTCGCGGTATTCTTGGTCCTATTGGTGAACGGCTGGATGGTTCGCAGCGAAGCCGAAGGCGGCCTCAACATGACCCGAGCCAACGCATCCACCTGGTTCGCCGGTCTGTTCCTCATCGGCGTCGTCCTACTCCTCTTCGCCCCCGAAACCAAAGGCCAAGATTTGCCAGAATGATCAAACTCAAGTGACACTCCCAGATTTACACTCGGGTGGCACGCCCAGACCAAAGGATGGGCGTGGGGAACGGCTGCGAAATTTGGTGATTCCCTTTTCAAGGGGTTCGTAATTCACTATCATGCCCCGCTTGGAATTCACTTGATTCGAAAATTTCTCCAACCTGTTTGAATCTGATGGCGTCAAAAGCAAAGATCGAAAAGCAAAAACGCAACGCACGTTTGGTTCAGAAGTACGCTGAAAAGCGGAAGCAACTCAAAGAAGAGGGCGATTGGGCCGCTCTCGATGCGTTGCCTCGGAACTCCAGCGCGACGCGGTTGCGTCGGTTGTGTGCACTGACCGGTCGTCCACGTGGCGTGTACCGGAAGTTCCAAATCTCACGGATTATGCTCCGTGACATGGCTCTTGACGGCTTGATCCCTGGCATGAAAAAAGCCAGCTGGTAATCGGCTCGTTTTAAGAACCCAAGTTGATTGAAAGCCCGCGAATCGTGCGGGCTTTCTTCGCGCGCCTCGCGCAACGAACTCGGGGTGAAGTGCCCGGCTACCGTCAAAATGGCCGAGCGTCTTCGTTTCCCATGCCGAGTTCGGATCGAGGTGTCTTGGATGAACATTCCTTCCGTCTTTTACCCCCAGCAATCGAGTATTCCCGTTACAGACCTGGAACCGGGTGACATTCTCGCCTGTTGGGGGACTGACTGGGTCGCACGATTTGTCTCGCTAATGACCAGTCATCCGTTGGCCCCCCGCAATCTGAAATGGGCACCGTCGCACGTTGCGATTGTTTGCGATGTTCCTGAACACGGGAAATTGTGGGTGGAATCGACGACACTCTGTCGCACCCCCTGTGTGATTTCCGGCCAACTCAAACATGGTTTGCAAGCCCACCGTCCGTTTGATCGATTACGCGATTACACTGAGACGGGCGGGCGGGTTCATGTGTATCGGCTGTCACCGATTGATCGACTGACGGAAGTCGAGTCGGTGCAGCTGACGAGCATTCTCATCGACGGATTCGTCAACCGTGGACTCGGCTACGACTACGGCGGGGCACTGATCAGCGGCACACGCTTCATCCGGTTGCTCGACGGTGTGTTGCTTCGCCGCTTCCGCGATTTGCACGAAGTCTTCTGTTCCGAATTGATTGCTGCCACGCTCCAACGATTATGTCGCCTCAACCGCGAAGACCCCACCCGGTTCAACCCCGGCCGCCTTGTCCGACGTTTGATCCACGAAGGCACGTATTGTCACGCCGGTGCTCTGATCGGCGAGGAATAATCTTGCCATGTATACCGATCTTCAATGGGATACGTGTCAGTTTTCGCCCGGAGTGCTCAAGCTCGGACATGCTAGGGTATTGACTGATCAAAGGTGATCTAGTGTCGATTGTGGTATTTGGTAAAACACGTCGCATCGAAGAAGTCCGCTTGCCAGCTGACTTTTTTGCAATGACATGGCAGAGTTCAAGAAAGCCCTGCGTTGACGCCAAGAAAATTCCTTTCATGGCGTCGCATTGACACCGCATCCCCGTCTTTCGGTCTGTAATGGGCTTGAAGAAACGTTTGTTCTCCATTCTCAATCCAACAGAAACCACTTTGTCCAAAAGCCAATTACCTACGGCTTGAAGAAGTTACACGAGTTTTGCCTAGCAGTGTTCGTCATCAATCACGGACATAGGATTCGTGACCATGCGAAGAAACTCAAAGGTTTCAGCCGTCCGTAAGAGACTAACGGATTCCCATGAGCAGACGTAATGAGAAACACGACTTTCGATGCTCTTAAGGGCCTGCTGATTGTTCTTGTCGTGCTCGGCCATGTGTTGCTCGGCACGCTTGAAGAGAACACCGCACGCCAAGTGATCTACTTCTTTCATATGCCATTGTTCTTGGCTGTGACCGGCTGTTTTGTTCGACCAAAAGTGTTGCGACAGAATAGCCAAGTGATCATGCAAAAGTATTTTTGGCGGCTTATATTGCCATACCTCGTGGCATTCTCAATTTTTACGACACTATTTTGGTTGTTCGGCTCTCAAAGTGAACCGATTGACAGCCATCAGGTTCTACAGTCGATTCTGTACCCCTATTTCCACCTCTGGTATGTGCCGGCTGTCATACTTTTTGTGTTCTATACCAAAACGCTGTTGAGTCTAAATTCAAGGCTCATCAACGGGTTAGTGGCCATTTCAGCTTTAGGACTGGCAGTTCTTTTTGAAATGTATAAAACGCAAATACTTGATCCAGAAAATCTTAGCTTATGGGGAGACAAGAGGTACTACTGTTATTACTACTACTTCCTTCTCGGATACTTCATGCAGTCTCAAACTGTCAACAATAAGTCTGCAGCCTCTCTGGTACTAGCGATTCCTTTCTTGATGCTTCTTTATTATTCGTCCGAAGTCACTGTGGTTGCATGTTTATGTCAAGTGGTTGTGAACTCAGTGACGATCGCACTTACAATCACGCTTTGTGATCGGCTTAACTCGGAAGAATCCAATATTCTGTCGCGACTTGGTCAACTTTCTTTGCCAATTTACTTATGGCACATGTTGCCCTTGCTAGTTGTCAGAAAGCTGTTTGCAAACAATCTGCCTGCCTACTATTTCTTATCGATTAGTACTTGCTGTGTGTTTGTGACACTCGTCGCATACTTTGAGAATCGTAATCGGCTTCTAAACTCTCTGGTTTATGGCACACAAGCGTCTATAGTACTCCCCGCCGATCAAGATAGCTCTGACATTCGAGCGGAAGAATCCCAGACTCGGAGTGCCGCTTAACTCCTTTCATATCCTGATGGCTTAACTTCCTGGCCAACAATGTCAATAAACGTTTGTTAATCCGCATCAAGCCAATTCTTGCCGGCTTTGACATCGACGACTAACGGCACACGGAGTTCGATCGCTTGCATCATTTCCGTGCGGACGATTTCAACGAGCGAATCCACGGCATCGGCGGGGGATTCGAAGATGAGTTCGTCGTGGATTTGCAGCAGCATTCGGGCGGGGTGTTGTTCTGTAGCAAGTCGATTGTGAATGGCGATCATAGCCTTCTTGATCATGTCCGCCGCCGAACCTTGAATGACCGTGTTGATGGCGGTTCGCTCGGAGACATTTCGCAGTCGCCCCGATATGCGACGAATTCCCTCAATGCGTCGACGTCGGCCGAGAATCGTTTTCGCATAGCCGGTTCGTTGGACTTCTTCGAGAATGTGCTCCATGTGCTTTTCGACGCCGGGGTACTTGTCGAAGTAGCTGTCGATGAAGATTTGAGCTTCGTCTTTGGGAATGCGTAACGCTGCCGACAGCCCGAACGAACTCTGTCCATAGAGCACGCCGAAGTTCACACCCTTGGCAACGCGACGCATGTTGGAATCGACTTCGTCGAGACCGACGCCGAAGATTTCCGCAGCGACGGCGGTGTGAATGTCGAGACCCTCGGCGAAGGTCTTTGTCATGGCTGGGTCATCGCTGAAGTGGGCGAGGACACGCAGTTCGATCTGCGAGTAATCGGCACACACAAGTTGCCAATCCGGTTCGGACGGCACGAACGCCCGGCGGACTCGGCGACCTTCTTCAGTGCGGATCGGGATGTTTTGCAGGTTCGGATCGCTGGAACTCAGTCGGCCGGTTGCTGCCACGACTTGGTTAAACGAGGTGTGAATGTTGCCGGTCGTGGGGTTGACCAACTCGGGCAGGGCATCGAGGTAGGTGCCTTTGAGTTTCGCAAGTTGCCGGTGCTCAATGATCAACGCCGGCAAGTCGTGCTGGATGGCGAGCTCTTCAAGCACATCCGCACTGGTACTCGGGCCGGTTTTGGTTTTCTTGAGTACCGGCAGCCCGATTTCGTCGAAAAGCACGACCGATAGTTGCTTTGGCGAGGCGATATTGAACTCGCGGCCGGCATGCGAATAGATCTCTTGTTCGAGTTCGTCGAGTCGTGTGGTGAGTTCATCACTTTGTCGCTGAAGTTCCGCAACATCGACACGCACGCCATGAAATTCCATCTGGGCAAGCACCGGAATCAACGGGCATTCCAGGGTGTCGTACAGCTCGTGTAGTTCTTCTTCGTGAAGTGCATCGGAAATGTGTCCCGCCAACTGCCACGCGATGTCGGCGTCTTCGCTGGCGTACTCGGCGACTTTCTTGATGTCGACGTCGGCCATCGATTTTTGGTTCTTGCCGGTGCCGATGAGTTCGGATATCGAGATCATTTGGCGATTCAGATACCGCGACGCGAGTGCATCCAAACCGTGGCTGCGAGCACCGGCATCTAGAAGGTAATCCCCCACCATGGGGTCGACACCAATCCCGCGAATCTCGATGCCGATTCGCTTCAACACGAGCATGTCGTATTTAATATTCTGATTGACGATTTCAATGGCGGGGTCTTCCAGCAACGGTTGCAGACTTTCTGCGACGGTTTGCGGATCGAGTTTGGCCTGGCCGTCGGGACCGTTGACCGGAATGTACCAACCCGTGCCGGTCTCCCAACTAAGTGCCCAACCAACGATGTCCGCCTGCATCGCGTCTAGGCCGGTCGTTTCCAGGTCGACACAGAACTTTTTCTGCTTACGCAGTTGCTTCAGGAATTTCTCCCACTTGGCGGGTGTGTCGACGGTCTCCCAGTTTCGATCGGATTCTTCGGGGAAAAGCGATGGTTGCGATCTGGACTTGGGCAGCTTGCGGATTTCTTCGGCAAACCGTTTGAACGATAGACGTTCGAACAACGGAAGTAGACGTTCTCGATCGGGCTGCCCGACACGGGCGGCGCTCCAGTCAAAATCGAGCGGAAGTTGCGTATTGAGCGTGACGAGTTCGCGACTCATCAGTGCTTGGTCGCGGAACTCTTGAAGGTTGTTCGAGACCGCTTTGCCTTTGACATTCGCAGCGTTCTCGAGGACGGCGTCGAGTGTTCCATATTCTTTGAGGAGATTGGTCGCGGTTTTCGGGCCGACCTTGGGGACACCGGGCACATTGTCAACGCTGTCTCCCACGAGCGATTGGAAGTCGATCACCTGATCCGGGCGGATTCCCCAGGTGTCCATCAGGGCGGCTTCGTCGAAAAACTCGCGTTTCCGGATGTTGTACATCTGCACGTGGGGGCCAAGGAGCTGACGATGGTCTTTGTCGCTGGAAACGATCCGCACTTCCATACCGTCCTCGACGGCTTGCCGGGCAAGTGTGGCAATCACGTCGTCCGCTTCCCAACCGGCGTGGTAGAACAGCGGGACATTCATGGCCTCGATCAATTCCCGAATGATGGGCACCTGGGGTTGCAAGTCCGCCGGCATTTCGGCTCGGTTCGCTTTGTAGTCCGCGAAGATTTCTTTCCGCGTGCCAGGTTCGTCCGATTCGAACGCACAAATCAGGTGAGACGGGGCAATTTCCTCGATGAGATGCTTCAAATCCCGTGTAAACCCGAAAACCGCGTTTGTCGGCAAACCGTCCGACCCGGTCATCGGCTGCCGAATGGCGTGGAAGACTTGAAACATCAGTGAAAACGTGTCGACGAGGTAAACGGTATCAGGCATGGAGACGTTCGATTTCAATTCGTGACCGATCGGCGAAAAAATGGTGTAGCGGTTGCATTATGGAAACACCGAACCCGTCTGACCAGCCGACAAAAAACGCGTGCGCAGAGCGTTGTGACGGTTGAACTTATCGAACGGGATCGAATCTCAATCGGCGATTGGTTCGACGTAGATTCTACTTGACTGGCGTTTTCTGGCATCTAAACTGAGATAGAGGCCTCGTCAGAGTTCTGCATTATCTTGCGCAATTCCCTGCGGTCTCGAGCATTCTTGCCGAAGACCCGTGGTGCTTACGCCACGTTTTTCGAAGTCAACCGCCCCATGAGTCCACCCGTCGACGACGATGTGGAAACTCCATGGGGGCTATTACCTCAAGGGACGAGTCGATGGCGGCTAACAAACCCACCGCAGTTCACTTCTCGCTGATATTCTTCGTGATGGCGACGATTATTCTCGGCGTGTTCACCTACATCTTTTTAGATGAGGGCCGCGAATTACGTTCCCAACTCGCTGCGATGCAAAGCGAACGTGACAATCAAAAGCAAGTGGCGTTGAACAATGCGAAAGACGTGGAAAGTTTGAAGCAGATTTTGGGGTATCCCGACCTGCAAGCGGTCGGTGATCCGGCCACGCCACAACCTGGCACCGTCCTCTCTGCGTTGGCAGAGGACCTGCAAAACACGGCTGGTCCCGGGGCTGTTGGTCCGAAGACTGTCAAAGAGGGTTTGGCTGATCTGCGAATTACGCTGAACACCACTCAATCGAACTTCACGAACACACAGACTGAAAAGTCCGACCTCGAAAAGCAATTGCAAGTCGTCGATACCCAAGCTCGTAACGACGCCACAACTTACAAGAACGCCGCGACGCAGTCCGAACAAGAGAAGCAAGCGACGTTGGCGGAACACAAACAAGAACAAACGCGATTGCGGAGCGAACTGACCTCGGCTCAGCAGGCGATCAGTCAACGTGAACTGCGGATTCAGCAGATTCAACAGGCCCACGCTCAAGAAATCGCTGCACTCAATCGGCGAATCAACGATTTGAACAACACCAACGAAGACTTGCGTCGCGATTTGGAAGATGTTCGCCGGGTCAGCTTCGAACGGCCGGACGGGAAAATTCAATGGGTCGACAACACCAGCCACCTCGTGTGGATCAACATTGGTGAAGCAGAAGGGCTTGAACCTCGCACCACGTTCAGCATTTATGAAAAAGGTAACCGTGGCGTCGGTCGGGCGAGCGAAGACATCGAACGTGGCCCGGAAGACATCAAAGGTGCGATCGAAGTCACACGGATTTTGGGTGCCCACTCGGCCGAAGCTCGGATTGTGACGGAAGACATCTACAATCCGATCGCGATTGACGATCCGATTTACTCACCGGCTTGGGGGCCGAATCAAACGATGAAGTTCGCATTCGTCGGGTTGATCGATCCTGATGGTGACGGCCAAAGCGATCGTCAGATTCTCAAAGACGCAATCCAAGCTTCAGGAGCAGCCGATTCGATTTGGGTGGATGACCAAGGCAACCGCACCGGTGGCGAAATTGATTCCCGGACGAAGTTCCTCGTCGTCGGTGACATTCCTGACCCAGCGAACATCGCTGAACCGAGCAAAATTGAAGCGGCCAAGGCCATTCAATCTGCTTACACCACCATGGAACAGGAAGCTCGGGAACGCGGCGTGCGAATCATCAGCCTGAACGACTTCATGGCTTTCATCGGATTCACGCCGAAGCAACGTGTGTTCCGTCCGGGTGAACAGCGACCGTTCACGCTGCGGTCTGGTGCTCGTCCAACTAGTACCAATACCGACACCAGCCGTCGCAAATCGAACTCACCGGGTTCGATCTACGGCAACGGCAAATCGCTGAAACCGGCTACGAATTACTAAGTTCGATTGCTAGCTTAGAAACATGGAACGCCTCGGAAATCCGCCGAGGCGTTTTTCTATTGGTGAGATGCCAAAAACTCGGAAGGTAGACATTCCTCACCGCAGAAGGATGGTGAGATTCAGGAGTTCAACGGCCGAATCACGTTGGTCGCTAGCAGAATTCCAAAGACGATTCCCGTGCCGAACAGCAACCACAACACGATCGCCGCCTTCCGCCCACCGAAGCGTTGTGCCAGCCATTGGCCTTTGCGAGTGTGTTCGATGAGCCAGTCCGTTCGCCAGACACCGGTCAGGCAAAGCAGGGCGGTGGCAGTTCCCATAAAAATCTGATGTTTTGGCATCCGTGAATATCCGTTGCAAACAAGTGCGGTCGATCTATGGTAGCAAAACCAGCCGTTTCGAGAAGTTGAACCCGGGATGACTGCGAATTTCTTGGCGTGTTCGCTATATTCCTTCTGGCGCCTAAACTGAAGCCCAAGTGCAACTCGAGCAGTTCAACGAATATCTGAACGGGGTCTGCCACGCGAAAGTCGAAGATTCAGCAACGACTTCGCAGCGACAACGGACCAAGAACGTTCAGAGCGGAGTCCATTCATGCCAGAACTTGGTGTTAATATCGATCATGTCGCGACCTTGCGACAAGCCCGGCTCACGTACGAACCGGACCCGGTTTGGGCGGCGGTTCAGGCGGAATTGGCAGGGGCCGATGGAATTACGGTTCATCTGCGGGAAGATCGTCGGCATATCCAAGACCGCGACGTGATCATGCTGCAGGAGACCGTGCAGGTCAAATTGAATCTCGAAATGGCCGCCGAGGACGAAATCACGCAATTCGCGCTTCGGGTGTCTCCTGATCAAGCGACACTCGTCCCGGAAAAACGGGAAGAGCTGACCACCGAAGGCGGACTCGATCTCCTTTCGGACCCCGATCGAATCCGCCGTTGCGTGGATCAACTCTTGGATGCCGGGATCGACGTGAGCTTGTTTATCGACCCCGATCCTAAACAGATCGAAGCGGCGATTGCTCTCGAAGTTGCTGCTGTCGAGTTGCACACAGGCAACTATGCCGATGCAGAAACCGAGGACGAACAGCACGAGGAAATCGATCGGCTCTCACAAGCTGGCAGTATGGCCATTGAGGGTGGATTACTGCTGCATATGGGGCATGGACTGACTTACCGCAATGTCCGTCCGATCGCGGAAATACCGGACGTTTCGGAACTTAACATCGGGCACAGCATTATTGCCAAAGCGGTTCTCGTCGGCATGCAACAAGCCGTCCGCGATATGAAAGCACTGATCACCCTGGAGTAGAACGATGTCGCTCATCAATCGATCGCAGAGTCGGAAGACGTTCCATAAAAACGTTTGGCGGTCGATGTGCTGGGGCTTCTTCGGTCTTCTGGTGGTATTATCAGTAGACTCGCTGTCTGCGGAACTTTGGCGACGACATACCATTGATGACAGTTCACGAGGAGCCGATGGCGTTCGGTTGGCGGATGTGAACAGTGATGGGCTACCGGACGTTTGCACCGGTTGGGAAGAAGGCGGGATGATCCGCGTTTATCTCAATCCCGGGTCAAAAACGAGTCGAGAACGTTGGCCGGCGGTAACGGTCGGGAAAGTTCGCTCGCCGGAAGATGCGGTGTTCTGTGACTTGGACGACGATGGTAATACCGATGTCGTCAGTTGCTGCGAGGGTGGCAATCGCACGGTGTACTTCCACTGGGCCCCCGACCGTAAACGCTATCTCGATGAAACCGCGTGGAACACCGCAGCGGTTCCTTGCACAGTCAAGCAGCAGATGTGGATGTTCTGCGTCCCGCTGCAAGTGGATGGTCAACACGGCATCGATTTGATCGTCGGTTCCAAAGGTTCAGGAGCGACGATCGGTTGGTTAGAGTCACCCGAAAATCCACGCAACGTCGATGATTGGAAGTTCCATCCGCTTTCGTCGGCGGGGTGGATCATGTCCTTGAAAACGATCGATATGGATGCCGACGGTGATCTCGACATCCTCACATCAGACCGCAAAGGCCAACTTCGTGGGGTGCGGTGGTTGGAAAACCCCGGCGTCGAAGCGGTGCGAAACGGGGCGGGTTGGACCAATCACGTTGTTGGTGGTTCCGGGGCGGAAGTCATGTTTTTGAGTGTGGCGGACTTCAACTCCGATGGCACGGAGGACATTCTATGCAGCACCCGCAACGATCACTTGTTGTATTTCGAACGGGCCGAGAAATCGTCGAATGCATGGACCGAACGGAGGACTGCCAATCCGTTTGATGTGGCCTGGGGAAAGTCGATTTCCGTCGCGGACATGGATAACGATGGCCAACTCGAACTCGTACACCTTTGTAATTCGCAGCGGTTTCCTGAGTCTCCGGCGGCGGCAATCGGTCAGGTTCAGAAGATTACCGAAACCGAGGTCATTGTCGATTGGCAACCGATCTGCGAACCGAAGGTGTATAAGTTCGATCGCAGTGAGTTGATCGATCTCGATGGAGATGGCGATCTCGATGTGCTGACCTGTGAAGAACGCGACAATCTCGGCGTGATTTGGTACGAGAACCCGCATCGCAACTGACGAACGCTATTCGACAGTGACCGTTTTTACGTTCACGAACTCGCGGATTCCCCACTGACCGAGTTCCCGACCAAAACCGGATTGTTTGATGCCGCCGAATGGCAACCGTGGGTCGGACGCGACCATACCATTGATCGCGACGGTTCCGCATTCGAGTTGACCGGCGATCGATTTCGCCTGTTCCAAGTTCCGTGTAAACACGGAGCCGCCCAAACCATAGCGGGAACGATTCGCAAGTTCGACCGCTTCGTCGGCGTTCGCCACTTTGGTAATCGCAGCCACCGGCCCGAATGTTTCTTCATCGAACACCGGCATTCCCGGACGGACATTCGTGAGGATTGTCGGAGCATAGAAAAAACCGGCCCGGTCGATCGGTTCTCCACCGAGTCGTAACTCAGCGCCGGCTTCGATCGAAGCTCGGACTTGCTCGTGCAACTCGTCACGCAGATCTTCGCGACAAAGCGGACCAATGTCGGTCTTGGGATCGAGTGGATCGCCGATCGAAAGTTTTCGGGTTTCGGCCACCATTCGTTCTGCGAATTCGTCGGCGATTCTTTGGTCGACTAAGAACCGCTTGGCGGCAATGCAGCTCTGACCGGTGTTCTGCGTGCGAGCTTTGACGGCCCACTCGACAGCAGCCGATAGGTCCGCATCGGCTAACACAATAAACGGGTCGGACCCGCCCAGTTCCAGCACCACCTTCTTCAACGCTTTCCCGGCCTGTGCCGCCACAATCGCACCGGCTTTCTCGCTGCCGGTCAGAGTGACGGCTTGAATCACATCGTGCTCGATAACCGATTCGACCGTCTTTGCCTCGATCATGAGATTCGTCACCAACCCGTCGGGCGTCTTCGGGTCGGCACACAACTCTTCAATCTTTCGAGCTACGCCGAAAACACTCGAAGCATGTTTGAGCACGACGGTATTCCCAGCCATCACTGCTGGAGCGATATGCCGGAATACTTGCCAGTAGGGAAAGTTCCAGGGCATGATCGCCAGGATCGGTCCTAAGGGATCGAATCGGACGTAAGATTCGGCGTGCTCGGTAGAGATCGATTCGGGGGTCAAGTATCGCTCGGCATGGTCCGCATAATGTCGGCAGACCCGCGTACACTTTTGGACTTCAGATTCCGCTTGCGAGATCGGCTTGCCCATTTCGAGAGTCATCAGCCGAGCAAGTTCACTGACGCGGGACTCCAACCGGTCGGCAATTCGTTGCAACAGGGCCGACCGTGTGGCGAACGTCGTCGTCTTCCAAGTTTCGTAGGCCGTGTGGGACTGCTCAAGTCGCTGTTGCACCTCTTGAGGGCTCAGCATCTCGTATTCGGCAAGTGATTCAGCAGTTGCGGGGTTGATGGTTTTCATCTTGCACCTTCGCGTTGGAGTTGATTCAACGCGAAGGTGGTGCAAACGCAATGCCAGCCGTGAACTTGCCGATTCGGGCGTCGATCGTCGCGAATTTGATCCACACCGAATCAACCTGGCCGACACTCGATCAGGAACCCAAGGCTTCGGACTCGTCGATCAATTCATAAAACACATTGCGTTGTCGAGGGATATAACCGGCCTCTTGAATACATCGTCGCAAGGATTCCACGGACAAATGATGCACCGTGCCCGCTTCACTGACGACGTTTTCCTCGATCATCAGACTACCCATGTCGTTCGCACCGAAGAACAACGCAACCTGCCCGATTTTCTCGCCCTGTGTGACCCAGGAAGATTGAATGTTCGGCACGTTATCGAGGAACAGTCGAGCGACGGCCTGAGTTTTTAGGTACTCGAAGGCACCAGCGGGCGGAAGTTGGGACATGTCCGTGCCGCCTTTGCGACCGTTCTCGGCATCGCGACCGAACCACGGAGCGACGTGCGGCGGTTGGTGCGTCCAACAGATAAACGCGGTGAACCCGCCAGTTTCGTCTTGTAGTTCGCGAATGCGGTCCAAGTGTTCGATGCGTTCGGCGAGTGTTTCGACGTGTCCGAACATCATCGTCGCGGTCGATTTTCCGCCAAGTTGGTGCCAAACGCGATTGACGTTCAACCAGTCTTCCGTCAGCGCCTTTCCTCGGGTGACGGCTTTGCGGACGCGGTCCACGAGAATCTCACCACCCCCACCCGGAATACTCCCGAGACCGGCGTTTTTGAGTCGCTCCAACACCGTCTGCAACGGTAGCTTGGAAATCTTCATAAAATGGTGGATTTCGGGCGGGCTGAACGCGTGCAGATTGACCTGCGGAAAACGCTCTTTGATCGACCGCAACAAATTCTCGTACCACTCCAAGGGCAACGTCGGGTGGAGTCCGCCTTGCATCAGGATCTGATCGCCGCCGAGATCGACGGTTTCCTGAATCTTTTGGAACAGCACCTCCTCAGACAGCACGTACGCTTCCTCGTGACCTTCCGGACGGTAGAACGCACAGAAGTCACAAACAGCGGTGCAAGCGTTGCTGTAGTTGATGTTGCGGTCGATATTGTACGTGCGGATTCGTTCGGGATGCATCCGCTCCGTCACGGCATGAGCTGCTTCGCCGATGGAGATCAAGTCGTGCGAGTGCAACAGCGAGAGGGCATCGTCCGTCGAAAGTCGTTCGCCCGCGACCGTTTTAGCGAGCAGCGATTTCAGTTCGTCGGGGCTGAGAGTCGGAGACGGGACGGTCGCTGTGAGAGTGGTCATGATGGTTTCGAGAGTTGGAAGGTCGGCAGTTGTTGAAAACGAACTCGGTTTCCGTCGAGAAAAACTGATTCTGAATGGCCAGTTGTTGGAACAATCGTAAGCCGCTGCGTTCGGCGGAACCGAGTTTGAAGTAAAGATTCTCTTGCAAGTAACGGGTGGCAATATCTTCGCTGAGTCCTAACCCGGCGGCTTCGCGACTGGCAATTTCCGGTAGTCGACTCACGCCGCGGTCTCGGGCCTCGGTAAGGGCATTTTCAACGCCATCGAGCGGCGTGTCCTTGCGTGCGGCCCAAAGTGCGAACACAAATGGCAAACCCGTCCAGCGAAGCCATTCCGCCCCAAGATCCCAAGCATCGTGGAAGGTTTCCGTCGGCGGATGCATGGCTCGATCACCGATCATCAAAACGGCGTCTGCCGGGCTGGATTCCGCAGATTCGCCAATTGGTAGCGGCATCAATTCCGGGTGCACGCCGAACCGTTCCGCGAGCAGAATTCGGGCAAGAGCCGCACTCGTACGAGAACCCTCATCGAGCGCCAAACGACGAATTTCGCCCCACGGTTTGCGGGTGTACAGTTTGACGCTCATCACTTCGCCGTGTGTCGCCACGCAAGCATCGGACACAATTTCATAATCGGCATGACGCAGGAATTCGAACGAGGGGATCAACGCGACATCCAATTCCCCGCCGGCCAAATCGTCCGCGAGTCGGCTCGGGTAATCCAGCGTCAACTCGGCGGATGAGGCCAAATGTTCGAGTTCTTCGATCAAGGGTTTCGAGTTCAAGTAACTCACTGCCCCAATTCGCACCGGACGAAACATGGTTAGTCTGACTCTCGGAGTTCAGTAGGGTGCGTCGTGACACACCGCAATCGTCGAACCGTTACCAAATTGATGCGTCACGACGCACCCGACTTGCGTTTTCGGAACGCTGGGCAGATTATAGGCGTCTTTTCCCGGACCGCAAACCGGGCGGTTCCGATCGCGTGGCAATCCGCTGTCCCAGCGATTACTATGCGTCACCAGTTAACCGTGTATTCTCCTCCGGATTAACAGGCTTCTTGGGAAAAAGCAGCCGACCGGATTTTTTTGAGCATTTCCAAAATTTATGACCAATCCCATCTCCGTTGCAATCGTCGGCTTGGGAACCGTTGGCACCGGTGTGGCGAAATTGCTGCTCCACAATGCGGATCGGTTGAAAACGCGGTCCGGGCGGGAAATTCATCTTCGCCGGGCAGTCTGCCGAGATCTCTCCAAACCGCGTGAAATCGATCTTCCCGAGGGTGTGCTGACCGACGATTGGCGGACCGTCTTAGATGACGAGGAAGTCTCGGTCGTCGTGCAATTGGTCGGCGGGACGACAATCGCCCGGGAAATGATGGCCGCTTTCCTGCAGGCCGGCAAAGACGTCGTCACAGCGAACAAAGCGCTCTTGTGTGAACATGGTGAAGAACTGTTCCAACTTGCGCGGGAACACAATTGCACTATCGCCTTTGAAGCCGCCGTCGCCGGTGGGATTCCGATTATCGCTGCGATCGGGCAATCGATGACGGCGAACCAGATTCGTTCGATTGAAGCCATTCTCAACGGCACGAGCAATTACATTCTGACCGAAATGCTTTCGCAGGGACGGTCGTACGAAGACGCACTGCGACAGGCCCAGGACCTCGGGTATGCCGAAGCCGATCCGACGATGGATGTCGACGGCACCGATGCCGCTCAAAAGTTGACGATTCTCGCTCGGTTGGCGTTCGGGACGACGGTTTCGCTCGATGAATTTCCCCGGCAAGGCATCGATTCGGTAGCGCTCGCCGATCTTCAATATGCGGCTGAATTGGGGTATCGGATCAAATTACTCGGTGTGGCGAAGGTCGTGGACGGGCATTTGGAGATGCACGTTCAACCCACGCTCGTGAAACAAGACCGACCGGTGGCGCAGGCGGACGGGGCGTTTAATATTATTGCGGTGGATGGCGATGCCGTCGGACGAACTTGGTACACCGGCCCGGGAGCCGGTCAAATGCCGACGGCTTCGGCAGTCGTGGCGGACTTGATTGACACCGTCGCCGGTCGCACACGGCTGACGTTCCCGTTGCTGGATCTGTGGGGCGAACGTCCACCGTTGCCGGTGCAGGCTTCCGATGACATTACCAGCCGATATTTCTTGCGGTTCAACATGGAAGACCGTCCGCACGTGTTCGCGGAGATCGCGGATATTCTCGGACGCAACGGCATCAGCTTGGCATCGATCATTCAACACGAAGCGCCGGAGTCTGAACCGCAAGCGGGTTCGCAGCCGATGGTTCCCGTGGTCGTGATGACACACCGCACGACACGCGGACGGATGCAGGCGGCCGAACGGGAGTTCTCAGAATTGAACACGTTGCAACCGCCGTGGATTCTGTTACCGGTTGCCGATTGATGGCTGCCCGTCGGATTCTCATCACCGGTGCGAACGCGGGCATCGGTTACGAGACGGCACTTGGGTTGGCTCGCACCGGGGCTGAGGTGGTGATGCTGTGTCGCAGCGAAGATCGCGGCATGGCGGCTCGGAATCGGATTCGCTGGGAAAGCCGGAACGAATCCGTTGAACTGATGCTCTGCGATTTGTCCTCGCAAGACTCGATTCGAAAGTTTGCTGCGGAGTTTCAGACGCGTTATTCGTCGTTGGATGTGCTGATCAACAATGCTGCCGTTTTGCCTGCGACCCGGCAACTCACGGTGGACGGCATCGAATTGCAGTGGGCGGTCAATCAGCTTGCACCGTTCTTGCTCACGCATTTGCTGCGGGAGAGTTTGCTCGCTGCGAAGTCTGCGCGAGTTCTAAACGTCTCTTCGGGAATGCATCGACGGGGAACGATCGACTTCGAAAACCTGCAAGGTGAGCGGAGGTATCATCCACGGACAATCTACGCCCAAACGAAACTGGCGAATGTGTTGTTCACCGTCGAGTTGGCAGAGCGTTGGCGAGAAACCGGAATCACGTGCAACGCACTTCATCCCGGCACGATTGCAACGGGCTTGTACCAAAAATTTCTCGGTTTGCCGAAGGCGTTGGGTTTTGTTTCTCGCTGGTGGGGCAGGAGTCCCAAGAATGGTGCGGAGACGTCAATTTACCTGGCGACCGCGGACGAAGTCGCTGGGCAAACCGGCCAGTATTTTCGGAACTGCCGACCGGCGGCGATGAATCCCATGGCAAGCGATCCCGATTTGCGGACGCGACTGTGGGACGTGTGTTTTTCGATGACCGGATTGGAATCGTCTTAGATACTGAAAGTTCTGGATTTTCAAGCGTCGCAAAGGATATGATTTGTAGGAACAACACCTCTGAAGCGAATCGCGATCATGTCCAACCGCATTCAACTAGGACACGCCGACCAACTTTACGTGCGGAATCTTTATTTGTGCGTCTATCTGTACGGTCGCAATACGGACGACGAACCGTGCTACGCTTATTTCGGCATCTTTCTAGACACCTTCTTGACGATGTGGGCGGACATCCAAGATGGGCAAGCGGTAAACCCGAAAGATCACCAAGCCTTGGTGCTTTCGCGTGGTATCGGTTTGCCATCGCCAGATGTGCAAGACTTCATGAGGCGGAAATTTAGTTTTCGCCACGCCCCTGAAGAGGTTGTGCTGGAAATCTCTCGTCCGGAGTCTCGGTTCTCGAGCCAACTCCCGCGGAAAGAGAAACTTGTGCCGAAGTCGTCCCATGCGGAAGCCGAAAAACGGGACGACGATTTCGATGAAGACGAGAACGACTTTCCCTTCGCTGCCGACTCAATCACCGAAACACGCATCGGCTCTGCCCATGCCGAAATTAGCACAAGTCAAGAAGACGCGATCTATAGCCTCATGCAGAAGCTCATCAACACCGTCAACGACTCCCTCGAGATTGCAACAGATTTCCAAATCCGAGTACTTCACAAGTGACTCAGAAAGCGATCCTCGCGACCGATCTGCTTGAAGCGTCGTCTCGTATGCAGGGTGTCCGGAATGTAGGGTGCGTGAAGCACGATTGCGCATCTGTGGGATTGCAGAGGAACACAACCCATTGGACGCCAGCAGGGCAGGAAATTGCATGTATTAGAGACAATATTACGTAACATTCAATGCAGTTTATACTTGGGTGGCATGCCCACTGTTTGGGGTGGGCATGGGCCAGCGATGTTTGAATGTCTAATCATGCCCACGTAAAACCGTGGGCATGCCACCCACGACGCTATATCGATGCAATTTCCTGCAGTGGCAGCCGTTAACGCTGACAAATGCGAAATCAGAGAAGCGAAGCGTAACGCACCGACACCAACCCTTACATCTTCTAATTCTTCTGAATTTCCAACTTGCCTTTGGGGATGATTTCCAAGGTTACGACGGTGTCTTTCGCGGGAATGCGTTCGGTCCAGGCTTCATAGAGTAAGCTGCTTGCGCCGCTGGCGGAACTTTCTTCGTTGATGTCGATCATGGCGGTGGCGAAGTTGGCGACACAGATGAAGTCGCCGCCCTCGGCCTGATAGATACGTTTGCCCTTGTCCGGGCCTTCCGGCACCACATAGAACCCACTGCCGCAGAACACCCATTCGGCGTCCATCTGTCGTGGTTGACTCTCTTCGTAGAACCGTCGAATGGCTGCTTGGAACGGTTTGTTGTCTGTCATTTTGAGAAACTCGTCACGTTGTTTCTCGGTCATTGGGCCGTACCAATAGAGTTCCTTAATCTTCGGGTCATACCGCAGTTCTCCGCCTTTTGGCAGCGTCACTCCCTTTGGCAGCGTTTCCATCTCAGCCACGTAGAACCGGTGAATGGCTCGACGAATCCAAGTTTTGACGTTCACCCGGTGAATCTTGTCTTTCTCGTCGGTCCAGGTGGCAAAGATGTCGAGTTTTTCGCCAGTCGGTGGATAGAACGTCTCGTTCTCGTACCGCACGGGTTTGCCAGCTTCGGCTCCCAATGCGAGGAGACCGGAGTGAATCATATAAGCGTCAGCATCGACGGAAAGAATCGACTCGTGTTCCTTCGTTTGCTGTTTACATAACAGCATTTCGAGCGTGCCTTCACGAAGGACAACTTTCGTTTTCACAATAATCTGCTTGTCATCGCGGTCGAGGAGGACCGTTTTCTGTTTGTTCAGCGGAACCGGCTTGGCGGCGGACGTTTTTAGCTTGTCGTCCGCACGACCAATGAGCGGGAAAAGCGATAACATCATCGAAAGAAAGCAGCAACCGAGCACGGGATTCATATCGAGTTTCCTTCTGAAGACGTGGTGTCGCCCGCAAGCTAAACGCGGGAAACCGCAACACGGTCGATCGATTTCGACGGAACTTTTTCCGGAATTCGGGGTTAGTACTCTCACGATACTACGTATCGTTTGATAGTCAGACGAATTGAGCGCTCGAATCCCACAGGAATCCTGGACATGACGAACAAATATCAATTCCACGTGAGCCGACGGCATTTCCTAGGCGGCTTGACGGCTCTAGGAGTGACCGCCTGGACCACGCCGGGTGCGTTCGCGGACGAATTGGCCCGTACACCCCGCATGACCGAAGGTCCATTCTACCCTGACAAGTTGCCGCTCGATACTGATAACGACCTGATTGTCCTCAACGACAAATTGACACCAGCAGTCGGAGAAATTACCCATCTTTCGGGGCGAATCTTGGGGCCGTCCGGCGAACCACTTCGCAATGCGGTCATCGAAATTTGGCAAGTCGACCACAACGGCGCCTACCTGCACTCTGGCACAAGCAACGCTGACAAACAGGACAAAAACTTCCAAGGGTTCGGGCGGTTCACAACTGGTAGCGATGGCCGTTATTACTTCCGCACCGTGAAACCCGTGCCATATCCTGGCCGTACGCCGCACATTCACTTTCTGGTACGCAAGGGGGAAAGTCGACTGTTGACGAGTCAGTTCTTCGTCAAAGGTCATGAGCAAAATCAACGCGACGGTATTTATCGCAGCATCGATCCCAAAGTGAAAAGCCTCGTCGACGTCGAATTCAAACCGATGCCAGACAGCAAGCATGGCGAATTGTTGGCTCAGGCTGATATCGTCGTCGGTTTGACGCCCGAAGAAACAGAACGTCGTAGACCGGGTGGTCGGCGTCCCGGTGGTCCGCCACCGCGTCGTCCGCGTCAGTAAACCGGCAGAAATGGAATTCGTTACCCGCGTGGCAATGTCGCTTTTGACCGGTCTTGTTCAAGCACGAGCTGCGCGGGCGACCTGCGTTTCGAGCCACTTCTGCCAATCTATGATAAAGGGGCAGTCGTGTTCAAATTCCAACGTGTGGGCGGCATTCGGGTATTCGATGAGTGTTTTCTCGTTGGTCGGCAGTCGCGTGAACCAATCTCGCGTTGCCGGGTTGTCGATGATGCGATCGGTTCCCGCGAGCATCAGGAGCGTCGGGACTTGAATCGAATCGGCCGCCGCCTGGGCCTCACGTTCGAGGATGATTCCGGCAACGACCAGGGAAGTCGTGATCTCCCGCAAAGTGTTTTCATCCGTGCGAATGAACTCTTGCTGGTCAGGTTCGTTGGTAAACAACGCGGGATCAGCCAGGGGAATCTTGACGCGATGGTGTATCTTGCCGACTGCCATCGCCGCTTTCAATGCTAGCCGTTGATACCACCGCGGACCGACGCGTCCGTAGATGCCGGGACAAAGCAGGGTGAGACCGGCGATCAAATCCGGTCGTCGTTTCGCAATCACCGCCGCTAGACGCGCTCCCCAACTGATGCCGGTTAGAAAGATCGGCTCGTCGCCTCGGATTGATGTCAGGAACTGCACGACATCGTTGACCAGACGCTCGGCGTGTACCGTGTGGCCGCGATCGCGTTTGTTCAAGCCGGAACCGCGACGGTCGAGAAATCGCACATCAAAACCGGCTTTGGCGAGTTCGGCACACGACTTCCCATACCAACCTGCATGGCTTTGAATGCCGTGTAGACACACCACGACTCCCAGCGGCAGGGTGTTTAGTTGCCAATGGTGAATGAAGAACGAATAACCGTCGGAAGCTGTGAACGTCTCGGTCGTCTGAACAATGGAAGAATCCGTCACGCGGTCATCGACTCCAGCACACGGGCGAAGGCACCGTAGGCACCGGCTCCGAAGAGAACAAACCGCACATGGGCCGGTTTTTGATGTTCGATGAGAAAATCTCGCACGGTCGTTAGCGAATGTTCGGCTGCAAGGTCCATTGGGTAACCGTAAACACCCGTGCTGATTGCAGGGAAGGCGATCGATCGGCAAGCCCGTTCGGTCGCTAATTCCAAGCACGAGCGGTATGCGGAGACGAGCAGTTCCGGCTCGCCGTTTTGACCGCCACTCCAGATCGGTCCGACGGCGTGGAAGATGTACGTCGCGGAGAGTTTCCCCGCACCGGTTGCCACCGCTTTTCCAGTCGGGCAACCGTTGGGGTGTTCTCGGTCCGTTTCTTCCATAATCTGCGGACCACCCGCACGGTGAATCGCGCCGTCGACACCACCCCCACCCGCAAGCGCCGAGTTAGCGGCATTCACAATAGCATCGACTTCCTGGGTCGTAATATCACCCTGAGCGAGTTCGATCCGACACGATCCGAATTGCACTTGCATGGAATACGATCCCGATACCGGAGTCAAAGCTTCAGCAAGATTCCGAAAATGCATTCTGACTCGGGGTTATCACTGCGTCATTTCGTATTAGCAGCAGCGTCTTTAGCTCGCTGCCTGGCTATCTCTTGCAATGTATTATAGATGTCTTCGATGCGGTCGACGGAAATCGGTACAAACCGTTCCTTTGAGTTGCGATACAACGTTTTTGCTGTTTTTGGATTCACACCATCATAGTATTGCGTCGAGTTTGGCAGTGAGATCGATAAGTCTTCCGGCGTTGGCTTGTACGACAGATCTAGTTCTTCGACTTTCATCTCGTGAACTTCTACATACGCAGTGTCATCCGCCGACGGAACCGGATCTATGAGCATCGCGTGGGTCGGGAAATAGGCGTTGTTCTCTTCGTGCACATCGAGTAGGTACATCTGACTGCTGAGTTCGCCTGTGCGGGGCCGGATATAGTCGGTCCGGAAACTTAAGTACCCTCGAGAAGGGTCGATCCAACGGACTACGTTGATTGAGTCATAATCGGCGGCCTGCGTCACGCGAATGTATGATCGATCGTCGAGCTTGACCTGGTCGATACGAAAATTTGCTCCTTCAAAGTTTCGTGCGGAGGCATAGTCAACCGAACTAGCCAACGACACGTCGGCATCTCTGGCCAAGTTGAAAGGATGGTACCTAACGTGCAGTTTGTCGTTCTTTGGCGAATACACGATAGCATTGTTGACTAGACCGTCATGGTGAATCGCGTAAGCGCCTTTGGCCGCAACCGTCTCTGGAACTAGGAGTCCGTCGTCCGACTGAAGTTCTTTTGCGAGCTTCTCTCTGTCTAGGTCGGTCTTGATTGTGAAGCTGTCTTTGTCGAAGAAGAATGTGTACTCGCGGTTGAGACGTGGTTTCTTGTCATTCCATTTGCTCGCGAGAGCATCAGCCTCGGAATCTGCACTCGTTCGGGTATACCGAAAGCGACACTTCCCATGCTCAAACGCGGATCGATTGGCTAGATAAGCTTCTTTCAACTCTTTCAACTGCGATCGCACGTCATTCGCTGTCGCCGGTTCAATTGGAATTAGCAACCCGCATAAACTGCAGATTGTCAAGCTAGTCGCGAATGCTTTACTGAGAGACATTTCGGACACTCCCTTGAACAGAAATATTAGTCAGTCCGGCTGTGTCTGACGACTTTGCAGATGTTAGGTGCAGCTTGGCCTGCATCGTCTAAGCATGAGTGCCCATCAGTACTGGTTGCAGAAGATGTGTAGTGGGACAGACATTCCTGTTTGCCCCACTACGTTGTCAGTGATATCACGAATTATTCTTCGCTAAGCGAACGGATGCGGATGTTGCGGAAGGCGACGGGGTCGGAGTGACCGGCGAAGCCGAAGTGTCCGCTTTTGAGATCTTTGCCAGGGTGCGGCGAGTTGGCCATGTACTCGGTGATTTTCGACAGATCGGTATCGAGAATCTTAGTACCGTTGAGCACAACTTTGATGGTGGAACCTTTCACGGTCACTTCTTGGAAATTCCACTCGCCGACAGGACGGAGGTATCCGCGGGTGGCAGCGGCCATTCCGTAGGCGGAACCGTGGTACTGACGTTTGTCGAGCTTAGCGTACTTCGCGGCGGTGTTATCGAGAACTTGAAGTTCCGTCATCCCTGCATAAGCCGGGTTGCCGTTTCCAGGGTAGCGGATCGCGAGACCGTTATTTCCACCAGGTGGCAAACGGAACTCGACTTGGGCGACGAAATCGCCGTATTCTGCTTCAGTGAATAGCGTGCCGCCTTTGCCAGGTTTACAGAGAATCGCACCGTTGGCCACTTCGTAGTTCTCTTTGGCACCGAACCAACCCTGGAGGTCTTTGCCATTGAAGACGGATTTGAATTCGCCTTCCGATTCCTGCTTGAGAATCTCGTTGGCCTCTTCGGCAGGGATTTCACGAACAAAAATGTTTCGCCAACGGATTTCACCACCGTGAGTTTGCAGTTGAATTTTGCCGGTCGCAAATAGTGGTTGGCTACGGTCCCAGTAGTTGTGCATCGGGGCGTTGTCGACGACTTTCTTGTCGTTGAACCACACGGTGGTTAATTCGCCAATTTGCCGAATTCGGAAGCTGTTCCATTCGCCGAACGGTTTGTCGGCGTGCACGAGTGGCAATTGGCCGGGGCTGCCTTTCTCGTTGTTGAACAGACCGCCGGAACCTTTGTCGGCATTGCGATCCCATTTGCCGCCTTCTTTGGTGGTGTCCCAAATTTGCACCTGTGGCGTGCCACGGAGATAGATGCCGCTGTCGGCTTTGGCGACGGTTTTGTACTCGATGAGCAATTCGATATCGCCGTAATCTTTATCGGTCGTCAAATAGGCACCGTGACCGTCATTGACGAGTTCACCTTTGTCGACAGACCAGTGTTCCCAGGCATCTTTGGTCCATTTTTCGATGTGTTCCTCGCGTTCTTCGTCGTCCATGGCGGCGAGTTTACGAGGGTCAAAGTGTGGCTGGCCGTGCCAACCGGAGAGGTCTTTGCCGTTGAAGAGGGCGGTGAACCCTTGAGGCGGAGTGTTGTGGTCGTCAGCTTGCAACGGTGTTGCAACGGAAACTGTCAGCAGGGCCAACAAACCAAGAACAGAACGACGTGTCATCGTGGTCTTTCTCTGAAATCTACGCAACAAACAAGTGAGTGAGGCTTTCCCAAAGATTAACCAATGCTGATGCTTTCGCAATGCTGTTCTAGAAATTAGACTTCGTTGATGTGTTGTCGGTGGTCAGTTGTGCGTTGCGTGAAACTGGTCACTTGCATCTGTTTGTGGAAGGTCGTCGGTAGAGGAGTCAATGATGCATGGGCCATTGCAGTGTTCTCAGCCGATTCATCCTCCAATAAGCCGCCGGACCGCCGTGCAAGCGGGGGCAATTGGGTTACTCGGGTTGGGAATGAATCACCAGACGGCTCTTGCGGAAGCAACCTCGAGTTCCGGGGGGACGGCGAAGTCGTGCATCTTTATTTTTCTTTCGGGTGGCTTGGCTCAGCATGAGAGTTTCGACATGAAACCGGATGCCCCCGACACCGTTCGCGGGGAATTCCAGCCGATTTTCACCGAGACACCCGGCGTTCAAATCTGTGAGCATCTACCGGAGTTAGCCAAGCGAAGTCGATTGTGGTCGCTGTGTCGTTCGATCACGCATCGGTCGAACGAGCACTCAGAAGGGCACCACATTATGTTGACTGGACGCTCGGATATCCCGCCCGGATTCCAAGCGAACAAACCGATGCCATCCGATCACCCCGCGATCGCCAGCATTGTCGGCGACTTGACGACTCCGCGAAACAATCTTCCCCCGGCTGTTGTGTTGCCGGAGCGGTTGGTGCATCGCACGGGGCGTGTGATTCCCGGTGCGTTCGGCGGACAAATGGGACCACAACGCGACCCATGGTTTGTGAACGCTTCGCCGTTTCATACAAAGTCCTACGGGGCGTTTCCCGAGTATGCGTTCGACCATCAGGAGCGGGGCGGAAACGACGAGCGGGTCTTTCAAGCACCGAATTTGACGCTGCCACACGGACTCACCCAGTCGAAGTTTGCCCGACGAACGGATTTGCTCGCGAGTTTGGAACAGCAACGCCGATCGTTGGAACAACACGCCGAGACCCAGGATTTCGACCGTTTTCGTCAGGGAGCGATTTCGCTGCTGAGTGAACCGTCCATTCAACACGCCTTCGATGTCACAAAGGCGGACGATCACACTCAAGATCGCTACGGTCGCAATGCGTTTGGGTGGTCGCTTTTGATGGCTCGGAGATTGGTGGAGTCGGGCGTCAATTTGGTGCAGGTCAATCTGGGTAACAACGAGACCTGGGACACACACGGAAATGCGTTTCCGCATCTGAAAGACAAGTTGTTTCCGCCGACCGATCGGGCCGTATCGGCGTTGTTGGATGATTTGAGTGAATCGGGTCAACTCGATGACACTCTCGTCGTGATGGCCAGCGAGTTCGGTCGGACCCCCAAGATTTCTCTGCTCGCGAACGCGTATGAACTTCCCGGTCGTGATCACTGGGGAGCCGTTCAGAGTGTGTTCTTCGCTGGGGGGGGTGTGCCCGGTGGTGCTGTGGTCGGTTCATCTGACGCTCACGGCGGATACCCGGAAGAATCCCCGCATACGCCGGAAGACTTCGCTGCCACCATCTACGAAGCCCTCGGTATTCCCCGTGTGGCGGCGTGGAAGGATGTCGTCGATCGCCCCCACCATGTCTACCATGGCGATCCGATTTTTACATCGACATAGTGATCGTTTGTCTGTGTCTTTCGGCTTGTCAACCTGGCGTGTGCACTTGTGTTTTTGTGTACAATATGGGGTCTACCAGGTTTGCGTGTTCACTTCGTCGATTCGAATATGAATTCTTTGTCCGACGCTAAGAACGCCCCTCGTCTTTTTTCAGGGAATCTCATACAATTGCCACCGTTATCGGGCCAGCCACTTTTCTTGTGGTGCCGTCAGTATTTCTACTTACAACTCTGTGAGGCAATTGATGAAACAAACGAAATCCCGAGGTTTTACTTTGATCGAATTGCTGGTGGTCATTGCCATCATTGCAATTTTGATCGCATTGCTTTTGCCTGCTGTACAGCAGGCCCGAGAGGCTGCTCGGCGAACGCAATGCAAGAACAATCTGAAGAACCTGGGTTTGGCTTTGCACAACTACCATGACGTTAATAACAGCTTCCCCGCGCGACAGTCAGGCACGGGAAGTAATACGGTTGGCGGAGCCCAACGCGGGCGAATTTCGGCTCATGTGCCGTTGGCACCGTTCTACGAACAACAGAACTTGCACGATCAAATCCAAGCTGCCAACAATGCGCCCTGGAGCAACGTGGCCCACTGGAATACCGAATTGAGCATTCTGATGTGCCCATCGGACGGTGGTGACGTTTCTCCAAGTGGAACCGCACGTGGTCTGAACAATTATGTTTACTGTGGTGGTGATGCTCTGCTCGATAGCGATCAGAACAATAGTCCGATTGCATCGCGTGGGTTGTTCGGTGTCTGGACGACTTACGGCTTTCGTGACATGACCGATGGTTCCAGCAACACGATTGCGATGTCGGAACGACTTCGCCCGGATGCCACGAACAAATTGGGAATGGTTTCGACCGCCGGCGGGAGTTCGCCAATTAACTGTCGAGCTCAATTTGCAAACAATACGCTCAACAGCCCGTATACGAGCGATACCTCACCTGGTTTTCGTTGGGGTGACGGGGCCGCTTACTTTGCAGGCTTCAACACCATTATGCCGCCGAATACGGCATCGTGTTTCAACGGTGGTGCGAACCACTGGGAAACCGGGTACTACACCGCCTCGAGCGCTCACCCAGGTGGCGTGCATGTCTTGATGGGCGACGGTGCAACCCGCTTCATCAGCGAGAACATCGATACCGGCGATCAAAGCGTTACACCACCGGCAGCAACCGCAGGTGGCCCGAGCCCGTATGGAGTTTGGGGAGGGATGGGGACCCGCGCCAGTGGCGAGGTTGTTCAAATCCAGTAAAGGATCAAACCGAGATTACTATCATCACGCTCCCGTTTCTGGATTTCAGAAGCGGGAGTGTTTTCGTTCAAGTCATTTCTGAAAAGTCGAAAGGAACAGAATGCGTATCTTGCTTGGATTGGCACTAGTTGGGTTGGCATTAGGATGTGGCGATAGCAGCGACGATCAATGGACGAAAGATCGGCCGGCAGTTGCCGACGCGGAAGGTGTCGTCCTCTACAACAACGAACCGGTCGAAGGAGCAACGGTGGTGTTTGCTCCGGCGGGCGGGAAGCATGCCGCTTCGGGACTAACCGATTCCAGCGGGCGGTTTTCCGTCAGTGCGTTTCCGAATTCGGAAGGAGCCGTGCCTGGTAGCTACAAAGTGACGGTGACAAAACTAGAGACGCCAGTCGCAGCCGGCGGAGGCGACGGTCATGGCGAGTCCGTCACGGCGCCCCCGAAAAATCTGCTTCCGTCGAAGTACGCCGAGACCTCACAAACTCCGCTCACGGCCGAAGTTCCCGAGTCCGGCAAAACTGATTTCGAGTTTCAATTGGCCGACTGATTCAACGTGAGGGAACAACGAAGATCGTTCCGAGCCGTCATTACCTCGTATATCGATCCATGCGAGGTATTGACGGCTTTCCCACGATTGATGTATTGGAACGGAATCCCGAACTCAATCATGCACATAATGTAGCTCTTAAGCGCAGCGGCGGTTTCTTCTTGGAAGGGATTCTAGTTGCAACCTTCAGCCACGGTCGTTTTAGTTGGTCGCGATAGCTCGCAACGAGATGAAGTTCTCAACCATGTGTTAGTTCGATTTCTGCAAGCTCAGGGTGTGCGAATTCTCTGGGAAGATCCGGCCGGAGCGTGGCTTTACGCTTTGCGGAGGTTTCAGTTCTCCTATGCATGGCTGCCAAGTTTGCTTCGCGTGTTAAGCCGTCGCGTCGTGCAGTTTGCTTTCATTTTGCTGCACCCGTCATACTTGAAGTACTTGTACCACCGTTCTCGCCTAGCTGTGGAACAACGGGCCGATTTGCTGAAATCTCGACTGAAATTTCTGAAACCCGATCCACCCTTGGTGTTGCTCGGTCGTTCTTCCGGAGCAAGAATCTCGACACTGTTGGCCGACGAACTAGCGGTGTCGAAAGTGATCTGTCTCGGTTATCCCTTTCAACACCCCGAGATCGGCGACGAACCGGCGCGGTATCGGCATCTCGAATCCCTACGCACACCAACGCTGATTATCCAAGGCACCGCCGACGAGTATGGCGGTCGCGACGTGATTACTCGTTACCCTGTCAGTGGTGAAGTCGAGTGGTGTTTCATCGAGACCGATCACAACTTCGACTTAGCCGAAGCGGAATCGCAGTTTGTGTTGCAGCGGATTCGCGACTTTATTCAGAAGTCCTCGACACACACAATTGCTAGTTCAGTTGGCTGATTTCGAGCTCAATTTGCGGGCCATGTCTTGGCCGAGTGTGTTCTGCAGTTTTTGCCCCACAACTGGCGAACGCTGGAACAACTCTTGCAAGTCGTTACGTCGCCAAACCGCAGTGACCGTTTCCGTGAGTGCGACGACATCCGCCGTTGTCGGTCCACCGGTCAGGTAGCTGATTTCCCCGATGAATTGCCCGTCCCGAAGCGTGGCGATTTCGTCGCCGTCGATGCGGACTCCCGCATGACCACGGTACAGCACGACCAATTCTTCCGAAATCACGCCGGCTCTGATGATCACATCACCTTCCGAAAACGATTTCCACTCGGCTTTTGAAAGCAAATGATGGGCTTCCCGCGGGGAGAGGTCTTGGAAGACGAGCAGCCGAAGTCGTTCTTGGTCTGCCGACAGGGGAATCACGCGGCGTTCACGCAAAAGCAGAAACAGATTCCAACCATTGATCAAAATGTAAACGACTTGCCAAAAAATCGGCGCGTTCTGACAACCCTTCGGTCCAATGAGAAAGTAAGGCAGCAACGAAAACCCGGCAATCACACTGAGCAATCGCAGCCACAAAATATCGCGGACTGCATAGCTCAGGCAAAACAGGACATTCGCCAGTTGAAAGAGACCGAGAGTCCAATTCATAAGTTGACCCAGTTGAACTGCGACACGGGCTCGTTCCCGTCTGCGCTTGACAGTCGCATCGAACCGTGTTTATCTAATCGGTGCGGGAATGGAACCAGCCGTTGCATTCAAATTCGGCGTTGTTTCTTCAAACACTTGTGAAAAAGTTACGTAGATTGTAGCACCGTCAAAATCGGATCGACGCATGAAATCGCCTACTCTGAGAATTGTCCTACTCGTCACGATCATCGCGTGGATGTGCGACGACGGTCGTGCCGACGATGCACGCACCTTTCGGGCAGGGGCCGCGATCGCGGACATCTCTCCGCCATTAGGGGAGATGGTCGTCGGCGGTTTTGCACCGTTTCCTGCGACGAACATTCACGATCCGCTACATGCTCGCAGTTTGGTCCTTGATGACGGACAACGGCAGATCGCCATCGTGATCTGCGATATCCTCTACATTCAGCGGGAGATTTGTGACGAAGCCCGCAAGCAGATCGCGGAAAAAACGTCGTTGCCTGCCGATCATATTTTGATCGCCGGCACGCATACGCACTCGGCCACACGAGCCTCGAGTGAGAAATACACGCCGATTCTGGTGGCCGGAATTGTCAAATCGGTGCAGTCTGCGCTGAAGAATCTTGAACCGGCTCGCATCGGTTGGAGTAGCGTGGACGAACCCCGCGAATTGTTCAATCGGCGTTGGTATGTGACCGATCCGAAAATGCGACGGAACCCGTTCGGCGGTGTCGATGCGGTCCGCATGAATCCGCCCCGTGGCAATGCGGCATTGGTGCGGCCGGCAGGACCGGTGGACCCGGAAGTGTCTTTCATCAGTGTGCAATCCAAAGACGGACGTCCGATTTCGTTGTTAGCGAACTATTCGCTGCACTACGTCGGCGGTGTGGATAAGGGGGACGTCTCGGCTGATTACTTCGCGATTTTCTCCAATCGGATCGGGGAGATGGTCAGCAAAGGGAATGACAATGGCGATCATCCATCGTTCGTTGGGATGCTCAGCAACGGCACCAGCGGTGATGTCAACAACATCAACTTTCAGGATCGCTCATCGAAACGCTACGAGAAGTACGAGAAAATGGCCGAAGTCGCCGAGAACGTCGCCAAGGCTGTGTATGCCAGCTATGACAAAGTGACGTACCATGATTGGGTTCCGGTCGCCGCCGCCATGAAAGACCTGACTTTGCAAGTCCGTAAACCTGACGAGAAAATGCAGGAATACATTGCGACTCTCGCCAAGAAACCCAAGGACGCCGAACCGTTTCATCGTTATGAGACGAACTACGCCGAACGTGTCACGAACCTGCTGAACGGGCCGGATACGTATACCGTCCCGCTGCAAGTCTTGCGGATCGGCGATCTGGGAATCGGTGCGATTCCGTTCGAGGTCTTCACCGAAATTGGTCTAGAGCTCAAAGAGCAAGCCCCGTTTCGCGATGCTTTCACAATCGAACTTGCCAACGGTGCTTACGGATATCTTCCGACACCCGCACAGCACAAACTCGGTGGCTACGAAACTTGGATGGGCACGAACCGTGTCCAACTCGACGCATCGGAACACATCACGAAAGTCGTGCTGGAACTCATGCAGGGACTGAAAACGGAATAGGGGTGAGGATTTGGGATTTAGGGATTAGGATTTAGGAGCAGGAGTTGGCAACGATTTACAAATACCAAAGTTTTCCCTCTAACCTCTAACCCCTAACCCCTAATCCCCTTTGTCATCAGGAAACACGATGCCCGACTATCGCAATAGCATCGAGATCGAACGACCGATCGACGAGGTTTTCTTTCTGACCTGCAACCATGTGCCGGAATGGAGCAGTGTGGTTGTCGAGGAGGAAGTTCTTCACGAGGAAGAGGGCGGTGTCGGCACACGGTTTCGCAGCATTACCGAGAGTCACGGGAAACGCATGGAGTTTGACGGCATCGTCACACACTACGATCCCCCGTACGCCAACACGGTGGAGTTGAAGGGCGAGCAGTTCGATCTGCATGTGGAATACGAATTCGAAGACCTCAATGGCAGCACCCGCGTCACACAGCGTAGCCAAGTGAAGGCGAAAGGGTTGTTCAAGTTGATTTTCATCTTTCTTGGCCCGATCCTTCGCAAATCTCAGTGCGACGCGACCTACAAAGAATTGCAGCGACTGAAAACATTCTGCGAGAACGCCCCCACGGAGTCGACGCAACCGTCTCCGGAATCCTGACGGGGTTGGGTTGACGAAATCGATGGACTCTGACAATTGTGGCCAGTGTCCGCGTGAGGTTTGGTTATGATGACCGAATCGCATGCCCCTGATTTCCCGATTTCAAGACCGTCATGAACCTGACCGTTTCTTACAAGTCGCCAAGCGGATTCCACTCAGCCGCTGGCAAACGCATCTTGTATTTCTCGCCGAACCAATTTCGCGAGCCCGTCGCCTTCGATGCCTCGCTCCGTGAACCACTTCGGTTTCGTGAGGCAATCTCGACGTTGCATGACGTGGTCATCAATGACTTACGCTACAAGCCGCGGGACAAATCCGCCTACGAAGCGTGGAAACTGCAGCAGCAAGAAAGCGCTCGGAAGCTCCGTCGAAATGCGATGGAACAAGCCCGCAGCGAATTGGCTGTGCGTGTTGGCGAGCCGATCCCCCCGGAACTCAGATGGGCTTTCAACGACGCACGTAAAGTCTACTGGAAGGCCCGCCAAGCGTATTCGAATTATCTGTGGCGACGCGATCACGAACTGTGGCGGCTACTCATGCCCTGTGATCCGATCGTGACGGTCGCCGATGATGTCGTGTTCTTCGAGTGCTTCTCCGCTGACGAATCGAGTTACGGTTGCCTGACCGTCAACCGTGACGAGGCCTTCGGCAAGTCGGATTCTTTTCAAATTGGAACGACGAATGTCGATTACTCCTGGGATTTGTATCACCACTTTCAATCGCTGCGGTCGTATCGGGAAACACGGTTCACAGTCGATCCAAGTGGGTTGGACGTTCAAACCGAAGCCGCTGCGGGGCATCGCGAGGAAAAAATCGATCTGCCCGACGGTTGGCTACGGGGGTTCTGTCAACTCCAGGCGGCGATGGCCTTGCCGATGCGGAAGGTGACACTCTCTCGCGATGCCGTTTATTCCCTCTTGGCATTTCTCAAGCGACACAAAGCCGACCGCAGCCCGCGAGCGGTGCGGTTTGAACTTGTCGATGGCCAACCGCCGAGCATCGTGCTGGAACCGTGGGAATTGAAAATCACTTCGCACGGCACCACGTATCACGGGCCGACAACCCAATCGAAACCGAGCGAGCCGATTCGCATTTGGGGACGGCGGCGGTTGTTGTCGTTGGCTCGTGTATTGCCTTTGGCGGAGCGGTTCGACGTGTACCTGCTCGGTAGCGGATTTCCAAGTTTCTGGGTCGCGGACATGGGCAGCATGCGACTCACACTCGGTCTCTCTGGTTGGACGACGAACGATTGGACACGCGGTTCCGCACTCGATGTGTTGAATCCGCCTGTCGAGATGAAAGGGTCGACGTTGTCCCTAGTGGCTGATCATTTACAATCGGTCCGGATGGGCACTCTCAAGGAAATCGCCATCGCCCAACAGATTTCCGTCCCGCAATGTGCTGCGGCTTTGAACAAACTGGCGAACACCGGCGAAGTCATTTTCGACCTACACGCGGGTGTTTACCGTTGGCGACGGATTCTCCCGAACGCACTCGGGCAAGCCGATCTTGGACCAGAGAACGAGGAACTCGTCGAGTCCCGTAACATTGTGGCTCGTGGCGTGGTCAGCATCCAAAGTGACACGGTTCAGGATGACGGTTTGCATCTGCTCAAAGGGATGGCCGCTACGAAACCGGTGGAATTGCTCGTCGAAGGCGATGGCACGATGAAACGCGGCAAATGTTTTTGCGGACATCATCAGAAAGCCGGCTTGCGGATGGGACCGTGTCGACACCTGCTCGCGTTGCGGGCCGTCTGGATGCGTGGCGGCAAACACCAATCGACCGCCGACCGCGTCGCCGCCCTGCAAACCTGGTTCGACCGCTTCCAAGCCTGGGCCAATTGAATTGCAGGATTGAGCCGGTTATTCGATAATCGGGAAACTGAAAACACATAAGGTGCGACGTGACGCACCACGAATTGCCCGTTGTCCTTCTTTCCATGGTGCGTCGCGACGCACCCTACCATTGACACAACTATGTCTGATACCGCTCGCATTGGCATTCTCACTGTTTCCGACCGCGCCAGCCGGGGTGAATATGAAGACCGCGGCGGACCGGCGATTCATGCCTATTTGCAGGAGGTGCTGTCCTGCGCGTGGGGGCCGGTGACGAAGATTGTGTCCGATGAGCAATCCGAAATTGAAGATGCGATGAAACAGATGGTCGATTTCGATCACTGTTGTCTGGTCATCACCACCGGCGGAACGGGACCGGCGACGCGGGATGTCACGCCGGAAGCCACCGAAGCGGTTTGCGACAAAATGATGCCGGGCTTCGGAGAACTCATGCGGCAAGTCTCATTAAAAGCGGTGCCGACGGCGATTCTCTCCCGTCAAACGGCTGGGATTCGCGGCGGGGCGTTGATCGTCAATTTGCCGGGGCAACCAAAGGCAATTGGCGAATGCCTGGATGCCGTCTTTCCCGCTATTCCGTACTGTATTGATCTCATCGGCGGACCATTTTTAACTACCGACGAAAACCGCCTCGTCGCTTTCCGTCCCAAGAAGAAGTGACAAGGCCGAGCGATGCCCCGAACGGATACCGACCGCCGTCGCTTGCAAGAAATCGTCGAGAGAACGGAACTCGCTGACGAGGATATCTTCCTTCGCGCGGGAGATGTCTATGATACGATTCTGTTGGAATCCGCACTCGTCGAAGACCCGAACTTCACGCGGATCGCCGAGTCGGATTTGGCTCGAATGTTCGAACTGTACGACGAAATCTTCTACGAGGGTACACTCGGCCGCCTGGCGCGATCGGATGGGAACAAGTTGTCGTTCCGCTTGTCTTCCCGGATGACCTCCGCGGCTGGGAAGACGTTCCAACGTCGTCGTCGGCGAAAAGGGCCGGCGGAGTACGAAATCGCAATTTCCACGGCCTTGTTGTTCGCGGCTTTTCGAGGAAGCGATCACCGAGCGATTTCCGTCAGCGGTGTGCCGTGTGTCGATCGGTTGGCAGCGATGCAACGCGTCTTCGAACACGAAACGCTGCATTTGGTCGAAATGCTGATTTGGGACGATTCGAGTTGCTTCCGCAAACGTTTCCGCTCGATGGCGACGCGTCTATTTGGACATCGAGAAAGCACGCATTCGCTGATCACACCTGTCGAACAAGCCCGCGAACAATTTGGGATTCAGACTGGCGATTTAGTAACGTTCACATTCGAAGGTCGCACGCTGACCGGGTACGTGAACCGAGTGACTAAACGCGCTACGATTTTGGTGCCCGATCCTAGAGGCGAACGATACTCCGACAACCGCCGCTACACGAAATTCTACGTACCGCTCTCGCAACTCCGACGGGCATGATTGCGTCCAAACGTGGCCGGGTTGGAGACGTTGGCGTATAATCTCGCATTATTCCGAAGGCTTCCACAGGGAACAGGCGACGTGCACGTGCAACAGACAATAGGGTACTTGGTTTGCATTGTCTTACTCGGGATAATGACGCCACGAATTCACGCCGAATCACCGGCGGATGCTGCGAAAGCTGGGTACGAGTTCATCCGCTCGACGCCGTTGTTGCCGATGGACTTTGATCAAGAAACGTTCGATGCCGTCTGGAGGGAATGGCCCGAACCGCTACGGTCCGAAGCGGAGGCGGCGACACCTAAACAGCGTCGACAAATGGCATTCGAGAGATACGGTTTGATCGAGCCATCCGATGGTGACGGCACGGGGCCGGCGCTGGGGTATGTCGATGATGGCCAGGGCGGTTGGGTGATGAACTGTCTGGCGTGTCATGGTGGTCAGGTGGCAGGGCGGGCGATTCCAGGTGTGCCGAATTCGAATTTCGCGTTGCAAACACTGACGGAAGAACTCCGGCTTGCCAAAGTCCGCTTGCAAAAACCGTTTGCCAGTAAAGACTTAGCGATTTTCAATCTTTCGCTCGGCAGCACGAACGGCACGACAAACGCAGTCGTGTTCGGGATTTTGCTCGGTGCACTTCGCGATGCCGACATGAACTTCATCAAGGGATCCGAGGCACCTCCGCGAACCGATCACGATATGGACGCTCCGCCGTTCTGGAATGTCAAAAAGAAGACTCGGTTATACTGCGATGGTCATTCCCCGAAGAATCATCGTGTGCTCGTGCAGTTTATGCTGATGCCGATGAATAGTCGGGAGTCGATCACTTCGAAGGAAGACGATTTCCGGAACGTGCTGGCATGGATTGAATCGTTGGAGGCTCCGAAGTACCCGTGGGCGATCGACACCGAACTTGCGAAACGCGGAGAAGCGGTGTTCAACGAAAATTGTCGTGAGTGTCACGGTTCATACGGAAACGAAGAAACCTACCCGGAACGTGTGGTGCCAATCGAGGTCGTAGGGACCGATCCGCTACGGCTGACCGCGTTGACACCGACCGACCGTCAGAAATTGGCGGAGAGTTGGATGTGTCATTACGGTGACGATGACGTCGATCTGGATCCGGCTGGGTATGTGGCGCCACCATTGGATGGCGTGTGGGCGTCGGCTCCTTACTTTCACAATGGGTCGGTGCCGACCTTGTGGCACGTTTTGCACCCCGATCAACGACCAACCGCGTGGCGACGCACCGCGACCGGGTATGACCAAAATCGCGTGGGTTTGGAAGTCGAATCGTTCGAAGACGAACCTTCAGATCCCTCGAACATTGCCGAACGCAGAAAGATTTTCGATACCCGGAAACCCGGCAAAAGCGCCGCAGGACATGATTTTCCCGCATCACTTAGCGAATCCGAAAAGACGGCCCTTCTGGAATATCTGAAGACGATATGACCGTGTAAGGTGCATGGAAATCGGCAATCTGCACTATCGTGCGGGTGTGAGTGTTGGTATCGTAAAAACAATGGACCTCTGCATCGCATGAAAGCCCGTTGCATGGGAGAGTTTTGGACTGACGATTCGTTTGCCAGGGATGGTCGTGCAATGGGCCGGGTGTGACCGACAACCTGCGTGTCGGATCGCACTTCTCGAGGCGAGTTCCTGATTCCCAATTTCGTGCACGCCAACTCACTTCATTCTGACGATGGCTGTCTGTCCGGACTGTGAATCTGAACTTGAATTATCGCAGCAGAGTGCGGAGCCGACCACGTGTCCCTTCTGCGGTGCGACCGTAACCATTCCGTCTGGCGATGAAGCGGCCTCTGAAGACAATGAGTCCGAAGTTCCAACGTTGGTGACGAAACAAGAACACGATTCCGTCTCGATTCCACCGGCGATTCCGGGTTTCGAGATGATTCGCCATGTCGGTCGTGGTGGAATGGGAAGCGTGTGGGAAGCCCGGCAAAACATTTTGGGGCGTCGGGTCGCCATCAAAATTCTGGCGTCGAAACTCGCTCAAAGTGCTCATTTCCAAGCCCGGTTTACTCGCGAGGCCCAAACTTTGGCCCGCCTGCAGCATCCGGGAATCGTCAGTATTTACGATTTTATTCTCCGCGACGATTACTGCTGCATCGTCATGGAGTACGTCGATGGTCCGAATCGCCAAGATCCCCAAACGGTCTTTCGGCTGATTCGCGAGCAGAAAGTGAGTGCCGATCAGGCTGAGGCCGTCATTCTGGAAGTTCTGGATGCACTTGCGTATGCCCACGAAGAAGGTGTGGTGCATCGTGATATCAAGCCCTCCAACATCCTGATCACGCGGCATGGACGTATCAAATTGGTCGATTTTGGTATCGCCGCCATTCGCAAAGATAACGACGACCAGACACAGCTCACACAGGCCGGTGGGCCGTTGGGCACGCTGGAGTATATGGCACCCGAACAGATCGATAACCCCACCACCGCCGGTCATCAAGCGGATTTGTATTCGGTCGGTGTCGTGTTATACGAGATGCTGACCGGGCAACGGCCACGCGGTGTTTTCCAATGGCCTTCGGAAATTGATCCGTCGTTATCGACCGGTTGGGATGATGTCGTGCGAACTGCGTTGCAACCTTCGCAGACGGATCGATACCAGAACGCCGCCGAAATGATGGCCGCCATCCAGCGATTGACGATGCAGCAACATCGTGCGGCCACTCCGAGTCATTCCGACCGGGCAAGCATGAGCACCATCCCCGACATTCAAGATCTCGGGAGTGGGGCACCATCGGAGACTGGCCAACCGAGCGGTCAAGGTGGCGAATCCGTCGAACACCACTGGAATCCGCCGTTGGCTTCCGACGATGATGACGATTCCGCAGAAGATTCGGATGTGTCGGGTCAGTCGGTCGAGTTCGAAGAAAACGGGACCAACGTTCTCCAAGAGAACATGGCCGCGACCAATGATCGGTCAGCGGTGCCAATCGCGGATGAATCCGTTGACGATTTGCCCACCCCGAAAGATGGCGAAGGCGAACCCACGTCTGATCCAACCGAGGGGGAAAACGAGTTACTCGACGGACCGTATGGGGTGGTGTTGGATCGGCATCCTCTGGTGCATCATCGCCCGCGTCGGTCGCAGGACACAGCTGTGGAGTACCGGCCGTTTAGCCGTCCGGCTACGCTCGTTGTTTGCCTGTTAGACGATGGCGAAACGAAAGAAGGTGAACAGTTCCGCATTCGGAAATCGAGTTTTGTGATCGGTCGGTCCGAAGGTGACATCGTGTTGCCATACGATCGAAGCATGTCGGCGAAGCACGTTGAAATCCGGTTGGTCCCGGCGGGTGACGGGCGTTTCGATTTTGAGATTCGCGATCTCAATACCACCAACGGGACTTTCGCGCGAGCTACAAAAGCGATCTTGCAGGACAAGCAGCAGTTTCTGCTCGGGTCTCGACGGTACGAACTTCGACGTGCAAAACCCAAATCGAAAGCGCTGGATACCATCGTTGAACTTTCACCGAAAGGGAAAGGGAAGACGTTTCAGCTACGACGCTCTTCCGTTTACGTGGGTCGTGACCCGCTGAAATGTGCGTTGGTGGTCCTTGGCGATCCGTTCATCAGCCCTGTGCATGCGAAACTCAAACGCGATTCGCAAAACCGTTGGACCATTCGCAATCTCGGCTCGAAAAACGGGGTCTGGATGCGAGTGGATGAACTCACGCTCACCAGTGGTGGCGTTTTTCAAGTCGGTAGCCAGCGTGTTTCTATCAAGATTCCCTAATTGGGATTTCGTCGAGACTCGCGTCCCAAGCTGCAGTGCATCTGCACGGCTAAACTAGCGTATCGAAGTCCGTGCATTAGTCCTCAACAGAAGTGCCTGACCGACAGGCATGTACCAATCGATGAAACAACCTCCGCGGGAAATCTTAGCCGACTTCTGAAAAAAAGTGAGCCAGACGGACCGTCGAAAGGTGAGTAATTGTAGCACGTTATATCGCGATTCGTGCTCTTTTGTACCGACAAGGCTACGGGGTTTTTCCCGTTCGCATTCTGCCAGCTTCTACGATGGCATGCCGGTTGCAGTTGTGTCTTGCTGTATTTTGAAGGCGGTCCTTGCGCCAAGAACAGCTTGCTGTCGACCGTAGCGGTTTTTGTCTAGTTCAGGCGAGAAACTAGAGTCTCCTCGCAGGCAACTAGAAGGACATAGAAAACCGTATCACGGCCTTGCCAAATACCTACCTGAATCTTCTTGCCGGTTGTTTTCTTTCTTGTAACGTCGAAAGGGGTATCTCGTAATGCCTAAGCGGTATCGGTCCGGATTTACACTCATTGAATTGCTGGTGGTGATCGCAATTATCGCCATCTTGATTGCGTTACTGCTTCCTGCCGTTCAGCAGGCTCGCGAAGCAGCTCGTCGAACTCAGTGCAAGAACAATCTGAAGCAGATCGGTCTTGCCTTGCACAACTACCATTCGACGTATCAAGTCTTTCCGTATGCGGTTGGCAATCCGAGTTACTGTGCAAGTAGCGGGATTTCGAACGTCACGAACCACACCGGGTGGCTGTCACTGTTGCCATTCGTCGAACAAAATAACTTGTTCGAACAGTTCGATATGACTCAGGCGACAGGCACATGGAATTCGCACGGTGGAACACTTGTGGGTGATCCGATTGCAAGTGGCAACTCGGCGCTCTCGACAAACATTTTGGACTTTTTGATTTGTCCGAGTGACAACGCGACTCCCTACTATAGTCCTGCGAGTTCGGCTTACGGGTGTGGAGTTGCTCGTTCGGCTCGCACGAGTTATGGATTCTCGATCACAGGGGGATCAGGCTGTAACTTGTGGTCGAATCAATCCTCTGCGACTCGCCCGTTGTTCGGCAGCAACTCGAATTCACGACTCCGCGATATTCTTGACGGCACGAGCAATACAGCCGCTGTTGTTGAGACGACACTCGATGTGGATGACGGCGAGACTGCATCTTGGGCATGTGCATCGCACGTTGGACTCGGGATCAATCTGGGAGCTTCACGAGGGATCAATAACTGGGTTTGTTGTGCATGGCGATCACCCCCAGATGCACAGAAGCAGATCGGCCGCAACGGCGAGTGGGGCGAACCTGGTAGTCTACACCCCGGTGGCTGTCATATTTTGCTAGCAGACGGCGCAGTCCGTTTTCTATCTGAATCACTCGACACGACAACACGTGTCAACTTGTCTCGGATTTCAGACGGCAATGTATTGCAAGAGTTCTAAAACTCTTGACGGTGTAGTTGTTACTTTCTCAGTACATCATGTTTGTTAGGACAAAATTCTATGAGGCTGCTAGGAGTTCAGTATTCCTGGTTCAAGTTGCTAGTCCCCGTCATTTGCGTCGGATTTCTAGGTTGTGGAGGAGCTGAAGAAGACGTTCCGGAATTAGTGCCGGCGACCGGTATTGTGACCTATAAGTCCGAGCCGCTTGCCGGAGCTGCCGTGAATTTTGTGCCTCGAGATGGCACGCCAGGAACGGGGGCTTATGGTGTTACCGATGCGGCTGGTAAGTTCACATTGAAGCATCGGTCGGAAGCGGAAGGTATTGAACCTGGAACCTACACGGTTGCAGTCACCAAAATGACTATGCCGGACGGAGGTCCCATTCCAGACGGTCAAGATGCAGCAGACGTAGGAGCAATTCAGATCATTCCGCCGAAGTACAGCGAGGCCTCGAACGAGATGAATCCGAATATTGTCACCATCCCCGCTTCTGGTGGCGAGTTTCCGATTGATTTGAAGTAGTTCCTAAACTTGGTCTTTAAACAAAACGCTCCCCAATTCCGCTGAATTGGGGAGCGTTTTGACGTTCGTTGGTCTCTACCAATGCTCTATGTTTCGTGCGATTGGTTTCTACAATCTTGAATTGCTAGTAGCGATATGAGAACTAGGGTGTAGAACGATACTCGATGTCAGTGAAGAACCTGAAAGTGCCGCCGATTCCTGACTCTCACCAGACTAAACCCGCTACATTCGAATACGAACAGTTTGAGACATCAACTAGAGACTTTGAACGACATGAGTTGTTGTCTGTTTAGAATGTAAGTTCGGTGCGACAAACTGAATGACGATTTCACCATCCAGGCAATGTACCGACTTAGGTTGTGGAATGTGGGTTTGGTGTTTCCATAGGTTCAAAGTCATGTGCGGCGTCGGCAGCGTGAGATCGATCTCTAGAGTTCCGTCTTGACGTCTAAGTTCTTTTGGTGAACACCGAATAAGTGTTTTCAACGGCATCGGTAAATGACCAATCCGAGCGGAGAGGATGTCTAGTTGAAGTCGGCCGTCATCTGTGAATGTCGGTCTTAAGACAGACGAAACGACACAGTGGAAACGAGACGACTTCAATTGAAATGCAACGGCTGCTTCGCCATCGCGAAATTGGAATCGTGGTTCGCTGATTACACCTTGTGAGCGTGTCTGGCTCGATGAGATTAGCGTATTGATATCTGCCTCAGTGATTCGCACGATGTGAATGTCTTCAGACGGTTTGTATCGTTCCTTTTGGGTATCCTTGTCGAACACTTGCGTCCGTTGACGAGAGATCGAATTCGCTAGCCATTGCTTGTGCGTGCGGACGGTCTGCTCCCAATGCGATTTCGCTGCGGCTTGCTTCTCGGCCGATGAAGTGGCATTGAGTCGTTCCGAGTAGAATCCTGGTGTCTGCATCACAAGTAGTCCCGTCGTGATCACGCAGAGAATCACGAAGCCCACGACCAGCACACTCGCGCCTAGAAATCGTCGAAGAAGTTTTCGCATCATTGTGGTTGCATCTCGATCAAACATAAGAAGTCGCCGCCGTATTCAAGGATAGCTTACGAATCGAGAGGGCTTGCGAGTTCCAACGGTGGCTGAAATGTGGGAACTGTCGATTCACCGCTTGAAATCGGTTCAGGCTAGAAACCTGATTTGAACGTTGGTTCAATAGGGGAAATCAATTCACGCCATTCTTGGATGCTCCCTGAAGGAAACAGCTATGATCATTTATGGTTCCCGGATGTATGGTAAGAGTCAGCAGGTCAAAACATTCGGAGCCTGTGATCATTGCGGTGCCTATGGGCAACAGACGAATTATTTTGGTCGGAAATTCGGGCACCTGTACTTTATCCCGCTGATTCCAATGGGGGGACGCGTGCGGGTTTTGTTTCAGTGCTCGAAATGTGATATGGGCTCGCATGTTCCCGAAGACGAGGTCCCCCGACTGACTCGGCGGTTGACCGAAGCGATGAAGCCTGCGATCGAAGCGGTCAATGATGGTAAAGACACCTTTGTCGATGCTGACGGTGATACCGTTCATACCGGTGCCCAACTTGCCGGCCCCGTGATTACTCTGCATGCTTGTGGAGTCGGAGACAGCGTACACGGAATCTTGGACGCCATTCCTGAAGACAGCCAGGCCTATCATCTGGTGGATGCCGCCGACTTGGCCGTGATCGGTCACGACGAAGAAGCCATCGCCGCTTACAAGAAAGCGATCAGTGTCAATCCCGAAGACCCCGTGCCGTTTCATTTGTTCGGGGACTTCTGCGTCAATACCGGCCGACTTCCGTTGGCCCGCGACATTTTCGAGAAAGTCTTGGAATTGACTCCCAACAGTGTTTCGGTGGTTGCCAGACTCGCAGATATTGCCGAAGGCATGAAAGATTATGAGGCAATCTGCGATTACTATGAACAACTTTTTGAGTTGCAACCTGAACTGCTGAAACAAAAGAAACTCGTCAAGACCTATAAAAAAGCCTGTAAAAAATCGGGTCGTGAGACAGTGGCATTAAATTGATTCATCAAAGTTGCCGAAATGGTCGCGCATGTTCGTTGAGCCAGTTGAATGATGTCCCGCGGGTTCTATGATTTCGAAGCGACTGCGGTTCAACTGGAGGTAAGGCGTGAAGAACGCAGATGATGTCCAAGGAAGTCGAGTCTTGTTGACCGGTGCCACCGGGTATGTCGGGGGACGGCTGCTTCCACGACTCGAAAGTGGCGATCGACACGTCCGTTGTTTGGCGCGACGGCCGGAGGAACTCCGTCCGCGTGTTGCTGAGAGCACGGAAGTGGTGAAGGGCGATTTGCTCGATCGGGAATCGTTGCATGCGGCGTTGGACGACGTCGACACGGCTTACTACCTTGTGCATTCGATGGGCAGTCGGGACGACTTTGAAGAACTCGATCGACAAGCGGCTCAGAACTTTGCGGCGGCGGCCAAGCAGGCCGGTGTGCAGCGAATTGTCTATCTTGGCGGGCTGGGAACTCCCGATCCGAATCTGTCCAAGCATCTTCGAAGTCGTCAAGAAGTCGGTGATTTACTACGAGAATCGAATGCCCAAGTCATCGAGTTTCGCGCGTCGATTGTGATTGGTTCCGGGAGTCTTTCGTTCGAGTTGATTCGTTCATTGACCGAGCGTTTGCCGATCATGATTTGCCCGAGTTGGGTTCGGACGTTGGCTCAGCCGATTTCTATCGAAGACCTGCTTGCGTATCTGCTAGCCGCTTTGGAACTGGAGACGCGGGCATCTCGAATCTATGAAGTTGGCGGCCCGCAGGTGATCTCCTATGCCGGCATCATCAAGGAATATGCCCGGCAACGGGGGCTAAGACGACTGATGGTTCCCGTGCCCGTGCTGACGCCGGGATTGTCGAGTCGATGGCTAGGGCTTGTCACGCCGTTGTATTCGCGGATCGGTCGTAAACTCATCGAAGGACTCCGCAATCCGACGCTGGTTTCGAGTAATCTGGCCGAGAAAGCATTCGCCGTCCGTCCTGTCGATCTTCCGACTGCGATCGAGCGAGCACTCATCAACGAAGATCAACAGTACGCAGAGACGCGGTGGTCTGATGCATTGTCGTCCAGCGGCAACGCTCCTTCTTGGGGTGGGAAACGATTTGGCAATCGGTTGCTCGATTCCCGAACGCGTCGGGTGAGCGTTCCGCCAAATCAAGCGTTTGTGCCTATTCGTCAAATCGGCGGAAAAACCGGTTGGTACTATGGCACATGGATGTGGAAAATTCGTGGTTGGCTCGATCTCTTAGTCGGCGGCATTGGACTACGACGCGGACGCCGGGACCCGGAAAACTTGCGGATCGGCGATACTCTCGATTTTTGGCGTGTCGAAACGTACGAGCCGGACCACTTGTTACGTCTGTGTGCAGAGATGAAAGTTCCCGGCCGTGCATGGCTAGAGTTTGAAGTCACGGAAGTTGACGAAGGCAGCGAAATTCGACAGACCGCCACCTTCGATCCTGTTGGTCTCTTCGGACTCGTCTATTGGTACTCCGTTTGGCCCCTGCATCAGCTCGTTTTTGCGGGCATGCTCCGTAACATCGCGCGTGCGGCCGAGAATCTAGCAGCGACGGCAAACACAGAACATAAGGCTAAGTCGACAGCCGTTTAAGCATGCTAGGGTCTTTGGTGTCCGTGAAGAACATAGAAAGACTACTGTTCTTAGTCTGCCATAAGTCCCTCAATTGTAGGCTGGGTCATGACCCAGCAATTCAGTGATCTTCGCGTATGTTGTAAGCGGTGTTAACCCAGCCTTTTGGCTGACAGAGTTAAGTTTTATGATCTGATACCTTCCAAACTCCTGAGAATGAATTTTGTGGCTTGTTGAAATGGGTCTTACCTATCTCGATAAAGAAACGAGATGCCAACTCCAATGCTGCACTTGCGGTTTTGTTATTGACGTCTTTGTCGATAGCTAGTTTCTCGCCAAGCCGTACGTCAGAGCGGTTGGAACGTTTAAGGTATTCCTCGCTGACACGACCACCATTATGTACAATTACATTCCGAAGAAGCTGAGACGATGCAATTCGCTCAATTGCATCGTCTGAAGACGTTATGTGTAGTCCTAGTTTCTCGTTCGCAAGTTTGACTGTGTCAGTGATGGGACCCCAGGTGCAATTAAAGACATACTGATCAATTAAATGGTCGATAATGTCTGATTGGCTACCAAGGTCAATAATCGTCTTCCAGGTTATTTTTCTATTGGACTTCAGAACCTCAGGGCGAATTACGCAAACAACACGGATGGAGTCTGCAAGAAATGCTTCGAGATGTGCAAAGGTCATTACTATTTGCTGCGAAAATATAGAAGTTCCAAAATCAAGCTGATCAGCTTCCTTACTGCCGTAAGGTGCTGATGTAATTGCCAGTAGGTTCTCAAATAGAAAGTCACTAGATTCGGGTGGGAAATTCGTCGAGAAATCAATTTCTTCGGTGACGCCGGGTTGGTCTTCAGGGGCTTTCTTAGCCCTTGTATTGTTTGCTCGTTGTATAGTCTTCACCATACATTTTAGACCATCGAGAAGAGAATCGATCTCGGTTAAATGTTGCTTTGGCAAATGGCTGTCACCGTTAGAGTTTGTCCTATTGCATTCACAAAATCGTGATACTGCTGGCTGTAACGGTTCCAGACTTCTTCGCTCATTTTTCTAGCCTTGATGTAGTCATTCTGTAGCGGCGTATCGGATGAAGGACAACCAGGTATGCCTATTATTCGGTGTCTGAAATTTTAGTTAGGTACCTACCGAATCGTCTTTGGTGGTTTTTGCCCCTCGGGGATTAGTGTGGTGTATTTGCGGTTTTTCATGCGGTGTTGGAAGTCGGCTTTGGCGGCTAGAATTTGGTCGGGTTTCTCGAAAAGTTCGATCGCGGTGACGGCGAGAGCTTTGGCTCCGTAGATGATGCCTTTCTCCCCAATGGGCGAGGCGATGGCGGCGACGTTTTGCCAACTGTGACCAGGGCTGCCGGCGGCAAAACAAGCGGTGCGAAGTCCGCCGGTCGGAACTCGCCAACTGATATCACCGACATCGGTCGAGCCTTTGCTGGGGCTGCTCGACTTCGAAAGTGGTTCGACCGTTTCCTCGATTGCAACGCTAAATTGCGAGCCAAACTGTTCCATTAGTGGGCCTTGGATTCGGCGGGCAAAGGCATGGTCACTTGCAGTGAATTTCGGCGGGCCGATAGCCTCGAGATTCTGGGTGATCATTTCCGCAAGCACGCGGTTTTCGATGATCTCATGACAGTCGGTGTCGATTTGCACGGAAACTTTAGTGCGGGTCATCTTGGCGGCACCGTCGCTGATGTCCTTGAGCCATTCGAAATTGCGAGTGACATCTTCATGGCTATCAGCGCGGACGAAATACCACACCGTCGCTTCCGGCGGTACGACATTCGGAGCACCACCACCGTTGGTGATGACGTAGTGCATGCGGGCATCTTCCTTGAGGTGTTCCCGCATGTAGTTGACACCGACATTCATGAGTTCGACGGCATCGAGGGCACTTCGTCCGCTTTCCGGGCTGCCAGAGGCATGAGCGGCGGTGCCGTTGAATGTGAACTTTGCGGAGATTAATGCCTTGCTGCTGCCGGCCCAGGCTTGGTTCTTTGTCGAGGGGTGCCAATGCAGGCAGATGTCTAAATCGTCGAACACCCCGGCGAGCGTCATATAAACTTTGCCGATGACGGTTTCTTCCGCGGGCGTGCCGTAGAGTCGGACAGTGCCTTTGATTCCATGGGCTTCCATCGCGGCTTTCGTGGCGAGCGCGGCTCCCAAGGCTCCCGAACCGAGACCGCTATGACCACAGCCATGTCCCGGGGCGTCTTTTTCGACCGGTTCTTGGTAAGGAGAGACCTTCTGCGAAAGGCCGGGCAGGGCGTCATACTCGGCGAGAATCCCGATGATGGGTTTTCCCGATCCGAATTCCGCCACGAAAGCGGTTGGCATGCCACCGAGTCCGGTTTTGACTGCGAATCCGGCCTCCTTGAGTTGCGAGACGAGCAATGCGGACGACTGATGTTCCTGCAAACCGACCTCAGCGAAACTCCAGATCTTGCGGTTCGTGTCCAGAATCTGCTCGCGATGGCTCTCCACAGTTTGAATGGCGGTTTGTTGAGCCTGCGTAAGTTCACCGGCCGCTTTGGCATCGTTCGCAACAGCGGATGGTTGACCGGAGGTGATCGAGAATAGACAGAGTGCGGTGGAAAAGTGATTGAAGAGAGCTGTCCGGTTCACGGGATTGGATTCCTAGTTCCTAACATGTCGAGAGGGCTTGATGTATCTGTTGCATGATACTGAATCGCAAGCGAGTGTGCGGAGTTTTTCGGAGGTCGCAACCTGCTGATGGAACTTGGCAATTGCGGTGTGAGGATTGTGTCTCCGGGATTTTCCAGCTAATTTTGCCTGACACTCGATCTATTTTACGTAATCGCTATACTTCCAACGGTTTTGCCGACTGGTAGCCGGTATGCGAAATGGCGTTCGCTCGTCAGATTTCATTCGAATGGGAACGAGACTTCATGGCAGATACAAAAACAGCATACGAAAAACTGACGGAATTGGCCGGTAATTACTGGTGGAGTTGGGAGCCGGAGGTCACGAACCTGTTCCGGGCGATTGACCCGCGACGGTGGTCGGCGTTGGCTCACAACCCTGTTTTGCTGTTGAAGGAGTATTCCCCCGAGAAACTCGAAGAGCGTTTGCGGGAACTGGTGCTGCACTCCAGCATCAACCGGGCGTATCGTCGTTGGAAAGAGTACATGGATTCCACGACATCCTGGGGAGCGACCCAGGGTGGGAATTTGGGCAGCCATCCGGTGGCTTACTTCTCCGCGGAATTTGGAATCCACGAATCGCTGCCGATTTACTCCGGCGGTTTGGGGGTGTTGGCGGGTGACCACCTCAAAAGTGCGTCGGACTTGGGCGTACCGTTGGTGGGAATTGGTCTGTTCTACGACGAAGGTTACTTCTCGCAGCAAATCGACAAAGACGGTTGGCAACAACAGTCTTACACTCCGCTGAATAGTCAAGAGTTGCCGATCACGCCGGTTCTGGATGCGTCCGGCGAACCGATCATGGTGTCTGTCGACACTCGGGCCGAAAAGATTTTTGCACGAATTTGGCATGTGGGTGTGGGGCGGATCAATCTGTATCTGCTCGACACTGACGTTCCTCAGAACGCTGAGGAAGACCGCAACCTCACCGCTCGTTTGTATGGCGGTGACAGCCGCACGCGGATTCGCCAAGAAATTATCTTGGGGATCGGTGGAGTTCGGGCGTTGAATGCGTTGGGCATCAAACCGTCTGTGGTTCACATGAACGAAGGCCACTCGGCATTTGCCGGTTTGGAAGTCGTCCGCAATCGGATGGAAGAAGACGGGCTGACGTTCGACGAAGCACTCCGTGATGTGGCTGCGATGGGAGTCTTCACTACGCACACGCCCGTGGCCGCCGGTCACGACCGCTTCGGTGCCGACCTCGTCGACGAACACGTCGGACCGTTGGCCGACCAGTTGGGTTTGAATCACGAAGGTCTGATGGGGTTGGGGCGGGTCGATCCGCAAAACACGGAAGAACCGTTCTGCATGACTGTGTTGGCGTTCAAGACGAGTCGCCGAGCGAATGCCGTTTCGAACCTGCACGGCGTTGTCAGTCGTCGCATGTGGCAAAGCTTGTGGCCGTGGAAAGCCGAACACGAGATTCCGATCGGTCACATCACGAACGGTGTGCACGTTCCTTCCTGGTTGGCCGGGCAAATGCGGGACATTTACGACCGCGTGTTGCCGGAAGGTTGGGAACTGCGAACCGGGGAAGCCGATGTGTGGGCCGGTTTCGAAAGTGTGACGCCTGCGGAACTTTGGGAGACTCACCAGTCGCTTAAGAACCGCATGATCAACTACGCTCGACGTCGGCTGGTGGCTCAGGCTCAGCGACGTGGTGATAGTGATGCCCGGATCGCTGAACTGCAAAACGTGCTCGATCCAACTTATCTCACGATCGGTTTTGCTCGACGATTCGCTCCGTACAAACGGGCCGACTTGGTGGCGGGCGATCTCGACAAGTTCCGGCAAATCATTTCAAACTCCGAACGTCCTGTGCAATTTGTCTACGCCGGGAAAGCTCACCCGCGTGACGAAAACGGGAAAAAGATTGTGCAAACGATCTACCGGCTCACACAGGAACCTGAGTTCAAAGGCCGGATTGTGTTGCTGGAAGACTACGACATCAACTTGGGTCGTCACTTGGTCCAAGGGGTCGATGTGTGGTTGAACAACCCGCGTCGTCCGTTGGAAGCTTCAGGAACCAGTGGTCAGAAAGTCGTGCTCAACGGTGGGCTTAACTGTTCGATTCTCGACGGTTGGTGGGCGGAAGCCTACGACGGTCGCAATGGTTTTGCGATCGGCCATGGTCGCAGCCACAAGAACGACGAGATTCAAGACGCTCGCGATTCGGATGCGTTGTACGATGTGCTGCTGAACGAAGTCATCCCGCTGTATTACCAACGCGATGCCGACGATTTGCCGCACAATTGGATCAGCCGAATGAAGCACGCCGTCCGCACGTTAGGGTGGCGATTCAACGCCGACCGCATGGTGATGGACTACGTGATGCACGCCTATGTGCCCGCAGCTGGTGGGATCTCGGTGGAGATGAACAGCCTGACCTAACGTGTCATTTCGCGAGTTGGAACGTACAATCAACACTTGGCAGCGGTTTGCGTTGCCAGGTGTTTTTTGTTGGAACAGCGAAAGGAGTTTCGATGCTGGTCGTGATTCTGATCTGTTTCGCGTTCCTCGACGATCCTTTGGCCACCTACGACGGTCTTACGCTCGACGAGTGGCGAGAGCGGATGAAGTCGCTCGAATTGGACAACCCCGAGAGTCGCTCTGCCGTTCCCGGTATGGTGGCGATCGTGAAAGACACGTCCGTCCCATGGTTCACCCGTCGCCAAGCTGCGTTGACACTGGGGCGGTTAGGACCGATCGCAACCGATGCCGTGCCGGTGCTCGCCGAGATCTTGAAGAACCCAGATGGAGAAGACTCCACTCGGATTTGGGTCGGCAAAGCCTTGGCATTGTTCGGTCCTGAGGCGGAAACGGTCACGCCGACCGCAGTCGAGATTTTGCAGGATGAGCAATCTCCGTTGGGCGACCGACAGGTGATGATCGAATTGCTCGGTCGAATTGGCGGTCGACACCCGCGAGCGATTCCGGCGTTGATCGAGACGATCCGAATGACACCGCCAGCCGACAAAACGGCTGCTCGCGATGTGAATACCCTTCGGGCGTTGGCGGGGGAATCGTTGGCGACAGTCGGGTCGGATGCAACCGCCGCGATTCCGGCCCTCACGCGAACTCTTTACGACGAGAACGAGTTGGTGCGTCGTCGGGCGGTCGAGGCGCTTGGAGCAATCGGTCCAGCAGCTGCGGTGGCGATGCCCACGTTGATGGAAGTCTTGGTCTTCGATGAATCGGCTGCCGTGCGGGACTCCGCCGAAGTGAGTCTCGCACAGTTCGGGCCAACCATTTTGGAGACGGTCATCGGTTTGACAGCCGATCCGGACCCAGAGGTTCGCACTCGGGCGGCAAGTATTCTTGGGCGGATGGGTCGCGTGGCACGTTCGGCGGCCAACTCGTTGCACGTTTTATTGACTGACGATATGGCCGGCGTTCGCGTTCGAGCAATGGAAGCGATCTGGCAGATCAATGGAACGGCAGAGGCTGGAATTCTCGTTCCGCATGCGATCAAGGCATTGGCCGAAGACGATCGGCAACTCCGCATTCGTGCTTATCGGCTGCTCGTCGAGATTGGGCAATCCGCTCCCAAGACGGTCCGAAATGCTCTAGAAAAAATCCCGGACGATGCGTCATCAGCGGTGCGTCAGGCGGCGAAGAAAATTCTGCGAACGCTCGATGCACCCCGTCGTCAACCGGTTCAGAATTGAACGCGGGGACCGAAGCGTTCGCTGAGTAGTAACTTCGTCCGGCTGTCGATGAGTGGGTTCTCGCGGACGTCTAAGAGTTCGATGGATTCGAACGCATCGCTCTTGGCAATTCCGCGTGCACTCACGTTGTCCAGCTGCGTGTGTCGCAAACTCAGGTGACGCACCCCGGAGAAAATCGCCGATTGCAGAATGTCCGGCGGCAATTCCCCGAGCGGATTGAAGTCCAACTCCAAACGGACGAGGCGTTTCAAGTACGGCGAGCGGACCAATCGCATGAGATCGGTGGCTTCCAAGCCCGAGTCGTTCAGCTTCAAATCACGGAGCCGGCCGAAATTCGAACCACTGGCAATCTCATGGACTCCTCCCCCATGTAGCGTGTTGCCCGAGAGGTTGAGCGATTCCAAGTCCACCATGTGTTCCGAGACCGACAACGTTTTCAGACCGACCGGACCGATGTCGTTGTAACTCAGATTGATCTCCCGCAGTGATCGCAACCGATCCCATTGCGACAGCAATCGCAGCCCATCATCGGCAATCGTGTTCTGACCCAAGTTGAGACTTGTCAGTTTCGCGAACTGTTCCGATTGCGTTAACGCCCGGACATCAAACGGAGAGAGCCCATTCTGCGAACAATCCAAACGTTCCAACGACCACAGCGATGCTCGCATTAAGTCCTGCATTCCCGGACCGGCTAACCGAGTTTGCGAGACATAAAGTGACCGGAGTTGCTCGGATCGGCGGGCGTTGGCAAGTTCGGGAATGCCGCTGCGTCCGATGGAATTGTCCGAGAGATCAAGTTCCGTGATCGCCGACAGAAACGGAGATCGCAACGCCTGTCGCACGGCGGTTCCGGCATCACGCGGCATACGTCGCCAATCGAGAGAGCGAAGTGCCGGTGCCCAACGGCTGAGAATCCGCCCATGTTGCAAGAACCGATCACCCTCGACAATCACCGCATCGACAAGTCCGCCGCGAAACCGCACCGCTCGGACGGCCAGAGTGTCGAGATCGGTCAGACATTGCGACTCTAGGTCGGCAATCAATTCCCGTTCGCGTGCTCGGAGTGCAAGGCTGAAATCCTCGGGGATGTCGTCGTGTGTTTCCAGCTCGCATTGCACACGGATCAGTTCCGCCCGGGAATCGCCACGTTCTTCGAGCCAGTCGGCGTAGATCAACCGCGGGACGGCATCGTCCGGTTGTCGTCGAATTTCGCGTAGGAATTCTTCCGCTTGCGGCATCTCGCCATCCGTTGAGGGTGTCGGGAATCGTTCGCACGGATTTTATCGGACAGGTGCAAACCGACAAGGGCAACCTGGAGATGGCGGAGAGCGGAGAGCCGAGCGCGGAGAGCCGGAGAGGGTAGCTGAAACCCTCAACGTAGGGAGTCAGAGGCTCAGGTCATTCGGGTGTCGATATTCGTCACCGACGTTCCGGAATCCGGCTCTCTGCTCTGAGTCTTTGGCTCTCCTCTAAGGAATGCTTGCGTTGGGTCGACGGTCCGGTTAGGTTGCACAATCCCGAAAATATTCAGAAGACGCGCCGTTGGCACGAGACACACCACATGAGCGAATCCCGCGAACAAGCCGAAATTGAAAACCCCGAACGCATCGAACGCGATCGGCAAATGATTCTCGATGCCAAGGCCCGAGGCCCGTTGGCAAAAATTTGGGCCTACACGAAACTATCCGGGCCCGGTTGGTTGCAGAGTGCCATCACCTTAGGTGGTGGTTCGCTGGGCGGAAGTTTGTATCTCGGGGTGCTCGCGGGTTTCGGGCTGCTGTGGTTGCAACCGATTGCCATGATCTTGGGCATCGTGATGCTCAGTGCGATTGGATACGTCGCCCTTTCCACAAGAGAGCGGCCATTTCAAGCCATCAATCGGCATGTCAATCCGGCATTGGGCTGGGGCTGGTTGTTAGCCACGATCATGGCGAACATGGTGTGGTGTATGCCCCAGTTCGGGCTGGGAACCGCCGCGATTCAACAGAACCTCGCCCCGGAGTATTTGGGGGACGAAGCGGTTCAAAAAGCCGTAGCGAGTGCCAGTGAGGGAGCAACCGCTAACGATATCGCGAAAATCGAAGCCGACGCGAAGTTAAAGCACAACCTCATCTGCGTGGCGATCCTGTTCATCGCCGGCGGGACCGTTGTTTGGTTCTACAACTCGGGTGGGTGGGGAATCAAACTGTTCGAAGTCATCCTGAAAGTGATGGTTGCGGTCGTCGTGCTCTGCTTCTTCGGTGTGGTGATCAAGATGTCATCCGAGGGCGTGCTCGACTGGAGCGCAATCGGCAAGGGCTTTATTCCCGATCTCAGTTTGCTCGACAAACCGGCTGCTGCCTTCGCGGAAACACTAGGGCAGACCGGAGATTTTCAGGCGTTCTGGACCGATTATATCGTCAACAATCAGCAAAAAGTCATGATTACCGCAGCTGCGACAGCCGTCGGGATCAACATGACCTTTCTGCTGCCGTACTCGATGCTCGCTCGTGGTTGGGACAAAGACTTCCGGGGCTTGGCGATCTTCGACTTGTCCACCGGTTTGCTGATTCCGTTTATGTTGGCGACCAGCTGCGTGGTGATTGCAGCGTCGAGCCAGTTCCACGGTCAACCGGCTCCCGGTTTCCTTGGGGAGACCGACACCGAAGGCAACGCGATCAAACCGGCGAGCAATCTTATCGGGGGGTACAAAGGCCTGCTCAACGAGCGGTTGGAGTCTGAACTTGGCAAAGACGACTTCAAAACCCTGAAAGAAGCCCAGGAATACTACGAACGCACTGGCGTCGTCATTACCGAAGCTGAAGCGATTCTGGCTCGGGACAACGACCCCCGAAGTGAATCCCTGAAATCACTGGCTACCCAGACTGTTGGGCTGAAAGACGCTCGTCCGGAGAAAGGCCCGTTGGATCAAGCTCGTGATGCGTTGCCGGAAGCCGACCGGAGGATGGCGGCCATGCTCGTCAAACGTGATGCGTTCAACTTGGCGAAGGCCTTGGAACCGCTCGCGGGCAAGGGGATTGCAAATTACGCCTTTGGTGTTGGCGTGCTCGGAATGGCAATTTCGACGATTATCATTCTAATGCTGATCAACGGTTTTGCCATCTGCGAAGCGATTCGTGTGGCTCCGAAGGGGGCACCGCACCGTGTGGGTGCGTTCTTGGCCGGTTTGAGTGGTTCGCTCGGGCCGTTCGTGTTTGCTGGGGATGCAAAATTCTGGCTGACGGTGCCAACGTCCATGTTCGGGATGATGCTGCTTCCGATCGCCTATCTGACGTTCTTCCTAATGATGAACTCCAAAGAACTGCTCGGTGATCGTCGTCCGACCGGATTCCGCCGACTTTGGTGGAACACGATTATGCTCGTGGCGCTCGCGTTGGCCAGTTTCGGGAGTTATTGGAGTATCAAGACCAGCGACTACCCAGTTGTCGGTTACTCCGCAATGGGGATCTTCCTGTTCATCATTCTACTGGCTCATCTCTCCCGCAAGAAGAACGCAGCCGAGTAACATAGGGTTGAATCAAAGCCAGCAGCTCAAGGTTGCTGGCTTCGATCATTTTCCGACTTCGCCACGACATTAGCCGCTACCGTTCGTGGCAAACTGTGCTAAGCAATCGACCATTGCAGCGGGTCGGTTTCCACATTGCTGGCCTGGACCGTCAGTTCAGAGAATTGGTCTGCGATCACGACTGCCAACTGTTCGACCGCGGGGCGTTCGGAGGCGTAATGCCCGATCAGAATTAAACCAATTCCCTCGGCTCGGGCTTCTAGAGCGGAGTGAAAACGGGCCTCGCCGGTGATGAATGCATCACAACCCGCTTTTCGGGCATCCCGAAGGAACTCCGCCGCCGATCCACACGCGATGCCCAATCGTCGGACATCCATTTTCGGATCTCCGACGAACTGCACGGCCGGCAGTTGAAATTCGTCGCGGACTTTCTCGACCAAGGTTTGAAACTCGTAAGTTACGGGAAGTTCGCCGTAACGTCCGCTGCCGATCATTTCATCGTCATCTGAGGGTCGGAATGGACGGATATCGGTCATTTCGAATCGTTCTGCGATCTGCTGATTGATGCCGTCTGCCGCGCTATCGAAAGCCGTGTGCGGACTATAAACGGCGATCTTATTCTCAACCAGCTGCAGCAACATTGCGCCTTCGCTAGTTGATGATGTGATTTTTTGGATCGGTCGGAACAGGATCGGGTGATGCGACACAATTATGTCCACACTGCTGTTCACTGCTTCCGCAGCTACGTCGGGGGTCAATGTCAGACAGGTCAGCACTCGGTCGACTTTTGATTGAGGATCTCCGATCAGAAGGCCGATGTTATCCCAATCCTCGGCCAATTCCGGCGGGTTTCGCTGATCGAGAAAATCGACAATATCGGCAACACAGGTCATTTGGGCGAACTCCAGGTGATCGGCAAAGTCAATGTTGGTCGGTGGTTGGGACGTGGTTTTGAAGTGACACTCAAAAAGTTGGAAGACGGCGATTCACACCCGGAATTGATCTAGACCCAAATCGACGATTGTCTTACAGAGATTCGAGTACCCACAGCGAATTGGCAACCAGTGGCGTTGGCTACTGTATCCAGGAGTGTGGTTGGTTTTGTGAGAGTAGCGGACGGAATCCATGAAACATCGAATGGCCGCCGTTTTGCCAACCTATTTGGCCATCTACGTGGCCAGTTATTATACCGCGTTCGTTCTACGTTGCGACTTCAACGTTCCGCCGGTCGTGTTTGATCTGTTTCGCTACACGTTGCCGATCATTCTGGCCGTCAAGTTCGTGACCTGTCTGGCAACGGGCGAATGGCGTCGGGCGTTCCGTTATGCATCCCTGCATGACGTGCAATGGGTCGGGATTGCCGCAACATTCGCTGCTGTCGCGATTTACATCACCAATCTCACGTTGTTGAAGTGGATGGGCATTCCCATTCCGCGTTCCGTGATTGTGATTGATTGGGGCTTCACGATCATGGCGTCCGCGTTACTGCGGATGTCCTTCCGGCTTTACGCCGAGAGTATCAAACCGCTCTTCCGTGGCAGTCCGTTTAATCCGGCGTTGATTTACGGTGCGAAGTCGGAAGGTGTCGGGATTCTCCGCGCTATTCAAACCGGCCAATCGAATTTCAACGTCGTCGGTCTGATCGGTGGGGGACCACGCAAACCACGTTCGATCATCGCCGGCGTTCGCGTGTACTCCAAGCACAGTTCCTTGGCGAAACTGGCCCGGAAAACCGGGGCCAAACACTTGCTCGTGCCAGGTTCCGTGCCCGGAAAAGAACTGCGTGAACTCACTCGGCAGTGCAGCAAGCTGGATATCAAAGTCCACGTGATTCCCGGTGTGCAGGAAATTGTGGGCGGACGTTATCGACTTTCGATTCGGGAAGTCACCATTAACGATTTGCTGCGACGTGATCCGGCGGAGTTGGATCTCGCGAGCATTCAGAACTGTCTCACGGGACGGCGGGTGCTCGTCACCGGAGCGGCGGGCAGTATTGGTTCCGAGTTGTGTCGTCAGATTCTCGATTTGGACCCGGCGTGTTTGGTACTCGTCGATCAATCGGAGTACGGCACTTTCCTGTTCGAGCAGGAACTCAAGAACCGCAAGAAGTACAGCGAGAAATACAGCAACAAGTTGCACTTCGTGATCGCTGATGTGACCGATCACGCGAGCATGTCGCAGGTGTTTGACCGGTTCCAACCGGAAATCGTCTTCCACGCAGCTGCTTACAAGCATGTGCCGTTGATGGAAGAAAACCCACGCGAGGCCGTGCGGAATAACATTGGCGGCACGAAGACCGTCGCAGACTTGGCAGCGGCGTTGCCTGTCGAACGGTTCGTGTTGATCTCCACCGACAAAGCGGTTCGACCCACGAGCGTTATGGGCTCGACGAAGTTGGTCGCTGAAAAATACGTGCAAACGATCGCTGCGGATACGTCGGCTCAGTTCGTCACGGTCCGCTTTGGCAACGTGTTGAACTCTGCCGGAAGTGTGGTTCCTACTTTCCGTCGACAAATCGAACGTGGCGGCCCGATCACGGTCACTCACCCAGAAATGACGCGGTTTTTCATGACGATTCCCGAGGCGGTGCAACTCGTGCTGCAGGCAGGTGCGATCGGCGATTCCGGGGATATTCTGATTCTCGAAATGGGCGAGCCAGTCAAGATTCTCGACTTGGCTCAGGATATGATCGCCCTCTCCGGGTTGAAACCGCACGAAGATATCGACATCGTCTTCACCGGCATTCGTCCCGGCGAGAAACTTTACGAGGAACTTTTCTATCTCTCCGAAGAGGGAACAAAGAAAGTTCACGATAAAATCTTCCGGGCTCAACGCGACCCATCGCGATTGGTGGGTGTTCGCGACGATATTGCCGCCCTCGAACGGGCCGTTCAAACCTACCAGACCGACATCGCTGCCGAGTTAAAACGCATTGTGCATAGTTATGTCGATGCGGAAACCTGGACAGACGATGAACTTCGGTCGGCTGCTTGACTTCGGACCGCTGCAAAAATCCGGATTCATGGCAGAAATCGGTCGCTCAGCGTTGAAACCAAATTCAGCGCCCGCTAAGATGTGTAATCTTCCCCGGAAAGTGCCGGGGACGGTCTATTCTGGATTGGCAGACTGACCCAACTTCGTGAGCATGTTGATACACGTGCCATGACACTCTTGGGCAGTTGAATCGGAGCGGTTGGACCGCTTGGTCCGGTTTAGTTCAAACTTTGTCCTCTTATTCGCCCGTCAGTGTGGCGGGAGACGATTGCTATGCCTTCGCGACCAATTTTGCCTCGCACCACAGTGGCCAAGAAAGAGACTTTCCAGCCGGAGTGGTACGTCGTCGACGGAACCGACCAAATCGTCGGTCGTTTTGCTACGAAGTTGGCGACCATTCTGATGGGCAAGCATAAGCCGACATACACGCCGCACGTTGATACGGGCGATTACGTGATCGTCACCAATGCTCATTTGGTGCGGTTCAGTGGGTCTTCGGTCAGCCATGACCAGCACCCGAGCTTCACAACCAAGTTTCTCCGTAAAGAATACGATCACTACACGGGTTATCCGAGTGGGCGTAAAGTTATTACGGCTGCTGAACTTTGGAAGCGACATCCCGAACGGATTCTCGAGGAAGCCGTTCGCCGAATGTTGCCCAAGAACAAGCTCGGCCGTCAAATGCTGAAGAAGCTGAAGCTGTTCTGCGGCCCGGAACACACGCACCAATCGCAGCAGCCAGTGGAATTGCCCGAGCACTTGCGATAGCCGGCCAAGTGCCTGGCAGTCGTTCTGCTTGGGTCACTTTCTAGGATACATTTTTTCTGATCGTTGATCTGGATGATTTGATATGTCGACCGACAACCCCGAAGACGACAAACCAGAAGTTCCCGAAGAAACTGTTACAGAGTCGGCCGTCGATCCGGAAGCCGCCGCTGCTCCAGCTCCGCCTGCTGCCGTTGGTGAAGAAACCGCTGACGAAGGTTTGGCCTCTGGTTTGACACTCGGTGAAGGGGCGGCAGCCAGCGAGATCGATCCCGATTACCAACCGGTGATTCGTGGTAAAATCGACCGCTTCGGTGTGTCGATCGGAACCGGACGTCGGAAGACGGCTGTGGCTCGTGTTCGTCTCAAAGATGGCGACGGCAAGTTCACCGTTAACGGCCGGACTCTTGCAGAGTACTTCACAGTCGAACGCGACCAAAAGTTCATCAAAGCGGTTTTGGAAGCTGCTGGAATGGACGGCAAAGTCGATGTTTGGGCCCGCGTGAGCGGCGGTGGAACAACGGGTCAAACCGGTGCTCTCATCCTTGGAATCGCCCGAGCCATCCAAGCCAAAGACCCCGCCCAACACCACACGCTTTCCGAACACGGATTCCTCACGCGGGACGGGCGGATGGTGGAACGGAAGAAGTACGGCCTCAAGAAAGCCCGCAAAAGCTTCCAATTCTCGAAACGATAATCCATCTGAATTGTTCCGCTACATACGGAACGCAATCAACCCGAGGGATCCCAACCCTCGGGTTTTTTTATACGCACTCGAAGTACGCCTATTGCTCGAATTACCCTTGGCTCTGCAACTTGGCAGGATCGATCGGTCGAACCGTTATGTACCGAGAATTGCTCCAACCTGATTTGCGGATCATGATCGACGAAAACGACGTCGAGGGTATGCGCGAATTCTGTGAGATTCTCCACCCAGCCGCGGTCGCGGAAGTTTTGGAGGACATTGAAAGCAAATCGGCGTGGCGGGTGTTGCGAACGTGCAGTCTCGATCGACAAATCGAGATTCTCGAATTTATGAGCCTGCCGAAACAGGTTGGGCTGACGGAAATCATCGATCGCGGTCGGCTGACTCGGCTGCTCGAAGAAATGGCACCGGATGACCGGGTCGACTTGCTCTCGCGGATGGACGCCGAGAAGGTCGAGAACATACTCCCGTCGATCGCCCAAGCCGAACGCAGCGACATTCGCAAGTTGCTGTCTTATCCAGAGTCGAGTGCCGGTTCGCTGATGACGACCGAGTACGCTTCGCTCCCGGAAGATATCACGGTCCGCGAAGCTCTTGATCGGCTGCGAAAACAAGCCCCGGACCGGGAAACCGTCTATTACATCTACATCCTCGATGAAGGTCGGCATCTGCACGGGTTCATTTCGCTTCGCGATTTGATTCTCGCTAAACCGCATCGGAAACTCGCCGACATCATGCGACACGACGTGATTTCGGTACGCGTGACCGACGACCAGGAAATCGTTGCACAGGAAATGGGTCGGTACGACTTCATCGCCATCCCGGTGGTCGACAATCAAAACCGGTTGGTGGGAATCGTCACGCACGACGACATTCTGGACGTTATCCATGAAGAAGCCACCGAAGACGTGCAACGTCTGGCGGCGATGGAACCACTCGAAGACGGTTATCTCACCACGCCGATCCGCATTCTGACATGGAAGCGTGGTGTGTGGTTAGTGTTGCTGTTGGGAGCGGCTCTCGGAACCGCGTCAGTCGTCAGCGGATACCAGCCGATTGCCGAGCAAGAACCTTGGATGATTTTGTTTCTGCCGATGGTGCTCGCTAGCGGAGGAAACGCGGGTTCGCAATCCGCCACGCTGGTGATTCGGGCCGTCTCGCTGGGGGAACTCGGCCGAAAAACCGCGTTCCGTATCTTCTGGCGGGAGGTGTTACTCGCGAGTCAACTCGGTGCTTGTCTCGGCGTCTTGGCGTTTCTGTGCGCTTTGATTTTCAACCCCCCGGTCCGCGCCTTGACGGTTGCGTTTACAGTGTTATTGGTGGTCGTGATGGGGGCAGTCACCGGGTCCATGTTGCCCTTGCTGTTCAAACGGCTTGGTATGGACCCGGCGTTGATGTCTAACCCGTTGATCGCCGCCATCGTCGACATGATGGGCGTCGTCATCTACTTCAATGTGGCGATCCTGTTGCTGCGTTAGTTGCCAGACGCAGGTAGCGGTTCGTCCCGTCCAATTCATTCACACCTATTTGAAATCGGACGGGCATCAACGGCGAGATCTACTCATACAACTCGATCTCTTTCTTCAAAATAAAGAACTGTTCAGCAAGCGATCTCAGTCGAACAGTTTGTGTGGTTTCTCCGGCAACTGCGACGGGTACCGAAAGGTTGTAACTCAAATTGATGACCTTCTTTTCAAGAACCCCATCTTCAAGAGAATCTTTCTTGAATTTGGCCGATGTGGAAGCGAGGTAAAAACTGAACCCGTCAGGCAACCGCTTCTCTGTTACGATTCGTTGGAGTGCTTTCACCACGGCTGCGTCCGATCCCTTGCTCTTTGCGAGTATCTCGATTTTCGCTTCGACCGCCTCGCGAAAACGCTCGACTGTAATTGGTGTCGGTTCGAACAACGCATATTTGGCCTCCAATTCCTTGTTGATCGGCTGAACGACTTTGTCCAACGATTTTTCGCCACCGACGATCACTGGGGCATCTGCCACCGCACTTTGCACCGCGGAGTTCTTCCCAAAACAGCAAAGCGAGAACATCAAGAAGGAGCACGCAATTTTGCAACATCGCAGCATGGTTGGACCTTCTGTCAAGAAATCCACTAACGCTCGATACCCAATTGCCGGCCGCCTGCGGAAGACGCGGCCCACCGACAAGAACACTCGACTCGCGAGCATCACTGCTCAGCGACAGCCGGCGGTGATTGGCGAGCCAGCCTCTTAGCCTACGCAAATCGGCGGAAATTTGAAACGGTCGTGGGTATCTGTTCGCGGATCTCCAGATCGACCGTAATCAATTGCTCAAGAAGGCGTCGGATGCTTCGCGTGGCACCATGGTTCCGTGCAAAATCGCAATGCATTCTACCGCATCCGGCGACTGTCAAATCATGATCACCTATGTTCTGGTCCCGGTCCTAACTCCCCTCGAAGAACTCATCGAATGTTTCGTTCGGTTGCGGCGAGGGTTCCGGTGCGGACGCCACGAGCCAAGCGATTAGGCTGGTTGGAATTCGGTTGGCTTTGTACATGCTTACGAGCAGCCCGAGGAGCAGGGCACCGACGCTCCATGCGAACGCCGACACCGCCGCCCAACCGATATGCTGGGCAACCAAGCGAAAGCCGAACGCGAAACCTTCGTAGACTCCGGTCACTATCATCAAGAGCGTCACGCCGAGATACCAACGATTGCGAGTCTGCCAGCCGATCAGCACAAACGCGAGGAACATTCCCCCCAAGTACGGCACGACCCATGCTCTCGGAAACGAAAGAAAGTTCGGGTTCAACACCAAACTTGCTGCCACGATCGGCAATGTCATTGCACCGAGAATTCGTAGTTGCCGGGCGAAGCCATCGTGAAACGCCAAACCGATAACGATCAAACCGAACCACAGTAGATGAGCTGCAATCAAACCGGCGTAGGCACTCCAAGTGGTTTGGTCGAGCAATTGCCAAGACGCAAACGAGGCGATCACGACCGCCACAGTACTTGTGAGTGAAGAAATCGATCGGATTCCGCGAATCGCGAACAGCAACGCGAGAATCAAAAGCACGTAGGGATTCGGTTCGGACAATGTCCGCAGGTTGACAGTCTGTGAGTTGACGAGCGCCGCCAGTGAAAGGGTGGCCAACACACCCAGATCCGCGTAAGCGGCTTTTCGCAACCAAGCGTATCCATAGAACACCAGCAAGATTCCCACGCACAGCCAAACTGGTGAGCCGATCTGAAAGGTCACGTGGTTATAGAACGACCAGAACACCTTGCCAGCACCGAACGGCATTGCGAATAGTAGCAGCACCGGAGCCGTCAGGAGAACATTTCGGGTCAGTCTTAGGTTGCCGCGTGATAACCCATTTTCAAGCAGCAACACCAAAATGGCGGCGATGATCGGCACGAGAAAATACGATCCCCAAACTGTCGCAAATGCGATCGCTCGACTACCCGATTTCAGATAAACCCAGATTGGTCCGGTCGGTCCGAATGTCAACGAGAGTGCGTAACTGCGGAGAATGGCTCCGAAGATCAGCAATCCGAAGATCGTCCATGGGAACAACGGCCATTTCCAGGGCGTGCCATTGTTCTCAACGGCTTTGGGGCCGCGACGCACTGCGGGGATTAACGTCAGCATGACGGCGGCAACAGCGGTTGGAAACAGCAACAGCATCCATTCCGTCGCTCGGGCATTGCGGGGGTGAAGTTCCGGCGACATCAACCAGGGTGTCACAAAGAACAACGCCAGAAACAGGTAATACGGAAGCCGGTAGAACCAGTCCAACCGCAACCGCGAGAGACGCAACACCGCTTCTGTCACCACGACGGTGAACAAATAGCCGAAGACCATTAGGGCCACGCCACCGCTGGTCGTTTCCATCGCCACGAACAGGTCGTCAGCACTGATGGAAATCCCCAGGAACATCAACAGAACCAGCAACAACACCGAACGCACGTCTTCCCAAACCTGTCCCAACCGAACCAGCATGACTCCGATTCCGGCTAACAACAGCGTGTAACCACCGAGTACGCCCATCATCAGCCAACAATTGATGGTCCCGATCTCTAACTCCCCATATGCGGCTCGCACCGAATACATTAGTAAGGCGGCACTGATGGCATAGAAGGGGTTGTGAGTGACGAGATAGCGAACCAACGACGTCGATCGACCCGTAGCACGCGACATGACTGTCTCCTCGAACGAGTGTGACCGTCAGCGAACGGATGATGTGGTTGGTCGCTGCGCGAAAACGGTTTGCCCAGACCGCAACATGCGAACGCGAACAGAAAAAGGTGGGGAGAACTTCCCCAATGAAATGAGGCTCGATTATCTACCGGCTTCGGCGGCTTGTCAAAACTTTCCGGTTACACCGATCTCACAGATTGTGTTTGAGAACATTGGCTTCACGTTTTCCTCACGTACGATAGTCACTAAAATGGCAGGGCTTGGAAGCACCCTAAGATAAAGAACGTCAGCCCACTGGCGAGATCAACGGATCATTCAATTTTTCACGGACGCGAGCATACGACATGACGACCACCGCCACCACAGGCGTCAAGAAGACCAATGGAAACTACACCGGGCAAGACATCACCGTTCTGAAAGGACTGGAAGCCGTTCGGCATCGCCCCGCGATGTACATTGGTGGCGTGGATTCCAAGGGCTTGCACCATTTGGTGTGGGAAATCGTCGATAACTCGGTCGACGAGTATCTCGCAGGGGAAGCCGACAAAATCACCGTCACCCTGCATAAAGACGGTTCTTCGATCACCGTCACCGACAATGGTCGCGGCATTCCGGTCGACAAGCATCCCGAAGAAAAGAAATCGACGCTGGAAGTGATTCTGACCACACTTCACGCCGGTGGAAAGTTCAGCAGCAAGAACTACGCCCGTAGTGGTGGTTTGCACGGTGTGGGTTCGTCGGTGGTCAATGCGTTGTCTTCCGAGATGATCGCCACCATCCGTCGCGACAAAGCCGAGTGGGAACAAGTCTACGAGTGCGGCGTGCCGACGGGGCGTGTCAAGAAGTTGCGTTCCTATCAAGGCACCAGCGGCACCACGATTTTCTTCCGACCGGATGCGTCAATCTTCTCCCGCACCACATTCAACGCCGACACGATCCGTCAACATTTGGAAGACATTTCCTACATTCACGGCGGATTGCAGATCACGTTCATCGACGAGGTCAAAAAGGAAAAATACGAACTGCATCACCCAGACGGCATCGCGGCGTATCTGGAAAAGATGACCGAAGAGGCCAAGAAGAAGCCGGTGCACGAATCGTTCTTTAGTGCCGAGAAAGACGAGGACGGGATCGGCGTGCAGGTCGTGTTGCGATGGACCGAAGCGACCGACGAGCAGATTCGCAGTTACGTTAACGGCATCCGCACACATGGCGGCGGCACGCACGAAAGTGGTTTGAAGGGCGGAGTCGCCAAGGCCGTGCGGAATTACATGGATGTGCACAACATCAAACCGAAGGGCGTGAACATCACCAATGACGATATCCGCGAAGGCATGGTGGTGATTCTCTCGACCTTCCATTCCGACCCGATGTTCCAAGGGCAGACGAAGGAAAAGCTCAATAACTCCGAGATGACCAGTGCTGTCGACAGTCTCGTGCGACCGACACTGGAAAACTGGCTCAACGGCAACCCGTCGATCGCCGATGCCGTTGTGGGGCGGATTGTGCTCTCCGCGCGGGCACGAGAGGCAAGTCGCGCTGCGGTCGCGGAAGTCACACGGAAGAAAGCCGGTGGCAAGAAAACGAATCTTCCAGGCAAACTCATCGACTGTTCCGGTCGCAACCCCGACGAGGCGGAGTTGTTTATCGTCGAAGGGGACTCTGCCGGTGGGACCGCCGCACTTGGACGAAACAGTCGATACCAGGCCGTCTTGCCGTTAAAGGGGAAGATTCTCAATACCGAAGGACTTGGGATCGGCAAGATTCTCAAGAATCAGGAAGTCAGCAATCTGGTCGAATCGCTTGGCACGGGCATCGGACCGAACTTTGATGTCCATCGGTTGCGGTACGGAAAAGTCATTCTGCTGACCGATGCCGACAGCGATGGCTATCATATTAGCACACTGCTACTGACATTCTTCTTCCGTCACATGCCGGAGCTGATTCGCCAAGAGAAACTCTTCATCGCCCAACCGCCGTTGTATCGAATTTCCGTCGGCCGGGAGAATTTTTACGCCCTCGACGATGCCCACAAGGAAGAACTATTAAGTGGTCTGCCGGCGAATCGGAAACCGGAAATCGTGCGGTTCAAAGGTCTCGGCGAGATGGATGCCAAGCAACTGAAAGAAACGACACTCGATCCCAACAACCGTATTCTGCTACGGGTGGATATCGAGAACCTTGTGGAAGCCGATGAAACGTTCCACCAACTGCTCGGCAAAGATGCATCCGAACGTTACCGCCTCATCATGGACGAAGCGACATTCGCTGACGACGTCGACCTGTAAGCAGCGACCTATTTCACGTCGCGCCAGGTATCCCAACAGAGATACAACGCAGCGATCGCCCCGAGAATTAGGGTGATATCAAACGTCATCCGTCGGTCGGGCGTGCCGAAGGAGAACGGAATGCCCATGAAAATATCCAGGATCGCCGCCAACGCTACGAGGAGCGAGACGATTCCTGAAACAATCACCATCCGTTTCGACAGATTCGACATCAAACGCTGTCCACTGGACGTTAAGATACAAAGGTTTGAGAGAATAAACGATTATACGCCACTCGTGCTAGCGCACGCCACTTAACTTGCGAAAACCATTGAGGATAATTCGGCATTCCGTTCCGGCTGGCCGGACTGAACCGGTTATGGCGTGGAGCAAAGTTCGATAATGTACCCATCCGGGTCAGTCACAAACGTTTGAACCGCACCATCGGGGCGTTCTTTCGGACCTGCAACGAACGGGACGCCGCAAGCTTTCAGATGTTCAGCGGCCGCTCTGGAGTCTTCGACGCGGAATGCGAAATGATGGGCCCGTGTCGATTTCACACCGGCATCACCTGCAGGACCGGAATCTTCGAATTCCAAAATCGTGTGAATCTGCGTGTCACCTGCCTGGAACCAACTGCCTTTGAACGAGAAGTTCGGGCGTTCCTGCTCTTCCATGCCGAGGATGTCACAATAGAACTGCCGACTGCGTTCGAGGTCTTTCACCACAATCGTCACGTGATCGAGCGTTTGCACGCGAATCGAAGAAGTTGCCGGCACGATCGTCTCCTCAAACGCAATCTAAGAACAGTCAATGAAGGGTGTTTCGACGATAACGAGCCATGTTAGAATGTCAACACAACGACCATGTGACAGCGAACAGGAACGCCACCATGCCGATCCATGATTGGTCCCGTGTCGACGCGGGCACGTTTCATGACTTTCACCATTCTTGGATCACACATCTTAAGGAGACTTTGAATGCTGGCGTGTTGCCTAGCCCGTTCTATGCGATGTCCCAACAACTGATCGGCTCCTTTGAAACGGATGTGCTCACACTCGATTTGGGTGAACCGGAACCGCAGTCGCCGATGCCTGAGGTGACTAGTGGCGTGTTATTGGCAGATTCTCCGCCGAAGGTTACTTACCGAACTGTGATCGAAGAGGCAGACGCATACACGCTTCGGCAACGGTCCGTGGTTATTCGACACCGCAGCAACCGTCGCATTGTGGCAGTCATTGAGGTTGTTTCTGCTGGCAACAAGAGTTCCACGCGACGATTTCAACAGTTCATCGAAAAAATCCAAGAGCTCATCGAGCGAGGTATTCACCTGTTGGTGATCGATCTACAACCGCGTGGTTCATTCGACCCGCATGGGATTCATGCTGCGATAGCGGACGCGTTTGGAATGTCTTCAGTCGAAGATGTTTCCGATCGACCGCTGACATTGGTTTCGTATCGAGCAGATCGGCCAATCGAAGCATTCGTGGAACCGACGGCCGTGGGTCTTCCATTGGCCCCAATGCCTCTTTTTCTGTCTGTTGATCGCTACGTCAGTGCGCCGCTCGAAGCGTCTTACAAAGCGGCTTGGGAAGGCACTGCCGCGGTGGTTCGTGAACAGCTTGCGGCAGACCTCAAGTAACGGAAAGCGGTTACGCCCCAAGCGGTTCGCCGATGCTCCATTCGGCTCCGTTGCGGTTGACGCGGCGGTAGAGGGTGTCGCGTTCGACGGGTTCACGCCCGGCTTCGCGGATTAATTCGTGGAGTTGCTGGACCGTTAGACCTTGCGGTGTCTCCGCACCGGCGTCGTGGTAAATGATTTCGTGGACGACGGTACCGTCGAGATCGTCCGCACCAAACGACAACGCGGTTTGGGCGATTTTCTCGCCGAGCATGATCCAATACGCTTTGATGTGATCGAAGTTGTCGAGCATTAGCCGGGCGATCGCGATCGTCTTCAAATCTTGTAACCCGCTGGCCTTCGGCAAATGATCCATGCCGGTATTTTCCGGGTGGAAGGCAAGGGGGATGAAGGTTTGAAAACCGTTGGTTTCGTCTTGCAAATCCCGCAGTCGGCAGAGATGGTCAATCCGATGTTTCGGTTCTTCGATGTGTCCATAAAGCATGGTCGCGTTGGATCGCAAACCGAGTTCATGAGCAGCACGGTGCACGTCGAACCACACATCTGCGTCGGCTTTGTGTTCGCAGATTTGGCTGCGGATTTCCGTATCGAAAATCTCTGCACCACCGCCGGGGAGACTGCCAAGACCGGCGTCGCGCATTTGTTCAAGGACCCAGCGGATCGATTGTTTCGTCTGTTTACAGAACCAGCCGATTTCGACCGGCGTCCAGGCTTTGATGTGAATCTTCGGCCACGTCTCGTGGATGACCCGGATGACGTTCAGGTACCAGTCGAACTTTTTGAGGTGATGTAACCCGCCAACAACGTGAATTTCCGTCGCACCGTTCGCTTTGGCTTCCAACACGCGGTCGCGGATCATTTCGTCGGTGAACGTGTAGGCCTTCTCGGCTCGTAAGTCCGCCCGAAAAGCACAGAATGTGCAGCGGTAGACGCACACATTGGTAGGGTTCAGGTGGATGTTGGTGTTGTAGTAAGCGAAGTTCCCGTTCTTCCGCTCACGCACCTGATTGGCTAACCGGCCGAGCGTGAAAAGGTCGGCTTCGGTTTCCAAGAACATGCCGTCCTCGAACGAAAGCCGTTCGCCGGAGGCGACTTTCTCGGTGATCGATGCGATTTCGGGAGAAGCAGTTGCGGGCGAAAGTGTTGGCGACATGAGACCGATTTCGTCGGTGAAAGTTGTTTCGAGCTAACTTGGTTCCGCTGTCACGCCCGATTGGAAATCGGCACGTGTCACGACGGATTCTAGGGAGAATCGCTCGTTTCGACCACCGTCGGAATTGGCTCAACGAAAAGAGATCGCGAACACGACGTGATCAACGCACAAATTGCTTGCGTTGCAAGATGTCCAGCGTTTGACCGAAGTCGGTTGCAGCATGGTCGATACCGTCGATATGGAAGACAGCGCGAAACTCCATGTCTTCGGACGGTGCCGGGAATTGCAACAAACGCTCGAGAAGTTTGTCCGCTTCTTCCGGTGTGTAGAAGCGGTAAGTCTTGCCGGCGAAATCGATCGCGCCTTTGAAGACTTTCTCGCCCGCCGGAACCCGAATTCGAGAAGCGGCCGAGTTCACGTGATCGTCGTGAAGTCGGCGTTTCTGGTTTTCCAGAACGGCTACGACATTTTGCACGACATTCGATTTGGCCGGCTTCGTCTTGGCGGTCGTTTGGACTTCGTCACCGACCGGTTCCTGAAGATCGAGCGCCGGCGGGGCGTCTGCATCTTCGACGGCTGCGGTGAGTTCGATCGGTTCCAAGTTCGGCGGTTCCGAGACGGGAATCAATTCATGCGTCCCGAACGTCGCCGGGTTTTCGAGCGAAACCATTTGCGTGGGGGCAGTGTTCAAATCGGGACTCACGAACCGATCCGTGAACGACTCCAGCGACTCCGTTTTCTCTTCGACGACCGTTTGCGGAGGACTGACTTGTGACGTTGTTGTCGTATCGACTTCTGTGACTGTCAGATCCGGTACGGGAACTGGACGCGCGGAAACACCATCTTGGACACGGTTCCAGTCAAAACTATTGGCCAGCAATCCTGCAGACAGACCCCCGATCAATGTGAGCCCGCACGCCACGACCGTTTTCCCGGATGACATCGCGGCCAGCGCTTTAGTCACCAGTGACTTTCCGCCCACCGCCGCGGTTGCAGCAATTTTGGTCGTTGCAGTCTGCGACATGGCTGCGTTGATTGCCTGTTGAACAACGACCGATGATGGTGCGACCGACGATTCGGCTGCTTTGATCAGCAACGGAACCACAAGTAGGGCACCCGTTTCCGGCATCCCACGACTGACCAATCGCTCTCGTAACAGAAGTTTCGCTTGCTGAAGCCGACGACGAATCGTGGCGTAGGTCAGGCCGAGTTCATCAGCGGCATCTTGCTGGGTGCGTCCTTCGAGATGACACAACACCAACGGAGATTGAAACCGGGTGGGCAATTGGCCAATCTCTTCATCCAAGATCGGCAGCCACTCTTCCCGAGCCTCTTTTTCGCGTTCTTCATTGTGCTTGTAGCTGGCGAATTGTGTCTCACAGCGACGTCGCGACTTTGCTTTCCGCTTGATTTGCAGTGCCGAATTGTACGAAACGCGATAGAGCCAACTCGAGAGCGAGTCGTGTGTCTGTTCGGTTTGGGTGAGAGTCAGGGCGTTCCGGGCCAGCGAAATAAATGTGGCTTGGAAGGCGTCGTCAGCACCCGCGGGATCACCTAAGACTCGATGAGCCACGCCGCGAACCATCCCTCCATGACGACGTACAATCATCGTGAACGCGTTTTGGTCGTGTTGATCGACAAACCGGTTCAACAATTCGAAGTCAGATGGTAGCGAGGCGACAGATGCACTCATGTCCGGCAATTTCCTCGAATCGGGTGACGAACTTCCCCCGTGTAGAATTCATCATAACGCTCGGCTTGCGCACATTTTCAAGATTTTGTCGGCGATTTCCGGAAAATCCTGGGACTTAGTGCTTCGAGGTGTTCGTTTGACGCGGACAAATGACCCGGGCACAATGGTGATCTCATCGATTTCTTCAACCCCATCCTCCCGAATCAGCCGCTCTGGTGTCGAGGTTTAGTGACATGTCTGGAAATATGCTCAATCGTTTGTTGTTGTTGTTACTTGTTGTCGGGTTTGGGTTTACGAGAAGTTCGGTCGCGGATGACCGGCCGAACATTATTGTGATTCTCTCCGACGACATGGGTTACAGCGACATCGGTTGCTATGGCGGCGAGATCGAAACGCCTACGCTGGATGGATTGGCTGAGAACGGCTTGCGGTTCACGCAATTCTACAATACGGGACGGTGTTGCCCGACACGTGCGTCGTTGTTGACCGGGTTGTATCCACATCAGGCGGGGATCGGTCACATGATGAACGATCGCGGTTCGGACGGATATCGGGGCAACTTGAACAAACAGTGCCGGACGATCGCAGAAGTTCTTAAGCCAGCAGGTTACGCAACGTATGGCGTTGGAAAGTGGCATGTCACGTTACATACCGATCCGGAAGGTCCGAAACACAATTGGCCGTTGCAACGCGGATTCGATCGATTCTATGGCACGATCACGGGGGCCGGAAGTTTCTTCGATCCCGGCACGCTCACGCGGGACAACACTATGGTCTCGCCGTTCGCCGATCCGGAGTATCAACCGGAGCAATACTACTATACCGACGCCATCAGCGATCACGCCTCGCGGTTTATCAATGAGCATTCGAGCACCGATGGCAAACGGTCGCCGTTCTTCATGTATGTTGCCTACACGGCGGCACACTGGCCGATGCACGCGTTGCCAGAAGATATCGCCAAGTACAAAGGCCGATTCGATCAAGGCTACGAAGCCTACCGCCAAGCCCGACTCGAACGGTTGCGGAAATTGGGTTTGATCGATGCGTCGTGGGAGATGTCGCCGACGGTCGGGGATTGGGCGAAGGTTGAACACTCCGAGTGGGAGCAGCGATGCATGGAAGTCTACGCGGCGATGATTGACCGCATGGACCACGGCATCGGACGGATTGTGCACACGCTGAAAGAACAGGATCAGTTCGAGAACACGCTCATCTTCTTCATGCAGGACAACGGGGGTTGTCAGGAAGGTGTCGGACGAAAAGGGGATTGGCAACGTCCAGTGGAGGCTTCCTTGCCAAAGATTGCGCAAGATGCAATCCGACTCGATGTTATCCCGAAACAGAACCGAGCCGGTGTGCCAACGCTGCAAGGTCCGCACATCATGCCAGGGCCGGAGGACACCTACATTGCTTATGGCATTGATTGGGCGAACGTCTCAAACACGCCGTTCCGCGAGTACAAACACTTCGTGCACGAGGGGGGAATCAGTACGCCATTGATCGCTCATTGGCCGAAGGGAATCGCCCGGCATGGCGAGTTGGAACATCAACCGGGGCACTTGATCGACATCATGGCGACGTGTGTCGATGTGGCGAAGGCCAAGTATCCCACGCAACACGATGGTCAGAAGATTAAACCGTTAGAGGGAAAATCGTTGCGTCCCACGTTCGACGGGGGAAAAATTTCCCGGTCGGAGCCGCTGTTTTGGGAACACGAAGGGAACCGGGCCATCCGCGATGGGAACTGGAAACTCGTCGCGAAGAAAAGTCGCGATTGGGAACTCTATGACCTTGCCAAGGATCGGACCGAATTGCATGACCTAAGCCAAGAGCGGCCAGAACTGGTTCGCAAGCTCGCTGAAAAGTGGGAAACCTATGCGAAGCGGGCGAATGTGTTGCCGTTGGATGGTCGGGAAACGAAACCGAAATTCAATAAGACAAAGAAACGCTATCAGCTCAAAGCCGATGCGGATCTCTCACGCGAGAAGTCACCGTTTGTCGAGAATCGTGCGTTTACCGTGACCGTCAAAATTCTGGAACTAGGTTCGGATGGCGTATTGGTGGCGCAGGGCGGCAATTCCGTGGGGTTTGCGGTCTATATGCAAGACGGTCATTTGTCATTCGCGACACGTCATGATGGCAAACTCAACGTGGTGACGAGCACCGAAAAGTTGCCGAGTGATGCGAAGACCGTCCGAGTTTCGCTCGCTGCTGATGGAACCGTCGAAGCAATCGTCAACCAGAAGCTATTCATGAAAGGAACGACTGCGGGGCCATTGACGCGGATGCCTCTCGACGGTCTGCAGGTAGGGCGAGATCTGCAGGGAGCCGTTGGTAATTATGAGTCTCCGTTTGAGTACTCGGGTCGGATTGAGCGTGTGGTCGTGACTTTTCCGTGATCTTGCCGCCCAACGCAGACTTCGCGGGCTCCGCCTGCAACTTAGCCCCCTCCATCGTCAAAAAGGGTTTCTTGAAAATCCGGCAGGTGGTCAGGGATTCCCGAAGTGACTTCGCATCATAGGGGTTTTCGCAAACGGTCCGTGTGAGGTCCAACAATACATCAAGCGAGTAGACGAGGGTTTGCTCGATCCAATGAACATCTTGCCGACCCCAGCCGAATCGCCAGATTTCGACGGTCGGGGTCGGGTCGTCTGGACTGATCAGAATCTTCAGCGGTCCCCACGCTGAGATCTCTCGCAGCGGTGCCAACGCACGCCACACGTTCGCGTTTGGTGCATGTCGTTCCTGCATGAGGATGCCGCGAAATGCCGAAGCCTGCAGGCCCGGAACTTCCAACGCCACTCGTGTCCAGGGCAGGGGAGTGGACTTCTTGGTGACACCTTTCGTGGTGCGGTAGCCAACAACGAGGGTGGCACCATAGAACGGGACCCGCCACTGCGGTTGACCTTCGTCGTTCATGACGACGGTTCCCCCCTGACGTTTCGCCAAATCGCGAAGCGCGCGCAGACCGGCAAAAGTCTCTCGACGACGTCTTGACCAAGCCAGGGTGACAAACAAAACCACAACCAGCAGACCACCCAGAGCGAGGATCGTCGCATCCGCGACGTCTTGGGAAATCCAGTGTGCCATCACCACCAACTCCGCTGGACGGGATAACAAAGCAACCGGTCAAGTCCCTCGAACGGAACCTCACCGCTATTCTCGTCTCCCGCGAAGGAAATTTCAAATGTCAATTGATGGTCGAATTCGAAAGAGTTCGACTGGAAATCATTCCGGATCAATCCTTCCCAAAGATGAGAGCGTTGAAGGATTGGATGTATGATCGGTGGCCCGCGTGCTCTATAGGATCAACGTTTTTTGTCGACCGCGGACAACAGAACTCGGGAGATTTCCAGAAAAACTTGGGGAAACCAGATTGCAGACCGACTCGTTTGCCTGGTTGGTCAGGTTGAACTCGAAGCGGCTGTTCCGACGGAGAAACGCTGGATCGCGACATCACGAATGCCCTTGAGATCGAGCTTGCCCGTGCCGAGAACCGGAATCGACTCCACTTCGAGAAAACTGTCGCGGGAGGGCAACCAAAGATTGGGGATGTCGCTTTCAGAGAGTTCCCGCAGAATCTCTTCGACAGACTGTTCGAGCGGACGGTGCAATACCACGAGGCGTTCGCCGCGTTTTTCGTCGGGGATTGCAGAGACCACCAACGGCACTTCGCCGTCGGAACCGGCATCGTTGCCCACGATGCGGAGGAGTTCTTCCTCGATGCGTCCGTGGGGAACCATCTCGCCACCAATTTTCGAGAACCGGTTCAACCGTCCCGCCAGGGTGACGAATCCGTCTTCATCCATGGTGGCGATGTCGCCCGTGTTGTACCAACCGTCGTGCAACACTTCGGCAGTTTTCTCGGGTTCGTCGAGGTAACCCTGCATCACATTGGCACCCCGGACGAGCATCAAACCTTCTTCATCAAAATCGCGGGGCTCGTGGGTGTCCGGATCGACAATTTTGACGCTGACCCCTGGAATCGGACGACCAATGCTGCCGATCTTGCGGGCGGTGTCCTCTTCAAAACCCGTCCGAGAATTGGGAATGTTCGCGGTCGCGAGCGGGGCCAATTCGGTGGCTCCATAACCTTCTGTCGGGAGCACGCCAAACTTTTGTCGAAACTCCTCCGCCAACTCCGGCGAAAGTCGCTCCGCACCGACGACGGCCAAATCGAGGTGCTTCATTTGTTCTGGCGTACAACGCTTCAGATACGCACGTAGGAACGTCGGCGTTCCCATAAGAATTGTTGCTTTGTATTCCTCGCAGAGTTTGCCGACGGTGCGACCGTCGATCGGGTTGTAATGGTAAACCGCCCGCAGCGGAGTCGTTGCGGTGAGCCACAGACCGAGTGTGTGCCCGAAAGCGTGGAAGAACGGCATCACGCCCACTTGGGTGTCACTACTTTTCAAGTGGAACAAATCATCGATCGAATCGATATTCGCCTGGACATTATGATGACTCAGCATCACACCCTTCGGCCGTCCTGTCGAACCGGAGGTAAACAAGATCGAGAATAAATCATCCGGGCGAATTTTCCGCAGACCGTGTAACCGTTCGAGGAGGAACGTCGGAACTGCGAATGCTTGAATGGCCGCCGCGATCCGTCGACCTTTCGAAATCGATGCGACCAAATCTTCGAGGTAAACCACCTCGGCATTGAGTTGGATATTGAGTTTGTCGATCACTTTCCGACTGGTGATGACATGCGTGAGCCCGCTTTTCTCGATGCAGTAATTCAAATCGTTCGGGGAGAGCGTATAATTCAAATTGACGGTGACATCGCGACTCATCGCAACTGCCGTGTTCGCTAAAAAACCGCCGACCGACGGTGGCAACATAATGCCCACGGTTCGCGAGTCGCCGCCTTTGCCGGTGATTCCCGCCTCGCGAAGTTGCTTCTTCAATGCCAATGCACCGGCAAGCAGTTTCCCGCCGGTGAGCGATTGACCGGTGCCGTCGGCCACTTTGGTTTGGAACTTGGCTTGTTTGCAATATCGCACGAATCGACGGGTCGGCCCCATTTTGCGTTCCCGGCGATGCATGGCAGATTCGGCACTCAAGTCGAGAACGGCTTGCCGAACTTCGCAGAGGCTCTTCGGATTCTGCAGCGGTTCACCGAAGTTAATGGAAATATGATGCGGCCATTGTCGCGGCCATTTGTAGATGATTTTTCCACCGTAGTAGCTAAAGATACTGCCCCAAATTTTGTCCAGATACATTGGAATAACCGGGCAGTTCGTGCCATCGACGACGCGTAACAAACCGCGTTGGAACTTCTCGATTTGTCCAGTGCGGGTGAGTTTGCCTTCGGCAAAGATGCAGACCAACTCACCGTTCGACACCGCTTGATTGGCCTCTTTCAGAGCTTTGACCAACCCTTTCGGACCCATGCTGGGATTGATGGAAATCACTTTGAACAGGTTCGACATTCCAGTGATGATGCGACTTCCTTTGTAGAAGTCAGCATCGGCCATCAGCCGAATTTGTCGTGTGGCGGACAAGGTGACGAGCCAACCATCCACGTAACTCACGTGATTCGCCACCAGCAACGCACCGCCACGTTTCGGGATGTGCTCTTGTCCGCGAATCCGGATGCGATAGTTTGTCGCGAGCAGCAACCACACCAAAAACCGCACCGTCGCCATCGGGAGTAAATACAAAGCGTACAGCAGCACCGGTACGGTTGCGATTCCACAAAAGAGGAAGATCGTCGAGGACGACATCCCCAGCAGATCCCGTTCGATGAAGAAAACCCCCGAGCTCATGATGACCAAAGCGAAAGCCAGGAAGTTGGTGCCCGCGATCACCGTGCCCCGAACTTGGGCTTCCGACTCTTCCTGTAAGAATGCTTCCAGTGGGACTAAAAATAATCCCGCCCCGAAGCCAAGCAAGAACAGGAACCCACAGCAGAGCCAGAAGCTCGGGTAACTCATGACGAACGACGTGGCCAGTTTCGCGGTGGTATCGTGGGCGACCGGCATCCCGGCGTTCCAGCCAACGATGCACAACCCGACCGTTCCGACGATAATCGTCACCGCACCCAACGGCACAATTCCCAATTCCACACGTCCGTGAGACAACCAGCCAGCCAGGACACTGCCGATCGCCACGCCGCCGACGAGGACGACCATCAAAATACCCACGCCACTTTTACTCAAACCGAAAACGTGTTCGCCGTACAAGTTGACGTTGCACTGAGCGAGTGAGGCCATCATCCAGAAGAACGAGATGCCCAAGGCGACCCGCAGAATCGTCGGGCGGGCGAACAGCACTCGTAAGTCGTTCACGGTTTCCCGAAACGGATTCTTCGCCATTTTCCGATGCGGATCGGCGGGAGTCAGACGTCGAATCATCAAGCTAGACATCACCCCGACCACCGCCATGCCGAGCAACGACAATATCACGGGCCACAAATTCCACACCGTGATCGTCGCGTTCGGATCGGACCGGTAGCCCACGAACTGGCTGATCGCTGTCTCGTTGAACTGGTAAAGCGACAACCCGCCTAATGTGCCCAATGCCGAGGCAATCACGCTGATCATGCCCATCAGTCCATTGGCGGCGGAAATGTGTTCGCTACGGACTAACTCGGGAATGCTGCCGAACTTCGAAGGTCCGAACAGTGCACTCTGACAACCCATCAAGAACACCGTCAGAAACATCAGTCCCAAGCTGCCATTCACGCCTAAAACGCCGCCGGCAAGAATGGAAAGCACCAGCATTGATGCCAACGCCAATTCGGCGACTTTGCACCAGACTATGACCGCGCGTTTGTCGAACCGGTCCGCCAAAAAACCGGCAATGTTGGCCAATAGAAGATAGGGGACGGTAAACAGCACGGTTCCCAATGCCAACGCGCGTCCTTCGCCGGTTGTTCCCATCACGCCAATGGCGATCGACACCGCCAGCCAGCGGAATGCATTGTCGTTGGCGGCTCCGAGGAACTGCGTCAACAACAGGGCAAGGAAACTCTTCGAGGACAGCCCATGTTGGACTTCGGACTGTGAGGCACTGGACATCGGCGACCGCCTGGCTCGTCTTCAAGTTCGCGAAAAGTTTTTAGTTCGTTGGCTGTTCGGTGAGGACGATCAACCCAGAACTCTGGAGGTCACATCCGCAACTAGCAACGCACAGTCACGCACCATGTGCTCTCCGAGGCGATTTTCCGCGGAGAATATCACACGAAATTCAGGAAGAACATAGCGAATAGCGAAAACACGTTGAATTTGCAGGCCAGTTCAGTGGGCATCCACTTTCCCAATGACCCAGCTCCCTAGGAACGAGTTGTGATTGATACAGCGCAGGTGTCTCCCAAATCTTGCAAAGATTGTATTCGTGTGTACATTGTTGAAGGTTAGTGCGACTGATCGACTTTATCAAAAATCACCTCTCCCATTGGGAGAGGTCGGACGCCTCGCGTCCGGGAGAGGGAGATCCCATGACCAGCCGACGAACTCCACGGGCACGGCAACTCCGTCAACAACAAACGGAAGCCGAATCCCGGTTGTGGTCTGTTCTCCGTGCCTCTCAACTTTCCAATCTGAAATTCCGTCGCCAATACGCCATTCGAGGATTCTTCGTCGATTTTGCGTGTGTCTCCCATCGATTGGTTGTTGAAGTCGACGGCGAGTATCACGATTTTATTTCGCACGCCGACATCGCACGACAAAAAATTCTGGAGCAAGCCGGATGGACGGTCATGCGTTTCACGAACGATGAGGTACTTCAAGATACTGATGCAGTTTTGATCGCAATGACTCGTACTCTTAATGTGTGCATGAATTTTGAGCGACGTCGCGGTGGGAAGTCTGGAATGTGTAAGGAGTCCCCGAAACCGCCATGGCCCTCTCCCGAGCCTTCGGCTCGATCTCTCCCTGAGGGAGAGGTGAAACAGTAATACGTTGAAGGGGGAAAACGATCATTCGAGAATCTAACACTCGCTGTTGTTCAGAAGGTACGGTCTGATCCGTTCAGAAGCAGGGCAACGGCGTTCGCAGTTTCGTTTCATGTTCAGGATGAAAAATCTTCGGTTACCACTCCGGCACTTCGTTCAATCGGATGGCGCGACGGATGCAGCCGGCGGCTCCGATGTAACCTGCGGAACCGCCGAGGGTGGCGTAATCGATGAGGGTTCTTTCGGCGGGCACGGGGAATGCACGTTCTCGGACTTCCATCTTGACGCGTTCGAGAAACCGTCGGCCAAGTTCTGTGCTGTGACGGCCAAATGTCATCGCGCCGCCGATCAAAATGACGGCCGGGTTGATCGCGTGCATCAGCGTGACCGTGCCCACCCCGAGACAACGCCCCATTTCCATAATCAATTCGTTTGCCAAGACGTCCTGGGACTCAGCCGCTTGAGCAATCAGGAGCGGCGTCAGAATCTGACCGGCCGCAATCCATTCCGACAACACCGATTCCCGGCCCTCAGCTAATTTCTCTTGGCAGATTTCCACGAGTGCCGTTGCACTGACATACGCTTCGAGCGTCCCACGTTGACCACTGCGACAGAGACGACCGTTATCCATTTCAATGATGATATGACCGCACTCGGAACCGCAAGAGTGGACGCCCTCAAGGATCAGGTCGTTGATGATCAAGCCGCTCCCGCAACCCGTGCCGAGCGTCCAAAACGCTAGACTTTCCGCGTGTCGACCGGCTCCCACCCAATACTCACCGTAGGCGGCGGCGGAGGCATCGTTTTGGAGAATCGCCGGTTTGTTGAACCGCTGGGCGATCCGCTGGCGAATGGGCACATCTTGCCAACCTGGCAAATTATGGGGTTTGAGCAGCATACCGGCGGGAATATCCATCGTCCCAGGAGCCGCCACTCCGATACCGGCGATATCGTCCCAACTCAGGGCACACGCGGTAACGGCCTGATCAGAAACTTGAAAGATGTTATCGAGTCCAAAGTCCGACCCGCGATCGGCTTGCGTCGGACGACTGGCATGAGCTAACGACTCGCCCGCGTTACTCACCACTCCCGCACGGACATTCGTTCCGCCAAGATCGATCCCGAGATAGTACGGGCCTTCATGTTCATCAAGAGGCATAATCGCGTTCGGTCGTAAGAAACTCTAAGGACGCTCAATTCGATTTAGCGCAGAGTTTACTTCGTCCAGGCGGGTTTTGTCGATTCGACCGGAGCAGCGAGGGGAAGTTTCAGCGTAAACGTTGTGCCGCGACCGACCGTGCTTTCGACGCGAATCCGTCCACGATGACGTTCAATAATCTGCCGACAAACGGACAATCCCAACCCGGTTCCGCCTTGGCCTTGGGAATCGGCTTCCTTCGTGGAGAAGAAGGGATCGAAGATTTTCGGCAGCTTCTCCGAAGGAATTCCGCTGCCGGTGTCTTGCACGGAGATTTCGCCGAAACCGTTGTCCGTATCGCGTCGCACACCGATCCGCAAACTTCCACCCTCGTCCATCGCTTGTCGAGCGTTGATCACCAAATTCAACAACACTTGTTGAATTTGGCTCGGGTTGACCATCACCATCACGGATTCGGGGAAGTTCGTATCCAGTGAAATTCGGTGGCTCTGTAAGTCCTTCTCGACCAGAACCAACACATCCTGGGCAAGGACAACCAAGTCCATCGGTTCCTGCCGATCCGCCCGATTCCGGGCGTACGACAGCATTCCCGTCGTAATTTTGGACGCTCGTTGTCCGGCGGCCAGAATTTTATCGAAGGCTTTGTCGCGAGTGGCATCGTCTTTGTGACGTAGCCCCATCTTCGAGTAATTGATGACCGTCGTCAGAATGTTGTTGAACTCATGCGTGATCGAGGCTGCAATCGCACCTACGGAACTGAGCCGCTGCGCCTGCATGAGTTCCGATTGTAACGCGGCCACTTGGCTTTTGAGTTGTTCAATTTCCCGGGCATCCCCAGACGCCAGGGAATCCGCGTGGGTGTCTGTGGCTTCGTCGGTCGGAGTCATCGAGTTCGTAGCCATGAGCGAACAGGCCTTTCCGTGGCTGGACCGCATCGGTGTGGGTAAGAAGCCGAAACAGCAGGCCAACCCCTCCCGTTTGGGTATCGGTGTAACTCGCAATGCGTCTCCAATCTAGCATTGCCGACACAAGACGCAAGACGATCTGCCCTGACTTTCTCAAACCGTTACGCAATCGACCGAAAGCAGGGAAACGAGGTAAAATAGGCTGTTTTCATTGTTAGGGACATGTGAAGTTTCATGGCTTTTTGGCCGTCATCTGGAGTCCATTGCTCATCGTCGTACGCCGTCGAGCGCTAATAACAACTGACCACGGACTCTGGACAACTGACCGAGCACACTCGAATTTCGCCGCCCGGGTGCCTACACTGTCTCGGTGATTGACGTATTGCCTCTCGAATTGTCTGCTGAACACTATGCCCAAAGATTTTCTCAAAGGTGCGAAGGACCACTATGACGTGGTGGTCATCGGTAGCGGTCTCGCTGGTTTGACGTCGGCGAATCTCCTGGCTCGTCAGGGACATTCCGTGTTGTTGTTGGAACACCATTACCAACTTGGCGGAATGGCGACTTGGTTCAAACGGGCCGGCGGGCACATCTTTGACATCTCGCTCCACGGCTTTCCGCACGGCATGATCAAGAGTTGCCGAAAGTATTGGACCCGGGAAATCGCCGATTCCATCGTGCAACTCAAAGGCGTCCGCTTCGAGAACCCGCAATTCTCGTTGCAAACCACCTTTGACCGTGAGGACTTCACGCGGATCATCACCGAGAAATTCCAGGTGCCGATGGAAACCGTACAGCGGTTCTTCGACACCGCTCGCAGCATGAATTTCTACGATGATCAATCGAAAACCACGCGGGAACTCTTCGAGGAATTCTTCCCCGGTCGCGATGATGTCGTGCGATTGTTAATGGAGCCGATCACCTATGCGAATGGTTCCACACTGGAAGACCCCGCGATCACCTACGGCATTGTGTTTTCGAACTTCATGCACAAAGGCGTGTTCACGTTCGAGGGTGGCACCGACAAACTCGTCTCGCAAATGAAAGAGGAGTTGCTCAAGAATGGCGTCGATTTGCGAATTCGCTGTCTGGTCGAGAAGATCGAAATCACGCCCGATCGCCAAGTGAAAGCCGTCGTGGTGAATGGCCGCCGCATTACCTGTGGAGCGGTACTCTCGAACGCGAACATCAAAACGACCGTGCTGAAACTCGTCGGCAAAGAACATCTCGATCCTGATTTCGTCGAAGAGACCGAAGCCGTCCGACTAAACAACAGCAGTTGTCAGGTTTACATCGCCCTCAAACCCGGCGAAGGGTTCGACGAAGTTGGCGATTTGCTGTTCCACTCCGAACACAAAGGGTTCGACATCGAAGCGATGCTCAGTCGCGATGTGAGCAGCCGGACGTTTTCGTTCTACTATCCGCGAACACGCCCGGGAAGTGATCGTTGGTTGGTCGTCTCCTCCACCAACGCGAACTACAAAGATTGGGCGGACCTGTCCGAAGAGGACTACAAAGCCGCCAAGAAAGAACTCGCCGAAACCACGCTCGATTGTCTTGAACAATACGTGCCCGACGTGCGGGAGAAGCTGGACCACATCGAAGTCTCCACGCCGCGAACCTTCAAACACTACACCCGGCATCAACAAGGAGCGTCCTTCGGTACCAAGTTCGAAGGGTTGGCCGTGAGTAAATCGCTGCCGGAACAAGTCAGCGGCCTCTATCACGCCGGCAGCGTGGGCATCATCATGTCGGGTTGGTTGGGAGCGGTGAACTACGGCGTGATTGTGGCCAACGATGTCGACAAGTACCTCACACCCGCCGCCGCGAGTTTGTGATCAAAGTGCTTTGGTGACTTGATGTCTTCCGTGTATTCATCGTGAGGATGGAAGATAGAGGATAGAAGATGGCAGAAGCGCGAATGCTGATATCTGACTCTCTATTCGCTATCCTCGATCCTCCATTTTCTATCTACTCAGAACAAAACCATGTCGCTCAATCGCGAACAAATTGAAGCTCTCATCCCACATCGTCCGCCATTCTTGTGGATTGATGAAGTCGTCGAGATGACGGACGAGTCCATTCACGCTCGAAAATTTCTCGATCCGGCGATTGACGTCTTCCAAGGACATTACCCGGACTTTCCGGTGATGCCGGGGGTGTTGCAGTGTGAGGCGTGTATGCAGGCGTCGGCGATTTTAATCGCCACCATTCAACCCGTCGAAGGTGACGCGGTACCCGTCGCCACGCGGATGAACAACGTGCAATTCCGCAAGATGGTGCACCCCGGCGACACGATCGACATTGAAGTGAAGATCACCGAACGACTGTCGAATGCGTTTTTTCTCGCGGGCAAAGTGACGGTGAACGGGAAAGTCTCGACTCGCTTGGAATTCGCCTGCACCGCCGCCGCTCCGAAATAGAGAACACGATGAACGTCAAACCAAGACCCGAACCGGTCCCGTCTCCCACACCGGACCCGGCCCCCCATCCGCTGCCAGACCCACCAATGCCGAAGCCAAACCCCGATCCACCCAGACCACGACCGTCTTGACGGAGTGGAGTGTAGAGGGTTGAGAGTAGCGAGTAGAAGCAACGGAATACTCTCTACTCTCCACGCTCGACTCTCTACATTCGTTGACCGTGGAAAAATCACTCCTACACTTAACAGATACAACCACACCAAACCGCTCGCGATCGGTGCCAACCATGTCCGATGAAACCTCGGAACCGAATTTCCAAGACGAACTCGAAGAACTCCCGCCGGTGGAGCCGCCGTCGGCGCGGTTTATCGTGCAGTTGTTCGTGATTCCGGCGATCATTGTGATTGCGATTGTCGGGGTTTACACGTTGTTCGGACGGTTGGCGGCGGGAGAGCAGGATTGGCGAGAGTTGGTCACCGAACTCCGCAGCGCGAACGAACATCGACGTTGGCGAGCCGCCTTGGGGTTGGCTCAGATGTTGCGAAACGACCAGGCGAACGAAGCCGACAGCGAACTCAGCAACAACCCGGAAATCGGCAAAGCGCTCGTGGAACTGTTCGAAGAGCAACTCGCCGCCGGCAAAACCGATCCGGTGATCAAGCAGCAAGTCTATTTGGCGACGACGCTGGCGTATCTCAATCAGCCTCGACGTGTGTTTCCGCCGTTGCAAAAGGCGGCGTTGTCGGAGGATTACGATCGCGAAACTCGTAAGGCGGCGGCCCAATCGTTAGCTGTTTTGTGTGGGCGGGCGAACGAAATCCCGCAGTTCCGCACCGAGTTGCTATCCATGCCTGATGTCCACGAAGGCATCATCGACCTGACCCGCGACGAAGACCCGCTTTTCCGTCAAACCGGAGCGTTCATCCTCGGTCTGATTTCGGAGAAAGCCGCCCGTGAACGGCTGAAAGTTTTGCTCAACGACAGCGATTCGGAAGTTCGCGTGAATGCCGCCATCGCATTAGCCCGGCAACACAAAACCGATGGTTGGCCGGTCTTTCAGGAAGTGCTCAACAAGACAGCAAACACCACGGAAGCGGAATCCGTCGAGCGTCAGCAGATCGATTTAGTTGTGCTCAAGAACACGCTCAAGGCCGTTGGCGACTTGGAAAATCAATGGAGTGAGGAGCAGAAGCAGCAACTCATTGGCTGGATTGAACCCATCGCTGACAGTCATCCCGAAGCCCGCATCCGCACCGACGCCGAACTCTCCCTGCAAGCGCTTCGCGGTTGATGGAGAGCAGGGAGTGCTGAGGTGGCTCAGGCATTCTACTCTCAACGCTCCACCATCTACCTCTGCACCCGCAGACACTGGCAAGCCATCGACCGACCCGCTAGGATGACCGGCACACACGCCAGGGCGAGGGTTCCGCTGGCGGTCCGTACAGATAACCTCTAGGTATCCAACTTTAATTGCCATGACGACCACACCCGACGGCAATCCGTCCCAACCAGAATCCGTGATCGGCCCACCTGCCAAGGCGGAGCACAATTTCCGCCGAGCGGCCATTTTGTTCTCCGGCGGACCCGCACCCGCCGCCAACGCCGTGATCTCCACCGCTGCCATTTCGTTCATGAACAACGGCATCGAAGTCGTCGGTGTGCGTTACGGTTATTCCCGTCTGATGCAGTACTCCGCCGACCGTCCGATGGTCGAAGATCAGGACTATTACCTGCTCGACGAACGGCATCTCAAGCGGTCGCGGAATTCGCAAGGAATCATGATCGGCACCGCACGGGCCAACCCGGGGGCACACGTCAGCTCACCGGAGCACCTGCAGGAACCCGAACGCATCGCACCGCTGAAAACCGTTGATGAAGCTCTGCGGTCGTTGGATGTCGATTTGCTGGTTTCGATCGGCGGTGACGACACCCTCAAGACGGCCAACAAGTTCAAGCTGTACCAGGATCAACTTCCTGAAGGCACACAGCGAATTCCCGTTGTGCACGTGCCCAAAACGATCGACAACGATTACATGGGCATCGACTTCACCTTCGGTTACTTCACCGCGGTGGAAACGCTCGCCGGTGAAATTCGCAACCTCCTCGCCGACGCCGAAGCCGACGGCAGTTACTTCATCGTGGAAACAATGGGCCGCAGTGCCGGTTGGTTGGCCTACGGTGCCGCGATCGCCGGCGAAGCGAGCTTGGTGATCAGTGTCGAAGACATTCGTGGTAAATACCGCGAGGAAGAAGAAGTCGAAGTCGATGGTGTGAAGAGCACCCGTGCGGTGATGAATATCGATGCCGTTGTCAAACGGATCGTGAGCACCATCCGGGCTCGTGAGGCTTCCGAGGACAAACCGTTCGGCGCCATCGTGTTGGCCGAAGGTTTGGCGGAATATCTCTCTGCCAAAGCACTCGACGGTGTGCCACGTGACCCGCACGGACACATTTCGGTGGCCCACGTCGATCTCGGTAAAATGATCGCCAAACTCGTCGCCGAAGAGTACCAACGACAAACCGGCGAAAAGAAACGCGTGCGGGGCATTCAACTCGGGTATGAATCCCGCTGTGCCCGTCCGCAAGCGTTCGACGTGATGCTCGGCAGCCAACTTGGTGTGGGTGCGTATCGGGCACTCGTCGAGGAACAACTCAACGGCGTGATGGTTTCCGTCACCGGCCAACTCGACTTGCACTACGTGCCGTTCGAAAAACTGGTCAACCCGGAAAACCTCGTCACAATGGTCCGCTACATCCAACCCGGCAGCGACTTCCACAAACTCGCCCGGTTCCTGGAAACACACGTCAACGACCGATGATAATGTGCAGGCGAGCGAACATGCATTCCTGCTCAAACAATTAAACAACTCTGAAAGCCTCGGCGTCACCGTCGAGGCTTTTTTCATGGAGTAATGATGCGGTGGTGCATTTACATCCAGTTAACATTAGCCGCTCTGGGGGCGGGGTTCTCCCAGGCAACTTGCCGGTTGTGGCGGTACGATGTGCCGGAATTCTGGAAGGAATTCATCTGGAGCGGCTACGAATTCGTCATGTTTCTGTCGATGTTGGCAATCCTCATTGGCCCAATCGTTTTTCTGGAAATCTCACGTCGACGACTGCGGAAACAGCAACGGATCGGCTGGGGTTGGCTCGCGGAACCTCTCTTGGTCTACGCTCATTTCATTACGGCGTTGCCTGGTGTACAGTAGCTGGGGGTATGCGTGAGGTGTCATCCATCGATCACCAGCTGCGTAGTCTTTTTTGCGATGAGGTTATCCAGGTGGCGATCACAAAACGAGATGAATACTGGTATGGCGAAAATCACGCCGACATTCGGACGGAGTTGACTCGATATAGTGAATTACATCACTACCCGATTGATCACTTTACTAATGTCCGTTGTGAATGCGGGGCGGATATATTCTTGTTTGCGACCGATGAACAGGCCGGCGTTGCGGAGCGATTCTGCCCGAACTGTGAACACGAACATCTCATGGGCGACAGTTCGGAGTATGTCGAGGAAGCCGAATTGAGTCAGCACACGTGCTTATGCGACGGGGGACAATTTCAATTGGTCGCAGGCGTGCATTGTTATCGAGAATCCGATGACAGCCCTTCCAATGATGTGCGGTGGTTGTATCTGGGGGCGCGTTGCATTGCGTGTGGTCTCGTTGGTTGTTTTGCCGACTGGAAGAATGAGTACATTGGATTCGAAAATCTGCTAGCGGGTATGTGACGGTAGCCACAATGGCATGAATTCATGCCTGCACGGAGGTGTTGGTAAATGATTGATTGACGCTGGATTTTTCCCGGCAGAAAGCTGAATTGCACGCACCCATCCTTTGTTCTCCCTTCAATCTTCAGTGAAAAATTGTCCGTCATTGCGGGTTCGTTGCGTACAATGGAATAAACGCACAGGAACGGAATCCCAGCACAAATGAAGGGGGGCGGTGATGGCCAAGAAGAAAACGGCGCAACCGGATTCGATTGGGCAGTATTTGATTCGGCGGTTGCAGGACTATGGACTGCAGGATCTGTTCGGCATTCCGGGCGACTTTGTGTTGAACTTCTACGGGATGCTTGAGGAAAGCCCGATTCGTGTGATTGGCATGACGCGGGAAGATTGCGTCGGGTATGCGGCGGACGGGTATGCTCGCGTAAATGGGTTGGGTGCGGTTTGTGTGACGTATTGCGTGGGTGGACTGAGTTTGTGTAACTCCGTCGCGGGGGCGTATGCGGAGAAATCGCCGGTGGTTGTGATCAGCGGGGCACCGGGGATCGAGGAACGCCGGACCGATCCGCTGTTGCATCACCGAGTGCGTGACTTCAACACTCAACGCGAAGTCTTCGAAAAAATCACCGTCGCCACCGCATCCCTTGATGATCCGCTGACCGCGTTTCGAGAAATCGATCGCTGTCTCGAAGCGGCCGTACGGTATCGGCGACCGGTGTATTTGGAACTTCCGCGAGACCGCGTCCGCACGAAACCGCTGTTCCCGCATGAACCGAGTTCGCACGTCGCTCAAAGCAATCCCGATGCGCTTCGCGAAGCCATCGAAGAGGCGGGGCAACTGATCGACAAGTGCAAGAAACCGGTCATCTTAGCGGGCGTCGAGATTCATCGCTTTGGGTTACGCGAGGAAGTCCTCAAGCTTGCCGAGACCCACGAAATTCCGATGGCGGCCACGCTACTCGGGAAGTCCGTCGTCAGCGAGAAACATCCGCTGTATCTCGGTGTGTATGAAGGTGCAATGGGGAAGGAGTCGGTCTGCAAGTACGTCGAAGACAGCGATTGCGTGATTCTCCTTGGCACATTCATGACGGACATCAACCTGGGAATTTTCACCGCTCACCTGGATCCCGGGAAGTGCATCTATGCGACGAGCGAACAACTCCGCATCCGTCATCACCACTTCCATGAGGTGATGCTGTCCGACTTCGTCGAAGGTCTCGCGAAAGCGTCGCTCAAACCGCCTAAGCGAGAAATGCCCAAAGAGAAGATTGAAATCGAACCGTTCCAAGTGAAGTCGTCCGAACCGCTGACGATCAAGCGCTTGTTCCAACGGATCAATGGGTTGCTGGATGAGTCGATGTGCGTCATCGCCGACGTCGGGGATTCGCTGTTCGCTGCGAGCGATCTCACGATTTACCGACACACCGAATTCATTAGCCCCGCGTATTACACGTCGATGGGGTTTGCGGTGCCGGCATCGGTGGGGGTGCAAGTCGCCAAGCCGGATCTCCGACCGTTGGTTTTGGTTGGCGATGGTGCGTTTCAGATGACGGGCATGGAGTTGTCGACGTCATTGAAACTGGGATTCAACCCGATCGTGATGGTGCTCAACAACAAGGGATATACGACGGAACGGTTCCTGCAAGAAGGACCGTTCAACGATATTCCCAATTGGAACTACCATCGTCTGCCGGATGTGCTCGGCGGCGGATGGGGTTTCGAAGTTCGCACGGAAGGCGAATTGGAAAAAGCCATTCAAGCGGCTTTGGCAAATACCGATAGCTTCAGTTTGCTCAATATCCACTTGGATTCACACGACACCAGCCCCGCGTTGCAACGGCTTGCAGCGCGGATGTCGGAGCAACTGTGAGGCATCGGGAGTTCGGTATGTGAGGCGAAAGATTGGAATTCCACGCCTCACATCATCACCCCAGACTTCATCACATCATCATCCGGTCAAGGTGCGATGTCGGTATCGAGGCTTTCCTCGATAGCTTGTTGTTGCAAGCGGTATTCTTCGTGTGCTTGGACTTCGTTGGTCAGCTGGAACTCTGGTCCCGCTGGGAAGTACTGCACGTCGTCCCGCAAGTAGTAGGCCGACGGCAAAGTTTGCCCGCCGACGGTTGTTTGCGTCATTGGAGGAATCATGGGGCATCCGCTCGTGCAAGCCACGACGGCCAACACGCTGGGGAGCTGCCAAAACCGCATTTGGAGCAATCGGCTCATTGATGTTTCCTCGCACTTTGCCCTTGCAGCCGATCACGGCTGAGTCACACGATTCACCAGTCCCCGTTTGCCCATGAGGCCGGTTGTTACCCCTATCATCGACCAGCCACGTCCGGATCTTCGGAAGAATCCGCAATTTCGGACGAATTCCTACAAACCGATCTTGGTGACGATGCGAGGAAAACGAGTCGATGGCTTTCTCATCACATCAGACCTCATCACATCATCATTGGTCCCCTCGATATCCCGGTGCGACACGGCGGGTTTCCATGTAGGTGTCCAACTCGTCACCCCATTGTTGCCAACCAGGGACGGCTTCTCGGGCGAATAGTTCCAAGTACGGGCCGGGACTGCATTCTTGAATTAACTCGTGAAATGCTTTCGGTTTGCGAGAATGTTCCTGCTTGCGATGTGGGATAAGATTGACTTGTCGACGACCGGGGGCTTCCGTCCGCATGCGTCCGCGAACGCCGAATAACAACAGCTCGGTCACATTGCGAAAGTAAAACCCCACGCCGCGGCCGTCCGGTCCGCCGTCCTTACGCGTTTTGTACCAGACGAGATTGGTTTTGTACTCAAACCCCCACGCAGCCAGGACTTGCAACCCCTCCGGCAACAGTGCGTTGGGAACCCATAAATAGAGGTGAGCCGGGTGAGTCGCGTGTTGAGCGATAGGAAGATCACAGATCTCCTCAAGCGACATGGTTTGATAGCGGTTCAGTCGACCGTGTTCCGGAGCGACTTTGCCGGTTCGATTGCGAAATCGCCAAGGCGGGTCGGCCAGAATCGTGGAAAACTGTCCTTCAATTCCCGGCAAACCGACTGACATAGACTCACTCTCCCAAAGTCGTCATGATTCGATGAACTGACTATTGGAGCGAATCTTCACGGAAAGTGCCATTCGGCCATCGAGTTATGACTACCGACGCGAGCGAACCTACGGAATCTCCGAGCCCGACGAAAGTTTGGGCATGGCGGATCGTGAAATGGTTGCTATGTGGTCTTGTGGTGGCGTTTGTTGGTCGGCGAGCCGTCCGCATGTTCCAAGAAAGCGGGACGCAGGACCTCGAATTCTCCTGGTCATGGGCAATTGCCGCAGGAGCTGTGTACGGTCTGGGTTGGATTCCCTCGGTGTGGTTCTGGCGACGGATGTTGATGTCTTGCGGGGAAACCGTGCCGGTATGGGATGCCATGCGGGCTTATTTCTGCGGGCATCTTGGGAAGTACGTACCCGGCAAAGCGACGGTGCTTGTGATTCGTTCAGGTCTGCTGCGACCGTGCGGCGTGCCGATTCGATTGTCCGCACTTACGGCGACTTTCGAGACGCTGATCATGATGGGGGTGGGAGCCGCTTTGGCAACGGCGTTGGCTCCTTTGCTCTTTTCACCGGAATGGTTGGTGAAGTCACCGACATGGCTGCAATGGTTCGTCGCTCGCCCGTGGTTAATGGCCGGGCTCGTCACCATCGGTTGTATCGGATTATTGCCGGTGCTGGCGAAACTTCTGACGACAGTTGTCTACAAACTCACACCATTGGAGATGCGGGGCGAAGGCCGATCGATGCATCTTTCCGCCTGGTTGCTCGCCGAGGCGTTCGGCGTGCTGATTATCGGTTGGGTGCTGTTGGCAATTAGTTTGGGGCTGACCATCCGAGCTGTCGGGGGCAGTGTGTCTCCGCTGGATCTTCCGGTCCTCACCGGTTCAGTTTCCGCTGCCACCGTTCTTGGTTTCGTCGCAATCTTCGCCCCTGGAGGACTTGGTGTCCGTGAGGGGATTCTTATCGTCACGCTGCAGACCCTCCGCCCGGACGTCGCGGAATCCCAGGCCATCGCTGCCTCCGTGCTATTGCGGCTGGTTTGGTTTATTGTGGAAGTGACCATCGCCGGTGCTCTGTACTTCCTGGGCTCGACAAGCAGCAACGGACAACTCAAAACGGACGACTAACATGCTTTCCATCATCATTCCGGTGCTCAACGAAGACAAAAGTCTCCAGGAACTTTACAGCGAAATCGTGACCGCGTGCGATGAACACGAGATTTCGTTTGAAGTGGTCTTTATCGACGATGGTTCCACGGATCGGTCGTGGTCTGTCGTTGATGAACTTTCGGCCAAAGACGACCGCATCAGCGGGATTCGCTTCCGTCGCAACTTCGGAAAAGCCGCTGCGTTGACCGCAGGCATGCGAGCGGCCCGTGGCCAAGTCATCATGATGATGGATGCGGACCTGCAAGACGACCCCGCCGAAATTCCTAAGTTCCTTGCGAAGTTGGATGAAGGGTACGATGTCGTCAACGGCTGGAAACAACGTCGTCTCGATCCGTGGCACAAGGTGTACCCGAGCAAAGTTTTCAACTGGATGGTCAGCCGTTTGACGAAACTCAAACTCCATGACCACAACTGTGGTTTGAAACTCTTCCGCACCGAAGTCGCTCGTGAAATTCGCATCTACGGTGAGTTACACCGTTTTATCGCCGTGCTTGCCCATGCTCGTGGTTTTCGAGTGGCCGAGTTGCCGGTGCATCACCGCGAGCGTCAGTTCGGCCACTCCAAATACGGGGTGAAACGCTTCATGCGTGGGTTTCTCGACTTGCTCACCGTCAAGTTCCTAACGGGGTTTGGGCAGCGTCCCCAGCACATGCTCGGAGCGTTCGGTTTGCTGTTTTTCGGGCTGGGATTGGTCGGGCTGGGGATTCTCAGTGTGTGCTGGATGTTGACGAACATCGCTGGCTTGAACTTTGATCCGATCGGCACCCGTCCGTTGCTTGCGTATTCGGTGGCCTCGACACTGCTCGGAGCTCAGGCGATCTCGCTCGGACTACTTGCAGAGCTGATTGTGTCCAATACCGGTCGCGACGCCGACACCTACAGCGTTGCCGAACGTACATCGCCGTCAAAGAGCGATGAGGTAATGAGGTCGGATGCAATGAAGTGAGGTTGGCGAAGTGATGCGTCGAGCAATGTCTGTCGTGACATGACGTTGGAATTTCTTTCGACTCTCCACGCCCAACTTACAGCATCATCCATTTCAGAAAACGGCCAATACACTTTCGTCGACTGCCTGGGGCAGTTACAGTGAAAGGATTCGGGAATCTCCCCACTCTGGGATTCCCCATTTTTTCGTTGATTCCTGCCCGAGGAGAGTATGATGAACCGTCGTGAAATGCTGACCAATACGGGACGTGCCGCCGCAGCCGGTGCAATCCTGGCCGCCGCCGCTCCGCATGCGTTCGCGGGCGAGGACGACACGATTCAAATCGCGTTGGTCGGGTGTGGTGGACGCGGCACGGGCGCGGCTGCGAATGCATTGTCCGTCCAGAACGGCTCGATCAAACTCGTCGCGATGGCCGACGTCTTCGCCGACCGCTTGGAGCCAAGCCACAAAACGCTGACGACGCAATTCCCCGATCGCTGCGATGTTCCCAAAGATCGACAGTTCCTTGGCTTCGATGCTTACAAGAGTGCGATGGATTGCCTGAAACCCGGCGATGTCGTCATTCTGACAACTCCACCTGCGTTCCGTTGGGTGATGTTCAGCTATGCGATCGAAAAAGGTCTGAACGTTTTCATGGAAAAACCCGTCACCGTCGACGGGCCGTCCACACGCAAAATTCTCGCGCTCAACGAGAAAGCCCAAGAAAAGAATCTCAAAGTCGGCGTTGGGTTGATGTGCCGACACTGTGAGATTCGCGGCGAACTGTTCAATCGCATTCAAGATGGCGAAATCGGGGACGTGTTGTTCCTGCAAGCTTATCGGATGCTAGGCCCAGTTGCCTCAGCGTTCTCGAAGCGTAAACCGGATGACATGGACGAACTGGAATACCAAATTCGGCGGTTCCATTCGTTCCTGTGGGCGAGCGGTGGCGCGTACAGCGATTTCTTGATCCACAACATCGACGAATGTTGCTGGATGAAAGATGCATGGCCGGTTGAAGCCAAAGGCTCCGGCGGTCGGCATTATCGCGATGACTATATCGATCAAAACTTCGATACCTACTCCGTCGAGTACACCTTTGAAGACGGCACCAAGTTGTTCCTCAACGGACGCAATATGGTGGGCTGTCACAATGAGTTTGCCAGTTACGCACACGGATCGAAAGGCTCGGCCATTATCTCCGCGTCGTCGCACTCACCAGCTCGCAGCCGAATCTTCGAAGGCCACAAGTTCGATCGTAGCAAGATCAAATGGCAAGGACCGCGACGTGAGCCGAATCCTTACCAACTCGAGTGGAATAATTTGATCGCTGCAATTCGTGAGAATAAAACCTACAACGAAGTGGAACGGGGTGCGAAAGCTAGCCTCGTGACTTCAATGGGACGAATGGCCGCTCACACGGGAACGGTCGTCACGTTCGACGAAATGCTCAACTGCGAACACGAGTTCGCCCCGACTGTTGATCAACTCTCGATGAACTCACCGGCTCCGGTTCAAGCCGGCCCTGATGGAACCTATCCTGTTCCAATGCCTGGTCTGGAAACCAAACGCGAATACTAGGCCAACTGCGTTTCGTTCAATTTCAAGAAGCCCATGGTGTCAGCCGTGGGCTTCTTTGATTGTGGCTCACTAGGTTCTCGCTTCAGACGGGTCTCGACCGAGAGTGTCAATGAGATAGATCTCCTGCACAAGTAGCATCGTGACGACAGCTAACGGTTCGGCAAGTAATACGCCTAAGACGCCAGCAAGCGTCCCAAAAACAAGTTGGCAAGATAGCGTAATCACGGGCGGCAAAGCGACTTGGTGTTCGGCGACAAACGGAGTCAGAAAGTAGCTTTCCACAAACTGCAGGCCTGTGTAATAGATGGCCACATAGAGCGCGACATCGACTCCTTGCTGCAGTCCGATTAGCATCGGTGGAATGGCAGCAATCACTGGCCCAAAGTTAGGGATGAATGTTAATAATCCTGCGATCACACCCAATGTAATCGGAACGGGAATATTGAGGAAATAAAGACCGATGATCGACCCAATGGTGATGATGACCATACTAAAAAGTCGGCCCAACATCCATTTCCATAGCGAGTTATAAAGTCGATCACAGATCTCGTCAAAACGCTCGTGAAGTTGGTCCGGAAATAGTAAGCGAACACCATCTCGATAAAGCTGACTCTGATATGCGAAGTAGAACCCAAGAAACAGAAAGAGAATGAAGCCACCAAATGCGGAAAGCGTGAATGAGATCGTCGTTTGAACCGTCGAGAAAAGTCGTTTTGTGATATCGGACGACTTTCCATTTCCTTGAATAACATTTTGATAGATTTGATTGTTCTCAAGACGGTTGAGCAGGCTATCGCTGGACGACTGCAGTTCTTTAGTCAATTTGCCGATCTGCTCGACAATTTGATTTCCCATTAGGTAGCCGCCACCAATCATCAAAGTGAGAAGTGTAATGACTACCAGCGTAAATGCAGTCTCGTATTTCAACGAAGTCAATTCTGCAAGTAGGTGACTTAGTTGCGTCAGGAATACTGCGAGTATGATCCCTGCAAAGAGGATGAGTATCGCTTGAAACAATGAGGTAAACAGCCATAGTCCGACGACTGTTACTGCAACAATACCGGCTGCAATCCAAACCCGTTTTGGATACGAATTCACAAGAGGTGCCTCGAAATTATTGATTGAGTTTGATCGCGAACAACAACACGTCTGTTACCGACTTCATGACTGGTGGTCGACAAGGGAATGTCTCTAGTATTTAGCAAATATTAGTTCGGGCGAATGACACGAATAGAGGTGGCTCAAAAGGTGTGAGGTTATCATGGTTGAGGCCCTGTCTGATGAACTGTTAAAAGACTGTTAGCCAAGACTGCGTTGTGGCAGTTTAGTCGAAGGTGATCACGGTTTTGATATCATCTTGCTGACGGTCTAGCATTTTGTGCCAATTGTCGATGGCGATTTTGCGAGTAATCAGTTGTTCGAGCCATTTCTGGTCGGCTTTCATGAGTGCATCAGCGGCTAGTTCGTAGTGATCGCGGTTGGCATTTACAGTGCCGAATATGACATCGTTCTCTAACACGATCCGTCGATTGAGTTCGGCCCAATCGACGCGAATTTCTCGTTGCCCGGATGAAATTCCTGTGAGGCAAACGATTCCGCCGCGTGCGTTGCATTGTGTCGCTTCGTAGACGAGTTGGGCTACGCCGGTGCATTCTACGACAATGTCGGCTCCACAGCAGGCTTCCTCGACACCATTATGGTGATACGTTGCACCGAGTTCACGAACAAGTTTCGGTTTGAGACCATCTTCCGCAAGATCTAAGACGTGAACATCGAATCCGCGTTGTACACCCAGCAAGGCGGCTAGCAATCCGATTGGTCCGGCACCGGTCACTAGTACACGGTTCGGTGACCAATGAGCCCGGTTGCCTATTCGCTCGATGTGTTGCCAAGCTTTGGCAACGACGCTTGCCGGCTCAACAAGTACGCCGACACTCTCTAGACTAGGATCGAGTTTGACGGCATGTGTTGAAACCACACGGAACCGCTCGGAACAAAAACCGTGAAGGCCTTTGATTCCATGTTCCGTATACTTTTCGTTGGTGCACATATCCCACTCGCCGACGGCACAACTCGGGCAGGGGACTGGATCGGGACGCCTTACAACTCCGGCAACAAGATCACCCGGCATCAGCTCACTAGTCTCTGGCGCTTCAAGCACGCGTCCAAGTGATTCATGGCCGAGAATGAGATAGTTCTCGTTATTCGGAGCGGTTCCGTACTCTCCGGAGATGATTTCCCGATCCGTCCCGCAAACTCCGACCATGAGTGTTTCGACTAACACATCACCTGTCTGAGGATCGGGTTCGGGGACATCGAGCAGCTTGGCGGAGTTCGGCACGCCGGGATAGACAACAAGTGCTTTCATGATCGATCCTGCGTTAAAGCTTCGAACGGTCTGAAACCTTCGATGTAGGTTATGTGATCCGATTCTCAATTCGTACCCAATTATCACCACCAATGTTGGAAAGGGTAGCTGTTTGGCGTGATGCTTTTCTGCACGAACGTCGCCGGATATAGTTCGATCAAATTTTTCGGTCGTCCATAATTTCGGGGGCGGGCATCCTGTGAACGTCGATCCTTCATTGAAATGGTTGCTCGCGATTGCATTGGTCATCTACTTGATCGTCATGTACGTGATCGGGTGGTTGGCTCAGCGGAAGATTCAAACGTCGGAAGATTTTCTGGTCGCCGGACGCAAGTTGCCTTTGTCTCTGGCGTGGATGACGCTCTTAGCCACTTGGTTTGGTGCAGGAACGCTCCTTGCGGCTGCGGATGAAGTCCGCAACGAGGGGCTTCGGGCTGCTGCGCTCGACCCGTTCGGTGCCGGTTTCTGTCTGTTGTTTACCGCTGCGTTTGTTGCTGGGCCGATGTGGCGGATGCAACTGTTGACCGTTCCCGACCTCTTCCGACGCAAGTTTGGAGCCCGAGCGGAACTCCTTGCCGCATTAGTACTGGTGCCGAGCTACTTCGGTTGGATCGCGGCTCAGTTTACGGCTCTCGCGGGCGTTTTGGAGCTGTTCTTCGGCATTCCGATGACGTGGGGGCTACCCATTGTAGCCGTTGTGGGAACGGGCTACACGCTCTTGGGGGCATGTGGTCGGTTACGTTGACCGATGCCGTTCAAATTTTATTGGTCATTGGTGGTCTGATCGTGCTAGCGGTCGTCACCTTGACTCAACTTGGCGACGGAAGTCTGACGCACGGAATTCATCGTCTCGGGACGGAAACAGACCCGGAGAAACGCATTTTGATTCCCACAAACGAACTTGCGGCATTCTTCGGTTGGTTGGGAGTTTTCCTGACCGGAGCATTGGGGAATGTGCCAGGCCAAGACTTGATGCAACGCGTGTTCGCTTCAAACTCTGCGACCACTGCACGTCGCGCCTGCGGCATCGCGGGAGTGATGTATTTGAGTGTCGGTTCAATACCGTTGTTGTTGGCACTCAGCGGCGATTTATTATTCCCCGACAGTGTGAACTCCGAAATTCTCCCTGCGATGGCCCACGCGTTTCTCAGTCCGGCCGTGGCAACAATTTTTCTGGTGGCATTGTTGTCGGCGATTTTATCAACGATCGACAGTGCCATTCTCGCCCCAGCCAGTATTCTGGCTCAGAACGTGTTTCCCACCGAGAACAACGAGGCGGCTTTGCGACGGAACCGTTGGTCGGTGCTGTGTGTGGCGGTACTCAGTCTTGGTATGGCCTACCGGGGGGAAGACGCTTATGCATTATTAGAAGAGGCCTACGCGTTTACGCTCGTGGGGCTGTTTGTCCCAATGATGATTGGTCTGTATTCCCGCCCGCGAACGGCGGCCAGCGGTATCGCCAGTATTCTGACCGGAGTTGTCGTCTGGTGTGTTCATTTTGCCTTCGGTTGGGAGACGGCATTCGGCCCGAACGTAGGTTGGGAATTTCCCGTTTCACTGTTCGCTACCCTGATGGCGGCGGTCGCGTATTTTCTCTGCGAACCGCCCTGGAAAACTTCTTGGACGACGACCACGGATGTCGAACAGCCTGGCAGTTCGACTGCGAAGGTGGGAGAATGAAGATTTGCGTTCCTCATTTTCACTGCAGCGAGCCCAATGACACAATTGTCTCCGGTTGAAATCGAACAAGCCGCCCGGCAACTTCTGCAAGCTCGCTCGAATTCGCCGAGACCGATTTCCCACTTGCCTGCGGAATGCCGACCGAACAGCGTAACGGACGCAATGGCGATCCAAGATCGTCTGCATGACTTGCTGACCGAATCAGGACGGGGCGAAGTTGTGGGGACGAAAATTGGTTGCACCACTCCCGTCATGCAGTCGTATCTTGGGATGTCGCATCCCTGTGCCGGGGGGATTTTCGCATCAACAGTGCTGCACGGCGGTGGCGAAGTGAAGTTCGACCAGTATTTGCATGTCGGCGTGGAATGCGAAATCGCCGTCCGAGTGGGAAAGACAATTCCGCCACGAGAACAACCCTACCAGCGTGACGAATTGGTCGACCATGTCGATGCCGTCTTTGCGGCCATCGAAATTGTTGACGACCGCTACGTCGATTTTCACAATCGTGAACCGGATTGGAAAACGTGGGTGGCGGACGATTTCTTCGGTGCCGGTTTGGTGTTGGGGCCACCCATCGTCAATTGGCAGTCGTTGGATTTGGCTGCGGTCGGTGGAGAGATGCGAATCAACCAGAACTCGGTCGGACGCGGAGTCGGTCGCGAGATCATCGACGGGCATCCCCTCGAAGCACTTGTATGGCTTGCCAACACGCAGTCCGTTCGAGAACGGGAAATTCCTGCAGGGTGGTTGGTCACTCTTGGGAGTGTGGTTCAGACGCAATGGGTTGCCCGGGAGGACCTTGTTACTGTGACGCTGACGGGGCTTGGCGAGACATCCGTGCGATTTCGATAGAACCGCGACAAGAAACCGCAGGCTTTCATTCGTCAAGAAGACCGATTATTTTCGATCGAGGTCTGTTACGGTTTTCGATGTTCGTTGCGACCGCTGGTTGGCTCGACTCGGAAAGTGTCACGGTGAATCGTAAACGTCTCGAAATATCCCACATCGCCAAGTAATCTCTATCGGATGTCACTGCAAGATTCTGTGCACGTGATGTCACTCCTTCGATCGGAAATTTCATGAGCGCTTCAAACACCGCCTGTGTTCCGCTTGGGCTGAGTCCAAGTTTCGGTTTCGGCGACCGGATTGGACTTGCAACGCCGGGGCATGTCGCGGCCATGCGTCGTGCGGGGGCCGGCATTCGTGCCATTTATCCGCAACAATCGATTCGAGAAATGACGCGGACCGCACGGACTCCACAAGCTGTCATGGATGATGCAATGCATGCCGCCATGCAGTGCCGTTGGACGGATCCCATCGGTGCCGACGCTGATCACCTGAAAACCGAGAACGATGTCGATGTGACTGCTGCCGTCGGATTCACGTTTTTCACGATCGATCCGTCCGGACATGTCGACCAACACGCCGACGATTACGATGAAGCCACACTTTCGGAGAACTTCAGCCAGGTCCGCGACGAAATGGCCTGGTTGGAAGACTATCTCGAAAAGTCCGTCACGCTGGCCAATGGTACGACCATCGAGTTTACGCCGGAGGCCTGCCAACGAGCGGCCGTCAAATATGGACGAGCCATCCAACATACGTTGAGTCTGGCGAAATACATTGACCAGGTTCATCAGAGCAACGGTCGTGAGTACGAAATCGAACTTTCCGTCGACGAAACCGAGCAGCCGACAACATTGGCCGAGCATTACATTATTGCCGATCAATGTCTGCGTCATGAAATGAAGTTGGTTAGCCTGGCGCCGCGGTTTATCGGTGACTTTGAAAAGGGCGTCGATTTCAAGGGCGACTTGGCCGCGCTGGAAGTGTCACTCAAGGATCATGCCGCCATTGCAGACAAGCTAGGACCGTACAAACTCAGTTTGCATTCCGGATCGGACAAACTTTCGATGTACCCCGCTTTGGCCCGTGCTACCCAAGGGCGGTTTCACGTTAAAACGGCGGGGACGAGTTACTTGGAGGCACTCCGCGTTGTGGCACGACACGATGAAGCCCTCTTCCGTCGGCTAATCGAGTTTGCCCGTTCGCGATACGAAGAAGACAAAGCGACCTACCATGTGTCTGCGACTCTCGAATGTGCTCCACCGCCGACCGAATTGAACTCCGCTGAGGAACTCGAACGCGAGTACCTCGAACTCTGGTCGGAAGTGCCGGAGGGCAAAGGTTTCACGAAACCAGGCCGTCAAATTCTGCATTGCACGTTTGGTTCTACGCTCACGCACCCTGAGTTTGGTCCTGCCTTGCGGAAGATTCTCGAGGCTCATCCCGACACCTATACCGAAGTGCTCGCAGACCACTTCGCCCGCCACCTGCAAGCACTGTCGGAAGGGTTAGAAGTCCCGATGAAAGTTTGACGCCAGACTGTCATGGTCGAGTGCGTCGCGACGCATTGGACTTGTGAGTTTATTCAGGTGCGTCGCGAAGCATCCGAATTGTCTTCAGAAAAGGAATACTCCCACATGTTGCCAAGAGTTGTTACCAGTTTTCTACTGACGTTATTCGTCGCCTGCGGAGTGAATCCGTTGTTCGCGAAAGACTCGAAGGAGAAAACGTCCCGACCGAATATTGTCTATATCCTCCTCGATGACGCCGGCTATGGAGATCTTTCCTGCTATGGCCAGTCGCATTTTCAAACTCCGAATATCGATCGTCTGAGTCGAGAGGGAATGAAATTTACCCAACACTATGCCGGTTGTACGGTGTGTGCTCCGACGCGGTGTGTTCTGATGACCGGCCAACACACCGGGCACTGCTATATACGAGGTAACAAAGAAGCCAAACCCGAAGGGCAGGAACCCATTCCTAGTGAAACAGTCACACTTCCAGAACTGTTGAAAACAGCGGGATATGTCACTGGTGGCTTTGGGAAATGGGGACTCGGTTCACCCGGGTCGGAAGGTGACCCTGTCAATCAAGGCTTTGATGAGTTCTATGGTTATAACTGTCAACGCGAGGCACATAACTACTATCCGAAACATCTCTGGCACAACACTGAAAAAGTGATGCTCGACGGTAAGACATACTCGCACGATCTGATCATGAATCAGGCTTTAGACTTTGTGCGAGAGCATCAGGATCAGTCGTTCTTCTGTTACCTACCCGTAACTATTCCCCATGCCGCTATGCATGTGCCGGGGTCGTACTCCGATCCGTTCCGGAAGAAGTTTTCGCAGTTTAATGGCAAAATTGGTCGGTATTCCGGACCGGAAGTCGACAACCCAGTTGCTGCGTTTGCCGGGATGATGACTAAACTCGATGAAGACGTCGGTCGACTGCTCGATCTGCTCGTCGAACTCGATATCGATGAGAACACGATTGTCATGCTGACATCCGATAACGGCCCACACTTAGAGGGTGGACACGATCCAAAGTTTTTCGATAGCAATGGACCGCTCAAAGGGTTTAAACGTGACCTGTATGAAGGCGGGATTCGTGCACCGTTTCTTGTGCGATGGCCAGGACATGTGCCCGAGAATACTACAAGTGATTTGATATCCGCTCATTGGGATATTTTGCCGACTTGCTGTGAACTTGCCGGCGTGGATGTCCCCAAAGATACCGATGGGGTTTCACTCGTGCCAACACTCCTCGGTCACGCAAACGAACAAACGCCACATGAGTATCTCTATTGGGAATTTCATGAACGCGGCGGTAAACGGGCGGTCCGATTCGGGAAGTGGAAAGCCGTTCAACTCAATCTCAATAAGAAGAAAAGCTCGCCGATTGAACTCTATGATTTGTCGAAAGATATCGACGAGTCCGACGACATCGCGACTAAGCATCCCGATATTGTCAGTCAAGCGCAGACAATGTTTGAACAGGCTCATACGCCATCAAGTATTTGGCTGTTCCCATTCGATAAAGAATAGACCGCTTCCATTTTGGTTGACGTAAAAAAAGCCCGTCGATTGGAATCGGCGGGCTTTTTCTGTTTCAGGGGTCTATTCTTTAAGTAGCATGATTTCGATCTTCCGAAATTCACAGGGGTGACTTTCGGATTGTAGGGAAATCGTGCCGCCCGTTAGCATGACAGTGCCCGCTTTCTCGGCTAGCATTTTCGAGTGAGCTTCGCCTTCATCGAGTTGCGGTTTCGAATAAGTCAGCACTTCCTCACCATTGATGAAGTGTTTGATGACGCCGTCGCCATGAGCTTCAACTTCCGCTGTGACCCATTGTTCGCCCCGGTAGGTTTTTGAAGTTGAACTTGTGCAGTGACGTTTGAGGAGTTTGCCGTCCATCACGACGTGCGTGTACGGCGTGCAAAGATTACCAGTAGTGCGTTTGCCGGTTTCAGCGCCGCCGAGAAGTTGAACTTCAATCGAAGCGGGGAAGTCTTGGTCGACTTCCATTTGTTCCGGTGATTCGCCGTGAATCATAATGCCGCTGTTGCGAATCGCCCATCCGGGGCCGCCTGAACACTGTTCGCCGACAAAACGATATTCAAGTCGCAATCGATAATGCGAGAACGGCTTGTTATAGAAAATGTGCCCGAAGGTTTCGTTGAATTGATCGTAGCCTTCATAGCCAACTTTCATCACACCATCTTCCACGCGGAAGGTGTTCTTGTAGTTGTCGCCGGCTTTATGGTGTCGGATTTTAGGCGTCCAGCCGTCTAGGTTTTTTCCGTTGAACAGCGAATACCATTCACCGACTTTCGGGCCACCATCGGCATTCGCTATGGTTGCGAATGAGAGTAGACAGAGCGCTGCGAACGCGAATTTCATCGAGTCTCTCCATTGAGATGTCATGGGGTATGTCTAGTTATTTCATGCGACCGCGACGCACTTTGTAGTTGCCGCGACTTTCGTCATAGTCGAGAACGACGAGGTGTTGGTCTTCTAAGTCTTCCAGTAGATCGGAAAAACTTTCATAACCATAGTAGCCTTCGTTGAAACCAGGGTAGACGCGTCGAATGGCTTGTTTCAACATGGAGCCCCAAAGCGTGTCGTAGTCTTGATCCATCGATAGCAAGACTTCCATGACGCGGTCGCTGGCTTCTTGCTTTTTGTCTTTGTCGGAGAGCTCTTTTTTGGGCTGGGTCGTTTTCGGAGGAGTCGGTTTCTTTTGGGCAGTACGGATGAGGTCATCGTAATAGATAAACTCATCAGAGTTACTAATCAGCAAGTCCGATGTCGAACTTTTAACACCACAACCGATGACTCGTTTGTTGTTTTCTTTGAGTTTCGAAACTAGCGGCGAGAAGTCGCTGTCACCCGAAATCAGAGCGAACATGTCGATGTGGTCTTTGGAATAACACAGGTCCAAAGCGTCGACGACCATCCGAATGTCGGCACTGTTTTTGCCGCTCATTTTCGTTTGGGGAATGTCGATGAGTTCGATGCCTTGGCCGTGGAACTCGCGGACGGCATCTCCGTAATTCCGCCAATCACAATAGGCTCGCTTGTAAACGATGCGGCCTTTCTTGAGCAGCCGTTTGAGGACGAGTTCAATTTGAAAACGCCCCGCTTTCATATCTCGCACACCGAGCGCGAGGTTCTCAAAGTCAATGAAGACCGCAATGAGCGGTTCAATCGATTCACTCATCCTGAATTCCGCAGTGTCAAAAAGCCATAGGGTTGGTTCGCCGGTCGACTCCATCGCGGCGTCGCAACCAAGATAACAAATTGCGTCACGAAAAGTGACTGTGACACGGGGAATTGGAAAAGCGGGGGATCAGGCCTGCGTCAAACGGCGAATTCGGAGTTCCGCGATACCAATGAGAATGAGGTCACAAACGCTCGTGAGTACCGTGAGCCGAAAGCACGAAAATGTGGGGGCATAAGCCTGCGGATGTCCTTCCGGGAAAAACGTGGGCGAGTATTCGTATGCGAGGGCCAGGCCGATCAAACAATACACCAGACACGCGAGAAACTGGGCTCGCGGGGCAATCAACCAGCAACCCAGGAGACCCACGAGAGGCATCACCACGGCGGCCACGTATTCGAACGGAAACGGGACGTCCAACCGGATCGCCGGTTCCGTCACCAGGGAAATGAACATGCCGCCAAGCACAGACACCGGTAGATAAACGAACAAGCATATCCAGCGGAAAGCAACCATTCCACCGCTCCGTTGGTGTTCGATCAGCAGCTTTAACTCAATCCTGAAAGTGCCGCCGTGCTGTCACCGAACGAATCGGCTTCGATGCCCATGTGATGCAGCATCGTGAGATACAAGTTGCACAGCGGGGTGTCGGTTTTGGCTCTCACACGACGACCGGGGCGGATGAGTCCGGTACCGCGACCGGCGAGAATGATCGGCAAATTGTGTGGATCGTGCCGGTTGCCGTCGCGAAGCGTGGAACCGAAGACAACCTGACTATTGTCGAGCAGTGAGGAGCCGGCTTCGTCGAGACTCTTCATTTTCTCGAGGATGTAGGCAACTTGTTCGATATGCCAAGTGCCGATTTTCTCGTATTGGGCGAGCATCTTCGGTTCGTCGCGGTGGTGCGAAATACCGTGAAAACTGCCACGAACACCATCGAGGAACGAGAAATTCCGCCCCGTTTGGGCGTTGCCGAACATGAAAGTCGCGACGCGGGTCGAGTCGGTCCACAGTGAAAGCACGAGGATATCGAGCATCAGTCGCACGTGCTCGATGTGTGTTTCCGGGATGCCGGGTTTGGGGCGGGAAAGATCGAACTTACCCTCATTGATCCAACGCTTCTGCGGTTTCAGGGCGTTTTCAATTCGGCGTTCGACGCTTCGTACGGACTCGAGATATTCATCGATTTTGACTTTGTCTTCGCTGCCAACGCGGTTGCTGAGTCGTTTGGCATCTTCGAGAACAAGATCAAGCACGCTGGTATCGTCACGGGCCAACGATTTCACCACGGCTGGTTGACGCGGCGTGAAACCAGAAACGACGGGTTCTGCCGGACCAGTGCGGAACAGGCGATCGAAGGCCAACCGTGGGACGATTTCTTTCGGGACCGGCGTATGGGGATCACGCCAAGCGATGTGCGATCCATAGATTCGGGTGAAGCCGCCGCCGATGTTGTCGACACCGGTATATGCTTCGTCCACGCCAAGTTCGAACGACGGCAGCGGTGTGCGATCGCCGATTTTCGCCGCCATCAGCTGATCGACGGACGTCCCGCCGGTGTCCATATCGCGACCAGACGTGCGGACGACGAACCCGCCGGAGAGAAATGCCGGCACCTTCGGCCAGTGACCGTTCCGCCCGACGGTTTTTTCGTTCCACAAATTCTCTAGCAGCAGGATTTCGTCCTTCACGTTCGCCAAGGGTTTGAGCATCGGGGTGATTTCCCACGATTCCTCATCGCCGGGCGGCGTCCAATGGTCTGGCCGAACCCCATTCGGCATAAACAGAAAGACGCTTCGCAACGGCGGTTTTTCCAGGGACTCCGCGGCCGATGCACGGGGGGCCATCGCGTTCAGCCAAGGCAAGGCCAACGCAGCACCGGTTCCACGTAGCACAGTTCGACGAGAAATTGGTCGCGAAAGTCGCAGATTCATGGAAATTCCTTGGGTGTCATGAAATCGCTGGATGAATTCGGTTCCGCTGTTTCAAGATGGATTTGATTCTAACACATGGTTCGGTCCAAAAGCATCGTTAGTGTTCGGATTGTTGCGGGCGAGATCGCATGCGGAACGGCGTGCTGAGAACGATCTCGCGGACCAGGGTTCGCGATTGGTAGTTATCTTCTGCGACCGTCGTGGTGATTTGACTGATCGTGCAGTCATCGGCATCGGTCAGGCTGCGACCCAACGCGTAGCCAAGCATCTTTCGTGTTAATTGTCGTAGGAAGTCGTCTTTTCGATTTAGAAGTGCTTTTCGCAACCCGGTTGGTCCGTCGATGTGCTCTCCTGTCGGTAACGTGGCGGTGGCATCGATCGGTTGTTTGCCGTCTTTGTCACGCCAACGTCCAAGAACATCGAAGTTTTCCAGGGCAAAACCGAGAGGGTCCATCAGATTGTGACATGCCGCACACGCTGAGTGATCACGGTGCATCGCGAGTTGTTCGCGGAGCGTCTTTTTCTCTTTGCTGCCACGCTTGAGTTCAGGCACATCGGGCGGCGGCGACGGGACATGCACGCCGAGCAGCGTTTCTAACACCCAACCGCCTCGCAGGACGGGACTCGTTCGGTTGGGATACGACGTGAGCATGTGCACGCCTGCCGTTCCCAACACGCCACCGCGTCGTTGATCTGGCAGTTTCACCAGTTCCCACGGTCCGCCATCGTTTTCGCGATATTGGTTGAGCAACCACTTTGAACTGGCATTTTCGGGCGGTTTCACGAATCCGTAATGCACCTGCATGCGACGATTGAGGACCGTGTAATCGGATTCGATCAATTCCAGTAAACTGCGGTTGTTCCGCAGGATGTAGTCGAACAATTTGAACGGTTCGGCTTGCATGTCGAACACGAGTTTGAAGGTAAATTGGTCGCGAAACGTGCTGGTGTCCGGGGCGTGTCCATTGCCGACTTTCTGCGTGCCTAGCCATTGCCCGATAAATTGCTCCGCGAAGATTTCCGCTTTCTGATCGTTCAACATGCGGTCGACTTGCGAGATGAGCACGTCACGTTCGTGGAGTTTTCCGGCGTCTGCGAGCCGGTTTAGTTCGTCGTCCGGCATCGAAGACCACAGGAAGTACGAAAGCCGCACTGCCAGTTCGTGATCGGTGATGGGTTCGATCTTGTCTCCTTTGGGGTCGTTCTCGACGCGAAACAGAAAATGTGGGGAGACCAGAACGGCTTTCAACGCCAGTTTCACCGCCTCGGGATAGGGGTCTTCCCGCTCGGCGGCTCGATCGTACAGTGAGAGGTACGGTTCGATTTCGTCATCTGTCACCGGGCGACGGAATGCTTGACGAGTGAAGTTCCTCAGAATCTTGCGTGCGTCTTCGCGGGGGGCTTTCGGCTCTTCGTTGAAAGAGCGGCCAAAAATCCGGCGGTGGTTTTCCTGTTGGCTTCTTTTGGGGTCCTGCCGGTTCTCGGCAATTTCAATCCGATGAATTGTCAGCGGTGTTTCTTGTGTCTGGAGAGTCACGGCGTGCACACCGCGTGACAGCCGCACGACGGCGGTCTGTTGGATCGGCTTGTTCCGCTCACCAGTGAATTCGAAACGGTTCGCAGCGATGCCATCAATCTTGAGAGCGGTTTTGGCGGGGTGATCGCCGGCGGTTGCTGCAGTCACACGGATCGTGTAGTCCCCGGCGACATAGATGGTCAGAAAAGCATGAGCCGACGCTTTTGCGGGCAAATCTCGATTGGAACTCGGTTCGGATTTCGAAACGATGTCGAGATCATCGGGGCCGAACGTTTTCTTGATTCGCGGTGTTACGATGGCGGCATCGAGGGCGGTTGTGGCGGCTTCGAGGTAGCGTTCCATCAGAATGGGGGGAAGAAACAACGTCTCGCCGTTGTTGTTGAAGCCTTCGCCGCCGGAACCGTCCACGGGGAACGTGTCGGAGACATCGAGATCGACACCAAGCAAATCGCGGATGGTGTTGTCGTATTCGACGCGGTTCAATCGGCGACTCACCACTTGACCGGCGTACTCGCCAAGTTGGCAGGCGGTCTCTCGGAGTGTGTTGTCGATCCAATTGGCGATCCGTAGGCGATCTTCTTCACGCGGTTGGGGGGCGTCCGCGGGGGGCATTGTGCGGTTGCGGAGTTGCTCGGCGACGTTCTTCCACAAGCCTCGATGCTTCGCCACCGCGTTTGCGTCTGTAGCTTTCAGAAACGGCACCACGTTTTCCGAGTCGTCTGGATCGTGACAATCGCCGCACGACTCCACCAAGACCGGCCGCAACGACTCCGCGAAATACGTCGCCGATTCCGGTTTGAGTTCCGCCGCAATCGTCGTGGAATTTGCGAGGACTGTGATCACAAAAAATTGAACGCAGCGCATAGGGGGCATGCTTCAGGAAAGAAATTCGGGCGGGATTCGTCTCTGGCAGTTTACCAGGAAACATCGCCACGAACACCCCGGATTAGCAGATGATCAGACGTAAACAGTACGGCAACCGATGTTCGTGGCGGGCGGAATTACCGGGGTGATCTCTTGTGAGAGGAATTGCGTGGCGTTGCAAATTCGTGGTAGGTGTTCGATGATTCGCCGATTAGGATTCTTTCGTACCGATCAGCCACAGGATGTCTGCTGCCGTGATTCGTGTGTTGTCCGTCATCGCCACTCTGGACCGCTCCGGAGCGGAAAAACAATTTGCACTGCTGGCGAAAGGGTTGCCCAAGGAGGAGTTCGATGTACACGCCGTCGCACTCACGCGAGGCGGTCCGTACGCCGACTGGTTGGAAACCGCGAACATCCCGCTCACGATTCTCCACAAACGGCTGAAAGCCGACCCTGTGGCGTTATGGCGGCTGCGTCGGTTAGTGCGGAGTTTACAACCGGATATTGTCCACACATGGTTATTCACCGCGAACACCTATGGCCGATTGGCGGTGGGGAAGAATCCACAGTCGAAGGTCATCGTGAGCGAGCGATGCGTGGATTCTTGGAAAGCCGGTTGGCAATTGAAGACCGATCAGAAATTACAACCGCGAACCGATCGTTGGGTCGTCAACGGGGAAAGCGTGGCGGATTTCTATCGAGAGCAGGGGGTGCCTGGCGAACGAATCAGCGTGATTCCAAACGGTGTCGAAACGACCGACTCGGAACCCTTATCGCAAGATGAACGCAACCGGATGTTGGCAGAGTTCGATCTCCCGCCGAATGCGAGCGTCGTCGGTTACGTCGGTCGACTGGCTTCCCAGAAACGTGTGAAGGATTTGATTTGGAGCATTCAGATCCTTCGGCAACTCCGCGAAAATGTGTTCTTTCTGATCATCGGTGACGGCCCGGAACGCGATGCCCTTGGCGAGTTCGCACGGGAAATGACGTGTGCACCGTTCGTGCGGTTCGCCGGGCATCGGAACGACTCGGCGAAGTTAATGCGGACGTTCGATGTCTTTTGGTTGGCCAGCGAATTCGAGGGAATGTCAAACAGTTTGATGGAAGCGATGGCCGCCGGTGTGCCCTCGGTGGTGAGTGATATCCCGCCGAATCGCGAATTGGTTGTGGACGATGAAACGGGGTACGTCGTCAATCTCGGAGACAGTGCGGCGTATGCCCAATTTGCGGACCGAATCTTGGCCGATACCGAATTGAAAGCTCGACTCGGAAACGCGGCACGAACGCGGATGTCAGAAAACTTTCGCATTGAGCAAATGGTCGATCGCCATGCCGATCTGTTCCGTAAGATTGCACAGGAGCGAACCGGCTGATGTGCGGCATTGCGGGTGCGTTTTGGAACGGAAATAGCGAACCGTTCCCAGAAGAACTTTTGCGGCGAATGACCGGTACGCTGCGGCATCGCGGACCGGACGCGGACGGGTTTCATCTCACGCACGCTGACCACCACGGTGGGGCGGCGCTGGGGCATCGGCGGTTGTCGATCATCGATATCGGCGGCGGAAAACAGCCGCTTGCGAATGAAGATGAAACCGTCTGGGTCAGCTTCAACGGCGAGATTTATAACTACCGAGAGCTGCGAACCGAACTGAAATCCCGCGGGCATCGCTTCCAGACCGACAGCGACACCGAAGTCATCGTGCACGCCTACGAGGAGTACGGCGACGATTGTGTTCATCATTTTCGCGGCATGTTTGTGTTCGCGATTTGGGATTCGCGGAAGCATCGAGGATTGATCGCCCGCGACCGCATCGGTCAGAAGCCGTTGTTCTATCGGGAGCAATCCGAACGCGTGGTGTTTGCCAGCGAATTGAAAGCGTTGTTGCAACTCCCGGACGCAACACGCGAGTTGAACCCGGCGGCGGTCGATGCATTTTTGCAATACCAATATGTGCCACACCCGATGTGCATTCTCAAAGGGTACGCCAAACTTCCGCCGGCTCATCGGATGGTTTTCGAGCAGGGGAAACTCACTGTCGAAAGTTATTGGTCGCCGCCGTATGACCAGCCAACGGATCGAAAACTTCAAACAAATTGGTCCGAGAACCTGCGAAACACGTTGACCGAAGCAGTGCGGTTACGGTTGCGGAGTGATGTGCCGTTGGGAGCGTTTCTTTCCGGCGGGATCGACTCCACACTCATCGCGGGGTTGATGCAGCAGGAGTCGGATCGGCAAGTGCAAACATATTCGATCGGGTTTCCCGTCAAACAATTTGACGAACGCCAATACGCCCGCATGGCGGCGGAACATCTCGGCACAGATCATCATGAGTACGTCGTCGAACCGAAGGCGTTGGAAACGTTGCCGCGTTTGATTTGGCACTACGACGAACCCTTCGCCGACAGTTCTGCGATTCCGACGATGGCACTCTGCCAAGTCACTCGGCAAGCCGTCACTGTGGCGTTGTCGGGAGATGGCGGGGACGAATTGTTCGCCGGTTACGATCGGTATCGGGCAGTGGCGTTCGGTGCCAAATTCGATCGGTTGCCGAAACCGCTCAGGCAGTTGATGACTGCGAAACTCTGGCAACGCATGCCGGCGTCATCGAAACAAAAATCGTTCCGGAGACGTTTGAAACGATTGCTCGCCGGGTTGCGGTTGCCTCCGGAGTTGCGGTATCTCAACTGGGTAGGCATCTTCGACGAACAGCGCCGCCGCGATCTGTATTCCGAAGCGTTTCTCACTCAGTTACGCGATGTGCACAGCGAAGAATTCCTGCTGTCTGCATATCAGTTGTGTCCCAATCGGGATATTGTGACTCGCACGACGGCGGCCGACGTGTTGACGTATTTGCCTTGTGATATCCTGACGAAAGTTGACATCGCGAGTATGGCGGTTGGGCTGGAATGTCGGAGTCCGTTTTTGGATCATCACGTCGTCGAACTTGCCGCTCGCATGCCGATGGAAATCAAAATGTCCGGCGGGCGTGGGAAACAAATCCTGACAGAGACTTTCGCAGAACTGATCCCACAGCCAATTCGCGAACGGGCAAAAATGGGGTTTGGTGTGCCGTTGGATACCTGGTTCCGCGACGAACTTCGACCGTTGCTCGAAGATGTGCTGCTATCACAGACGGCTCTCGAACGCGGCCTGTTCCGTCCAGATATGGTACGTGAATTGGTGCGGGAACACGTCTCCGGTCAGTGGGATCATAGTGCCCGGTTGTGGGCGTTGGTTTGCTTGGAAGGTTGGCAACGCGTGTATCTCGATCACCCCGCACCCGCGGAGTGCCCCACGGAATTTTCCGTAATTGCTTCACCGTCATGATGAAAGAATCGTTTTGCTAGAATCCTTACTGAATGGGATGGCTCGGCATCGCGTGGTCACGTTGACGGTCGCGGTGTTGGCGTTCTGCGGGTTGGCGTGGTTCTTGCCGAATCTTTCGGTCAACGATTCCCCCGAAAGATGGTTTCCCGATAGCACCATCCGTGCATGGGAGCGGTACGCCGAGCATTACGAATACGGCGATTCCGTCATCATCGGCGTGCAATTCTTCCGACCGATTCGTGACGACGACTTGGATATCATGCGTTCGCTGCGGAATGAACTGCTGCAAATCGAGGGCGTCCGCAGTGTGACCGATGCGTCGCTGATCGCCGAGGTGATCGAAAAAACCACGCTGACCGATCTCGTCGCGGTCCCGGAACCTGGCGAACCGGACCCGTACGAAATTTATCGTGGTTCGCTCTTCGACGATCCGACCGTGTGGCGGACGGACGACGATCCCGACGACGGTCGCACGCTGTTGATGGTTGTCGAAATGGCTGACGAGTACGACGTCGAAACTCAGAAGGAACAACTCGATAATCAACGGCGAGCGGTTTCTGCCGGTATTTATGAAGCGATGCAACATACCGAGCAGAAGACCGACGAGATCACGATTCATGCGGCTGGCCCGATCATCATTCAATTCGAGTTGGAGAAAGTCGCCCGTCGGATCGCGTACACACTTTTGCCTCCGGCGATTCTTTTGGCCTTGCTGACCTTGGGAGTTGGCTTTCGATCTTGGGCCGCGGTTTTGACGGCCGTGGTCGGCGGAGGATGGGCCATCGGAATCATGCTCTCCGGTGTCGCGGTCCAAGGATGGACGCTCAACGTCTTGACCGTTGATGGGCCCGTACTGATGGCGGTCGTCGTGATTACCACGACGGTCCACTTCGCGCATTACCATTCGGTGCCGAGTCACTCGCATGACGTGTTGCCGGATGCGCATGAAATGGAAGCTCAGGCGGTCGATCAACACGTCTCTCGCGAGAAGCGTCGGCATTTCATTCGTTGGGTCGGGGTGCCGTGTTTGGGGGCGGCGATCACGACCGGCTTTGGCTTCTTGATGTTGACATTCAACGAACTCACACCGGCACGGGAATTGGGAGTCGAGTTGTTCGTCGGTTCGGTCCTGGCGTTTCTGGGGGCGTTTTTCGTGTGGTTGGCGTTGCCGACGTTTTCGGCTCGTCATGGCGTCTACTTGTCGGCCGCGAAACTGGAACGCTTGGAACGATTTGTGACCGGGTCGCCTTGGAAAACGTCCGCCGTGCTATGCGTATTGCTCTTGGGGTTGGCGTGGGCTTCGAGTTGGGTCCGGTTGGATGCTGATCCGTTTTCGTTTTTTCCGTCGACCTCGCGGACAGCGATTGCCCTCAATCATTTCAGCGAACGAAAGTTCGGGCATTATCTGCTTGATGTCGTTCTCGAACCGCACCAATTGCCGAGCGATCCCGATGCCCGCGTTGTCGAGGAACGACGACTCCGAAAACTGGCACTCGAGTTCGAACGATCCATTGCCGGACGACCGGAAGTCCGCAAGACGATTTCCACAGCCGCGATGCAGGAAAAGATCGAGGGTTGGGATCGATTGGGTGCGGAGGCCTTATCGGATGGGAAGTACCGCGAATGGGCTAGCTATCTGGGGCGGAGCGCCGTGTTTCGTCGCATCTTCAACAACTGGCTGATCGACCGAGCCGACAGCGGAGCCATGCGGGTGACGTTCATGTCGCACGATGCCGGCGAAGGTTTCCGACCGTTGATGAATGCCGCCCGGGAAGCGGTGCCGGACGAATCGTTCGATGCGTTCTATTCCGGAACAGCAGCGAGTGTCGCGGTGCTTTCGGAGCAACTTCTCGGCGGGATTACCAAGAGTTTGCTGGTCGCAATGGTCGCAATGGCGATGGTCTGCGTGGCATTGTTTCGATCGTTCCGACTGACGGCGATCGCATTTTTGCCGAATGCATTTCCGGTGCTGGTGGTGTTCGGGGTCATGGGGATTTGCGATATCCCGCTCAACTGTGGATCGGCGATGGTGACAACGATTGCCCTCGGAGTCGGGCTGAACGACACGGTGCACTTCGTGATGCATTACCTGGGGCGTCGGAGTGAGGGAGCCGATGTCGACACGGCTCTCGTCGGCACTTTTGGGGAAATCGGCCGACCGATCGTGCTGACGTCGGTCGTCAACTGTGCCGGGTTTGGTATTCTGTTTCTATCGGATTTCCTGCCGATGTCGCATTTCGGACTTTTGTCATCGGTCGCAATGGTGGCGGCGTTGATCGGGGATTTGGTGCTGTTACCTAACCTATTGAGGCTGTTTGACGGTGCCCGGTTACAAAAGTTGTAGGTGAATTTGTGAAAAAACGTGAAATCTTGCTCGGCGTGACCGGTGGCATTGCGGCGTACAAGACGGCAGATTTGTGTAGCAAACTTGTGCAAGCCGGGGCAGGGGTGTCGGTTGTGATGACCGAAGCCGCCACCCGCTTCGTTGGGCCGACTACTTTCGAAGCCCTGACTGGCCGGCCGGTATTGCGGGACTTGTGGACGCCGCAGGATCACTTTCAAGGCGAGCATATCGGTTTGGCTCGTCATGCGGAGTTGTTCGTGGTCGCCCCCGCGACGGCGGATTTTCTTGGCAAAGTCGCAAATGGCTTGGCGGACGATTTACTCTCGACACTCGCCATGACGACCATCTGCCCGTTCCTGTTCGCGCCCGCGATGAACACTGCAATGTGGGAAAAACCCGCCGTCCAGCGGAACGTTTCGCAACTCCAAGCCGATGGCGTGCACATCGCGGAACCCGGTTCGGGCTGGCTTTCCTGCGGCCAGGTCGGAGCCGGACGCATGGCGGAACCCAACGCAATTTTCGATCACATCGCAGAAATCTTGGCAATGACCGATTGAAGTCCGGTATTGCAAATCTCACCAAATTGAATCTTTCTCTATGCGAATTCTTATCACCGCTGGGCCGACCCGGGAATATTTGGATGATGTGCGTTACCTTTCGAACGCGAGTAGCGGGCGGATGGGGTATGCGGTGGCGGAGGCGGCCATCGCGGCTGGGTATGACGTGGTGTTGGTGAGCGGGCCCGTCGAGTTGCCGCCACCAACGCGATGTGAATACCATGCTGTCGAGACCACTTCCGAGATGCTCGAAGCTTGCAAAGAGGTCTTTCCGAAATGTGATGGTGTGATCGCAGCCGCTGCGGTGTGTGACTACAAACCGAAAGAACGAATTTCGGGCAAGATCGCCAAAACCGGAGCACCAGTCTCGATTGAGATGATCGAAACCGACGACGTGTTGGCTGAGTTGGGGCGAACGAAGACGAATCAGTGGGTCGTTGGGTTCGCGTTGGAGGCCCACAATCCGCGGGAGAACGCGTTGCAGAAACTGCGGGCGAAGAACTGCGACGTAGTTGTGTTGAATGCGCCGACGGCGATTGGGTCGGAATTCAACTCCGTCGAGCTGCTGGACGGCTCCGGAAAAACACTTTCGGAGTGGTCGGGACCGAAAAGTGAAATCGCGCGCGACCTGATTAGCTGGGTGGCGACGCATCTTCATTCGGCGTGAGGGCGCTTCTCCGAATTGCCTAGCCCGTACCGTCGGCACACCTCGCCCGGGAAACCTAGACTGCGTGTTGTTTTTTCGCAACGCGGATGTCCAGGCGTGATAAGTTTGGGATGCGAATCGTAGGGAGTCGGGTTTCGCATTCCAATAAGGAGATGGTTTCTAGGAGTCGGCGGCGGATTCTTCGGGTGAGATGAGTGACAGGGATCAACGGAGTCGAAACGGTTGTTCGGCTTCGCGGTTGGCTGTCTTTGTTCTCGCTTGACGATGCGACGCCAAACGGATGCCAACGGTAGGTTGTCATGATCAAGATCCGACGGATTCGGGACGATGTCTTTGCGCTCGTCTTGCTAGCGGCGGCGGGGTTTGTTGCGCTCAGTCTTATCAGTTACTCGCCAGCCGATCCCCCGGCAAAACTGATTTGGCCACACTCGAGTACCATCCGCAATGTGGGTGGCGAATGGGGCGCGCAGGTCGCGTTTCATCTCAACGAGTTTTGCGGTCTCGGGGCATGGTTCGTGTTGGCTTGCATGCTGACATCCGACGCCCGTCTCTTTTCCAATGAAGGTGTCTCTGGTTGGATCTCCCGACTGGTCGGCACCGCGTTGGCATTGGCTGCGGTGTGTGTCTTGCTGCAGATGTACGTTCCGAATTGGTCGCTGGGGCCATTGGTGGGAAGTGGCGGTCGCGTGGGGGCTTGGGGGCAAATTCTGCTCTCTGAGCAGTTCAATACGATTGGTGTCTCCATTTTACTTGGCAGCACGTTTCTCGCTGGAATGTTGCTCACGGGGGATCTTAGCATTCTTCGCAGCTTACTCTACGCGTTGACGGCACCACTTCGATTGTTGCGTTGGCTCAATCCGTTCCGCTTGCGAAAGCCGAAGAATCAACAGGTAGAAGAAGACCCGAAATCGTCCTGGGAGGCCGACCGTATTCCAGTGAATTTTCCTCCAGTGACATCCGCTTCGACGAGCGAAACGTCACTCCCTGAGACAGCCGCCGCGGTCCGGGCACCGGTTCCGGTCAACGCGCCGCCGACGTTCGAAATTGCCGACGGTTGGAATGTCAGTGCGTCTGCACGCCCCGAATTTCAATTGAAGTCCGATGTTGCCTTTGAGACGGAACCAAAGTCCGAACCGGATCCGGAACCTGAGGCAATCCCTCTGGCCAAAGAGGAACTCACGCCTCGACAACCAATCCGCATCAATCGCCCGAAGTCAGCTCCCGCGGTTGCGACTCCTACGCCGCGACCAAAACCACAGTTGCAAACGATTGAGTTGCCCACGACCGATCTACTCGAACAACCCGAAGCGTTCCCGTATGAACTGCTGGCCAGCAAAGCCCAGGCGGCGGCTCAGACGTTGGAGCAATGTTTTCAGGAGTTCGGGCTGAATATCCAAGTCGTGGAGATCGATACCGGGCCTGTGGTCACGCAGTTCGAACTGCAACTCGAGGCCGGTCTGCGGTTGTCGAAAGTTACTGCGCTCGCGGATGACATTGCGATCGCGTTGCGCGTGCCGTCGGTGCGGGTGGTGGCTCCAATTCCCGGCAAAAATACGGTGGGCGTGGAAGTTCCAAACGAAAAGCAAGTGATGGTCCGTCTGCGGGAACTCATCGAATGCTGTGACAAGGAACGCGATTCCTACCGTGTGCCGGTGTTCCTAGGCAAAGACGTGAGCGGCCATCCGATGACCGTCGATCTCACAAAGTTGCCTCACTTGCTGATCGCCGGTCGAACCGGAACAGGGAAGAGTGTGTGTCTCAACACACTGATCCTGTCCATGTTGATGACCCGTACACCAGAAGACGTCAAGCTGCTGATGATCGACCCGAAGATGGTCGAACTCAGCCCGTACAAACGGGTCCCGCACCTGATGCACCCGGTCATCACGGATATGAAAAAAGCCGAGGCAATGCTCGCGTGGGCCGTCGACAAAATGGAAGAACGTTACGATCTGCTGGCCCGCACGGGTGTTCGGCATCTCGATAGTTATAACAAGCTCGGCAAAGATGAAATTCTCGACCGCATGGGTCTCGATCCCGATGATCCTGAAGATATGCTCGAATGCGAAGAAATTCCCGAGCGGATGCCGTACATCATCATCATCGCCGACGAAATGGCGGACATGATCATGACGAGCGGGAAAGATGTCGAAGGGCACATCATTCGGTTGGCTCAGAAGTCGCGGGCGGTGGGGATTCACCTGGTGCTCGCCACCCAGAAACCGACTGTTGACGTGCTGACCGGGCTTATCAAATCCAACTTGCCTGCAAGAATTAGTTTCCAAGTCGCCAGTCGTACCGACAGCCGTGTCGTACTGGATGAAATGGGAGCGGAGCGATTGTTGGGCAACGGCGACATGCTGTTCCTCGCGCCGGGCACGAGTACCGTCACCCGGGCACAAGGGGCGTTCGTGTCTGATGAGGAAGTCAACGCGATTATCGATTTCTACTCCCAGTACGAACCGCAATACAGCCAAGAACTGGCGAAATTGAAAGCACCTGCCGGCGCAGGAAACGGCACACCATCCGGCACCGATGACCGCGACGAACTGTACGCGGAAGCGGTCGAAGTAGTGATTCGCGAGCAACTCGGCAGTGTGTCACGACTGCAGCGATTCCTGGGCATCGGTTACGGTCGCGCAGCAAGACTCGTCGACTACATGGCCGAAGACGGCATCGTCGGCGATTACAACGGCTCCAAAGCCCGCGAAGTCCTCTACACCATGGAAGAATGGGAAGCCCTGAAAGCCGGTCGCGAAGAGGTTCCGGCGTAGTTTTGCTATCGTGCTTCCTCTTGCTATTCCTTGCAGTTTGGCAGTTGTCCTGGTACTTTAAATATCTCTTTTTTCCTATCTGTCGGGCCGATCGGTCTACCATTTTGAAAGGTAACTTATGAATCAGTCGAATTCTCGACGGGGGTTTACGCTCATCGAGTTGTTGGTCGTGATCGCGATCATCGCCATCTTGATTGCACTGCTCCTGCCGGCCGTTCAACAAGCCCGTGAGGCGGCTCGGCGAACCGAGTGCAAGAACAAGCTGAAGCAAATTGGGATCGCGTTGCACAACTATCATGATGTGAATTCCTCATTCCCACCCGGTTGCACGAATGTTGCCAACGGACTGAGTTGGTTGGTGTCCATCCTTCCATTTATGGAACAGGACAATTTGTTCGACCAATTTGACTTTAGTCTTGCTCACAACACGGGGGTCAACAATCCCTTCCGGCAACATAAAAACGTCGCCTACCTTTGCCCGAGTGGTTCGGAAGAACGCGCCGACGACAACAATTCGGACTTCACCACGCACTACTACGGTGTCATGGGACCAACGGGGACCAACCCAGCGTCCGGTACAGCCTACTCGGAAAATACGTCGGGTTCCCACGGCGGGTTTTCGCGTGAAGGGTTGTTCTACTTCGGCTTGAGTGGCGTTCATAAGTTCCGCGACATTACCGATGGAACATCGAACACAGCCGTCGTTGGCGAGATCTCTTGGAGCGACCGAAACGGAAACGCGACTCGATATCGTCCCTGGACCCGTGGCGGACAAAGCGGCCAATATATGGCTCCGGCGAAGAATTTTGCTCAGCAGATCAACGCGGACTACACCGCGCTCTTCAATGACATGAGCTTCGGCAGTAATCACCCCGGCGGTGCTCAGTTCTTGTATGGCGATGGTACTGTGGCATTGATTTCCGAGAATGTCGACTACGGTGTTTATCTTTCGACCGGCAGTATCGCTGGCCAAGAAACGGAAGTCGCACACTAAAATCAAACGCCTCGGTTACACGGTAGCCGAGGCGTTTTCCCGTTTATTCTCTTTGCTATTCACCTTTGATTCCCCTCAAATCTCAAGGTAGCTACTCCTAATGTCGCTCATTGTTCGCTCGGTTTGTATTCTGAGTTTGCCACTCGTTTGTGTGTTCGCTGGTTGTGGTGGTTCAGACGATTCTCCTGATCGCTACACGCTTGAAGGGAGTATCACATTCGATGGGCAGCCAATCCCCGCAGGGACGATCACGTTGATTCCCGATAGTAAAAAGGGAAATCAAGGTCCCGCCGGAAGTGGGAAAATCAAAGATGGCAAATACACCACGGCCGATGGCGGCACCGGCATTATTGGTGGTCCACATATCGTTCGGGTGAGTGGTTTCGACGGAAATGCGAAACCTGAAGAAGAGTTGCCAATGGGGTCGCCTCTTTTTCCAGAGTACGAATATCAGTACGACTTTCCGGCATTCGAGAATGAAGGACCGGTTTCTGTCGACCTGAAAGTGCCGAAGGAAGCCGCTACGAGAAAGCCACAACAGCGACCTCAGGATGCGGTTTAGCCAATACCTGCAGACTAGTACCGGTTCGCACGTTGGTGATTATTCCAAGTTTGATTTGACAGAGACTAGGTTGGCATCTAATATGCTAGCCATCAAGGGATTTTCCATGTCAGTGGACACCATTACAATTCAAGCCGAAATTATGGGCATCGTCATTATGGGCGATGATCCTTGCGGCTCGAAGTGTAGGTGAATCTTCGGATAGACTTCACCCCCTCAGGTCGCAGGACCTGCGGGGGTTTTTTTGTGGGTGTCCGCCGACGCTCGTTCACTACCGACTACGCACCACAAACAACGGACAAACCGTTCCATGGCTCGCATTCAACTTTACGATACGACCCTCCGCGATGGTAGCCAGGGCGAAGGCGTGAACTTCTCGCTGCAGGACAAGCTGCAAATTACGCTGAAGTTGGACGAGTTGGGCTTCGATTTTATCGAAGGTGGCTACCCACTCTCAAACCAGAAAGACGCGGAATACTTTCAACGCGTGCGTGATCTCGACTTGAAACACGCCCAGGTGGCGGCGTTCGGGATGACACGTCGCAAGGGCATCGGTCCGGAAGACGATATCGGTTTGAAGGCCCTGCGGGATTCGCTCGCACCTGTGGTCACGGTCGTCGGCAAAACGTGGGACTTGCACGTCACCGAGATTTTGCGGGTCGATCTGGAAGAGAATCTCGCCATGATTCGCGATTCCGTCGGGTTCCTTGCGTCCGAAGGGCGACGGGTCGTTTACGACGCGGAACACTATTTCGACGGCACCGAAGCCAATCGCGATTACGCACTCGCCACGCTGAAAGCCGCCGAGGAAGCCGGTGCGGAAATCGCCGTCCTCTGCGACACGAACGGCGGCAGTCTGCCGGAACGCATCGCGGAATTCGTGGAAGCTGCGCGAAACGAGCTTTCGATCCCCGTCGGCATTCACTGTCACAACGATTCCGATGTCGCGATCGCCAACTCACTGGCGGCGGTCGATCACGGTGCGATTCAAGTGCAGGGGACGATCAATGGCATCGGCGAACGCTGTGGAAACGCGGACCTGATCAGCGTCGCGGCGAATTTATCGCTGAAAAAGGGCCACGACGTTCTCCATCCCGGCGGAGCACGACGGCTGACCGAACTCTCCCGGTATGTCTACGAACTCGCCAACATGAACTTTCGCAACGGGCAACCGTTTGTCGGGGCGAGTGCGTTCGCACACAAAGGCGGCATGCACGTGCACGCGGTGAACCGGTTGGCATCCAGCTACGAACACATCGAACCCGAAGAGGTTGGGAACGAACGCCGAGTGCTGGTGAGCGAACTTTCCGGCCGTTCCAACATTGTCGCCAAGACGACCAAGTACCAACTCGACCATGACGGCGAGTTGATGAAACGCATCATGGAGAAAGTGCAGGAACTCGAATATATCGGCTATCAATTCGAAGCGGCGGAAGCTTCGTTCGATTTGCTCGTCAAAAAATTGGCCGGCAATTATGAGCCGAAGTTTGAACGAATCCACTACCGCGTGAATGTCGAAACCGGCCAACGACCGGCGATGCCCGACCAGCCGCTCGACGAAGCTCTAACCGAAGCGACGATCAAGCTCAGCGTGAACAACGGGATCGAACACGTCGTCGCCGAGGGGGACGGCCCGGTGAACGCCCTCGACAATGCACTTCGAAAGGCATTGGTGCCGAACTATCCGAACCTCGCGGAGATGAAGCTCGTCGACTATAAAGTCCGCGTGATCAATTCCGCCGGCGGCACTGCGGCAAGTGTGCGGGTGGTGATTGAAAGTCGTGATGCTGACGACGTTTGGAGCACTGTCGGTGTGAGTGAAAACGTGATCGAAGCGAGTTGGCTCGCACTTGTTGACAGCGTGGAGTACAAACTGCTCAAAGACGAAGGGCAAGTCGGTGAGAACGGAACTGCCGAATCAACGCCGCAACCCGAATCACTCGCCGAGCAAGTGATGCCATGAACACACAACTCCTCGAGCAAATCGTTCGCGGCGAAGCCCCCGGCTTGATGCCGTTGAACGTCGACCAATACCACCGCATGATCGAAACCGGCATCCTCCCCGAAGGGGCAAACGTCGAGTTACTCGACGGCCTCCTCGTGCTGAAAGACCGCCGCGATGCTGGAGGAGACATCATGAACGTGGGACCCAGACATTCCGGTTTGGTGACGGCATTATTCAAGTTCCTCGACCAGTTAGTTGAGAATCGTGGTTTTCATGTCCGGTGCCAACAGCCGATTACACTTCCTCCGGGGAATGAGCCCGAGCCGGATGTATCCGTCGCGATCGGCGATTGGCAGCGATATTTTGATCGACATCCGACCGCGTCCGAACTTGCGGTTGTGATTGAAATCGCGGATAGCTCCCTGCAACAAGACCGGGATATGAAACAGCGAATCTACGCATCCGCAGGCATTCCCACATACTGGATCGTCAACGTTGTTGAGCAGCAGATCGAATGTTTCACCCAGCCAACGCAAGACACGAGTCGCTATCAAGATCAACAAGTGTTGCAACGGGGCGATTCCATTTCGTTGGCATTGCAACCTGGCGAGACTGTATCCTTCGCACTTGCCGAACTCTTTCCAAACGCCAATTAATCTCTACGGATATCTGAATCGATCACCATGAATACGGAAATTCCTAAGCAGTACGATCCGCACGCCGCCCGGGAGCAATGGTATCCGGTGTGGGAGAGTCGCGGCTATTTCAATGCGGACCCGAACCCCGCGAAGCCGCCGCATACTATTATGATTCCGCTGCCCAACGTGACCGGTGCGTTGCATATGGGGCATGCCCTCAACGGGACCTTGCAGGATTTGATCACCCGCTGGCGTCGCATGCAGGGTTACGAAGCCCTGTGGATGCCCGGCACCGATCACGCGGGCATCGCCACGCAAGCGGTTGTCGAACGGCGGATGCTCGAAGAGGAGGGCATCACCCGACATGACATCGGCCGGGAAGCGCTCGTCAATCGCATTTGGCGGTGGAAAGACGCCTACGAAGGCCGCATCATCGGACAATTGAAATCGATCGGTGCCAGCTGCGATTGGCGACGGGTGCGGTTCACGTTGGACGAAGTGTGTTCCCAAGCGGTCCGCCGGACGTTCTTTAAGTTCTTCAAGGACGGTCTCATCTACCGGGGCAAACGTCTCGTCAATTGGGACACGTATCTCCAAACTGCCGTCGCCGATGACGAAGTGTTCGACGAAGACGTTCAAGGACACTTCTGGACGTTTACATATCCGGTTGTTGACGGTGACGGCAAGGAAACCGGCGAAAAGATTGCGTTCTCGACGACTCGCCCGGAAACGATGCTCGGCGATACCGCGGTGTGTGTGCACCCCAGCGATGAGCGGTATCAAAAACTCGTCGGTCAACGCGTGCGGTTGCCGCTCTCGGACCGGTTGATTCCGATTATCGCAGACGCATTGCTCGCCAAACCGGATATGGGAACCGGAGCGGTAAAAGTTACGCCGGCTCACGATCCGAATGACTACGCCTGTTACGGCCGCAAACTCGGTCAGCCGGATGAGATCGAGCTGATCAACATCCTCAATCCCGACGGGACACTCAACGAAAACGGCGGTCGATTCGAAGGCCGGACCATGCCCGAAGCGCGTGAGGGCGTGATCGAGGCAATGGAGGAACTCGGACACTTCAAGGAAGTGGAAGACCGGGTCATTCCGCTCAAACACAGCGACCGCTCGAAAACACCGATCGAGCCGTATCTCTCGGACCAATGGTTCGTGAAGATGGACGACCTCGCCCAGAATGCGATGGATGCCGTCACCGATGGCCGCGTGAAATTCCATCCGCAACGGTATCAAAAAACGTACCTCGACTGGCTCGGCGAAAAACGCGATTGGTGCATCAGCCGCCAACTCTGGTGGGGTCACCGAATACCGGTTTGGAGCAAAGAGATCACCGGCGACGGTTCCGCAGAAGCCGCGGTTTTGAAACCGGAGTGGGGGGAAGCCACGGCGAGCGTAATCGCCGATGGTGTCGAACCGGGTACGAAAGTGTTTCTTATCTGCGTTGATGGCGGACATGAGGATATTGAGGAGGAACTGAACGAAGCCGGTTTCGTGCAAGACGAAGATGTGCTCGACACCTGGTTCAGTTCCGCGCTTTGGCCACATGCGACGCTGGGCTGGCCAGATGAAAACCACAATCCACCGCTTGCGGACACAGAACAACCCACAACGGACAACGGACAACGAACAACGGACAACGGACAACGAACAACGGACAACGGACAACGAACAAAGAACGAAGTCCTCGATTACTTCTACCCAGGCAACGTGCTCGTCACGAGTCGTGACATTATCACGCTGTGGGTCGCGCGGATGGTGCTGACGGGGCTCTATAATATGGGCGATATCCCGTTCGGTGATGTGTGCATTCACCCCAAGATTCTCGACGGCTTCGGGCAAACAATGTCCAAGTCGAAGGGCAACGGCGTCGATCCGGTGGACTTGATCAACAAGTACGGGACCGATGCGGTGCGGTTCACGATTGCTTCTCTGGCTGGGGAAACGCAAGACGTGCGGCTGCCGGTCGGGTACGAATGCCCGCACTGTGGGGAGACAATCGATCAGAAGCAGTTAAAAACGCCGGAAGCCGTCCATTCTGTCCCGGAAACGCTGAAGGGTGACTTCCCTCCGAAACAAGACGGTGAACCGCCACGCATGCGGTGTACGAGTTGCAAGCAGGAAAGCCAGTTTTCGCATCCGTATCTCGATCCGATCGCTGGCGAACCGTTGGCTCGTGTGGTCAGCGAACGCTTCGAGTATGGCCAAAAGTTCTGCAATAAGTTGTGGAACGCGTGTCGATTTGCATTGTTGAACTTGGAAGGTTACACGCCCGGCGAAGTTGCTGAGGCGGACTTGCAACTCGAAGACCGTTGGATTCTCAGCCGACTGGCGACCACATGCGATGAACTGACAACATGTCTTGGACGGTATCAGTTTGATGTCGCCACGCGAACACTCCGCGATTTTACGTGGAACGAGTTCTGCGACTGGTACCTGGAGATGATCAAACCGCGATTGCGGGACGAGGCCAAACGTCCGGTCGCACAGCGGGTGTTGGTCGGTGTGTTGGATACGTTATTGCGAATGTTGCAACCTTTCACGCCGTTCGTGACCGAGGAACTTTGGCAACGACTGCAAGACATTGCACCCGAACGCGGTCTGTTCAAACCGGAACCCGCCGCCGAAAGTGTGGTCATTGCCGCTTGGCCGGAAGTGCCCAAAGATTGGCAAGACAAATCGCTCGAAAGCCGATTCGAGCGGCTGCAAGATACCATCGTTTCCGTACGGAACGTGCGGGCGGTTTATGGCATTCCACCGAACAAACCGATCGAACTCTACGTGCGTTGCGAAGCGGATGTTGCGGACGATCTGCAAGGTGTCGCGAGTCAATTCGACAATCTCGCGAAAGCCGTGCTAGCGGCTGCCGGTGCGGAAGTCACCCGGCCACCGGCGTCGGCAAACTTCACGATCGAAGACGCTGACGGCTTCATTCCGCTCGAAGGTTTGATCGACCGCAAAGCCGAACTCAAACGCCAAGAGAAAGAAGCGGAGAAACTCCGCAAATTCATCATGGGGAGCGAGAAGAAACTCGCGAACGAAGGCTTTTTGAACAACGCCCCGGAACACGTGGTTGCCGGCATCCGCGAAACACTCGCCGGACACCAAAGCCAACTCCAAAGCGTCGAAGAAATTATCCAAGCGTTGCGTGACGATTAGACAGAATCTCACCCGCCGCCGATTGCAGGGAGGAAATGCACTTCGCAGTCGGCGGTGAGTTTTTGCCGGAGGCCGCGTGGGCTGATTTTGCCATCGATCGCGACCGCGATTTCCGGACGGAGATTGTCATCAAGACAGAGCCGACTGGCAAAACCGGGAAACTGGGTGTCCAAGTCGGCGATGGCTTCGCGAACGGTCTGGGCGTCGGTCTCGATGCGTTCGCGGTTGTCCGTCAGAGGGCGAAGCATCGGTGGAATGAAAACTTGGGGCATGGGCGAACCTTCGATGATGCGAGTTTTCTCGAATTATCGAAGGTCAGCCGGGCAACATCAATTCGGGGACGGTTGGGCATGGGAAATCGTGTTCGTGACCAACTCGGGATTGGGGAACACTAACATGACCACAGCGATGGCAACGCCGCCTGCCAAGTATAGAAACGGCGCGTCCCAAGAATGGGGGGCGATCGCTTCAATCAACGTCATTAGTGGTGGCAATAGCAGCAGCAAACACACCAGCTGAACCGTGGTCAGCAGCGATGCGGTGCAGAGCAGGATGACAATGCTCGAAATCAAGACGCAGGCACTGCCTTCCCAGGATCGAACGTATTCCCGTCCACTCACCCACGACGTAACGCGGTAGCGATGTCGCCCGAATCGCACACCGACGGGTTCGGCTAAACCATCGCCGATTGCGGTAATCAGAAGTGGAATTGTAATCAATCGTGGATCGCCGGTTGCCCGCAAGATGAAGAAAATGGCCACCAAAGTTGCATAGGCAGCGAGTGCCTGCGTGACAATCCAGCACAGCGTGTATGGCTGATCTTCGGGGCGGTCGACACTGGCAAACGCCGTGCGAACCAGCGAAAACCGCTCGCGAATGGGTTTCATGAAGATCGATGTGGTGAGCAAGAAAACGACTGCACTCGCCGTGATTGTCCACACGTTCGGTTCGTAAGGCAGCAGCGGAGCCAAGCCGATCGGAAGCATAAACAGGACAAAATGATTGAGCTTACGAGTGTAATTGACTTTCACACCAGCCTTGAGAACCGCCACACCGAGAATCCAACACCACGCCGCCAAAACGACATTGTGGATTGAAAGCGTCAGCAAGTAATTAGTCGGGAAGATGTGTTGAAGTTGATCCATCAAACTTCTTTGGCGGCATCGAGGTCAAGAAACGAATCGCTCACGGATGCCGATACAGCAGTACCCTGGCATCGCATCGAGCGAACGATACTTGAAATCAATTTCGGAGCCGAGACCAATTTGGGGCAACTTCACAAATTGGCTAGAGCAGAATGGAATCTGGAATGTCCGGCAACTGGGTGCGAACCCGTCGCAATTCACGGATATTTCGCAAATCGATGTACTCCAAGCGTTCGGCCAGGGGGGAGTTGACCAAACGCCAAAAGCCTGTTTCTGTAATTTCGTTAGACTGCAAGTTAAGAAATCGCAATTCCGGAAACGCTTTGCTACGAATGAGTTCCGTAATGCCATCGTCTCCGATTTGGTTACGTTGCAGATCCAGCAACTCCAGGTTCTTGAGATATTTGGCTCGACACAGGTGAGTCAGTCCAATGTCGCGGATGTCGTTCTCGCGGAGCCGAATTTCTGTGAGATTCACCAGATGCGGCGTATTGGCCAAGCTAGCCGCATCTTCGGGACCCATGGTAAGCGGACTGTCGGTCGAGAAACCTTGAAAGTAACCCTCGAGCGTGAGGCGGCGAATATGTTGCAGTGTTTCGAGTTCTGCAACGATCGGCATTCGCGATTCGAAACCTCGTAAGTCCAAACTATCGAGCAGGGGGGCTTGCCGGAGAACTTCTTCACCGTGATTCTGCCAGTCTCGCACGGAAAACCAACCGTGCTGAATAAAACCGCGAAAGAAGTAAAATTGCTTCCAGTCCCGGGTCTTGATGGCTTTTAGCGGCCGAATCCATTCCGCTTCATGTGCCGAGAGCAATTCACGCTCGCGATTTTTCAACGCTTTCCAATGATCATCGTCGTTCTTCCGCTTCGGCAAACGCCAGATCTCGTTCTGGAGAAACGGGACATCCTCCGAACGTTGGAAGAGTTCACATTGCACCCGGATGAACTCGCCGCGTGGGTCGCCTTGTTCGTCCAACCAGTCGGCATAGATCAGCCGAGGCAAATCTTCATCCGGCTCGGCTTGAATGGCTTCCAAAAACGCGGCATCCTGGGGCATCAATTTTAACCGTTCTTGGTTTCAACCGGTGACTTGAGAATCTCATGAAGCACATGCGGCGGTGACATGGGCAGATGTCGCATACGCACACCGATCGCATCGTAAACCGCGTTCGCGATGGCAGCTGGCGGCGGAACAATCGGGACCTCACCCACACCGCGGACTCCATACGGGTGCCCTGGGTTCGGCACTTCGACGATGATGGTGTCGATCATCGGCAAGTCGAAACACGTCGGCATCCGGTAGTCGAGCAGGCTGCTATTTTTCATCGTGCCTGTCTCGTCGTACCAGTATTCCTCGTTAAGTGCCCAACCGATGCCTTGTACCGCTCCACCCTGCATCTGCCCTTCGACATAGCTCGGATGAATCGCCGTGCCGACATCTTGCGTCGCGGTGTAGCGGACGACTTGGACCTTGCCGGTTTCAATGTCGACTTCCACATCGACCACGTGCGTGGCAAATGCTCCGCCCGGTTCGTCGTGGTCCGACGTGCCATGCCCGATCACTGGTCCGCCGGTCGAGTTGAGTTGAGCCGCGATTTCTTGGAAAGTCAGCGATTGATTTTTCGGCCCCTGCCAAGTGCCGTCAACGTACTCCACCTGATCCGTCGACACATCCCAAATGATGGCCGCCCGTTCGGCGAATTGACGACGAATATCCAGCCCGGCTTCGTACGCAGCCCAGCCCGTGGCATAGGTGACGCGACTGCCGCCGGTGACATCGGTGTAGCCAACGGAATCGGTATCGACCACCGCTGGCCGAATATCATCCGCTTGCAAGCCGATGGTTTCGGCCAATTGCATTGCGATACTGGCCCGTGAACCACCGATGTCGGTCGAACCTTCGACAAGCGAAACGGACCCATCCGAATTCACACTCGCCGACACGGCCGACTTCAAACCGGCGTTGAACCAGAATCCCGATGCGACTCCACGTCCACGGCGAATCTCCGACGATGACTCCCCACGATCGAGCGGTGATTTCCAGTGGTCGGATGTCTGAACCGCTTGCACACTTTCCATCATTCCGATCCGCGAGTAAACCGGTCCATCGACGCGACGTGTACTTTCTTTCGCGGAGTTGGCAATCCGAAACTCGACCGGATCGACGCCGATTTCCCGGCAGATTTCGTCGATCACTGTTTCCGTCGCGAACGCCACTTGGGTTGAACCCGGTGCTCGGTAGGCTTTTGTCGCCGGTTTGTTGACACAGACGTCATACCCGACAACTCGGCCATGTGGTAAGTCGTAACACGCGAAAACGCACATCGCACCTGCACCAACCGGCGAACCGGGGAAGGCACCGGCTTCGAAATAAATCTCGGCTTCACCGGCAGTGAGACGTCCGTCGCGAGTGGCTCCGAGTTTGACTTTCATCCATGATCCGGGTGTCGGACCGGTCGCTTCGAGGACTTCAATGCGATCCATCGTGATCTGCACGGGGCGACCGGTTTTGCGGGACAGAACCGCAGCCACCGGTTGCAGATACACGGAGATTTTTCCGCCAAATCCACCGCCGATTTCCATCGGCACGACTTTGATCTTCGCGAGCGGCACCTCCAACAAACCGGCGAGTTGAGCACGAACTGTGAACGATCCTTGTGTGCTCGTCCAACAGGTGAGGTTGCCGTCGGCGTTCCACATTGCAGTGGCGGTGTGCGGTTCGATGTAACCTTGATGCACCGTCGAGGTCGTGAATTCCCGTTCAATGACGACATCCGCTTCCGCGAAACCGGCTTCTATATCGCCTTTCTCATGAAGGAATTTCTTGGCGATGTTGGTGGGACGGTCTTCCGGTTCGGCGGCATCTGCAAAACCGCTCGTCCGCAAGTTCTCGTGCAGAATGGGCGCATCAGGTTTGCAGGCTTTGCGGACATCGAGTACCGGAGGCAGCGGTTCGTAGTCGACTTTGATTAGCTTGATCGCCTCTTGGGCGATGTGAATGTTCTCGGCAGCAACGGCGGCAACAGCGTGACCGCGGTACAGAACTTTGTCTGTCGCCAGCACGTTCCGCGAGAGGTCCTGCAGGTCGAACATGCCTTCACCCAAATCTTCGACTTTGTGCTCGATCGTGGGAAGATCGGCGGAAGTCATCACGGCATGCACACCGGGAAGTTGCTCCGCGGCGGACGTGTCGATGGAACGGATCTTCGCGTGAGCGTGCGGACTTCGCAAAATCGCTCCTCGCAGCGTGCCCTGCAGACGCAAGTCCGCCCCGTACTGAGCACGTCCCGTCACTTTGTCGACACCATCGTGCCGAATCGGACGGGTCCCGATGACCTTGTATTTTCCGTTGCTGGTCTGTGGTAGTTCGGCGGTCGACATGGTCACTGATCCTGTGCTAACAACTGATTTCGTGCTTCGGCGGCGTGTTGGACGGCTTTGACAATCTTGTCGTAACCGGTACAGCGGCAAAGGTTTCCGGCTAGGCCGAAACGGATTTGATCTTCGGTCGGTTTGGGAACCTCGTCGAGCAACGCCTTGGCGGTCATGATGAAACCGGGGGTGCAGATGCCGCATTGTAGGGCAGCATCTTCGAGAAACGCCTGCTGAAGCGGATGCAATTCCCCTGACTTCGCGACACCTTCGATCGTCTCAACGTTGGCCCCTTCAGCTTCGACAGCGAGAACCAAGCAGCTATCGACCGGACGACCATCGAGCAACACGGTACATGCACCGCAGTTGCCGTTCGAACAGCCTTCCTTCGTGCCGGTTTGGTTGAGATTGTCGCGAAGAACTTCCAACAGCGTTTGTCGGGGGCGGCAGAGAAACTCCTGTTCTCGGCCATTCAATGTCATGCTAACGATTCGTGTTTTTGCCACGAGAGTTCCTTTGTGATGGGAACGGTCTTGCTGATTCGGGAATAAGCGACGATCAACCGGGAAGATGGAATTGCACCGTTCCGGTGCGTGCCCGTGTGATCGCTTCATTGAGAACGCGTTTGGTGAGGACGCCACTGACGTGTTTGCGGAATTCGATGGTCCCTCGCATGTCGTCAATCGGCTTAGCAGCATCGGCCGCTAATTGAGCGGCTTTCGCGACTGCTTCTTCTGATACGGTTTGTCCTGCGAGTTCGTCGCCGATCTCCGTCACGAAAAGCGGCGTGGCTGCAACGGCACCAAGTGCAACGCGAACAGCATCGAACCGCTCGCCGGAATCGTCGAGTTGCACCCAGGCACCGACGCTGACACTGGCGATATCCATCTCGTTCCGCGGAATGAACCGTCGGTAATGCGAACCGGAGTTCGGGACAGGCTTGGGGAACCGAATCTCCACCAGAATTTCACCCGGTTCGAGGACATTCTTTCCGGGACCGGTGCAGAAATTCTCGACGGCAACTTCACGACGACCTTTCACGCCGTCGATCACGCACACCCCACCCAGCGCGATGAGCGAAGGCGTACTGTCGGCAGCGGGGCCGGAGTTACACAAGTTCCCACCGACCGAGGCGCGATTCTGAATCTGCACACCGCCGATGATGCTGCAGCTTTCCGCGATGGCGGAGTAGTTCGTGCGGATGGTGTCGTCTTGCTTGATCTTCCAACACGGAACAGCGGCCCCGAGATGGAAACCGGCATCGTCCGCTTCGAACCGATTGAGTTCCGGGATGGACTTGATGTCGATCACCCAATCGGGGGTGAGTCGTTCCATGCGAATGTGGTCGATCAGGTCGGTGCCGCCGGCAAGGACTCGGGAGTGGCCATTATGTTCGGCAATCAAACTGAGTGCGTCGGCCAGCGTCGTCGGGCGGGCGTATTCAAAGTCACGCATAATTCGTGGCGGGTTCGTCTGGTGTGGCGAAAGAAGAATGAAGCGGAGTGAGCGATGTCCGCTTCGATCATTCAGAGCATACCCGAATTGCTGGATTCTTTGCCAGCATGCAGCACGACGTGTTGTTAATCGCCTGTACCGACGTCTTCAGCTTTGGCGGGGGGACGCGGAGTCGCCTGCAATTGAATCCGCATGTTATACGTAACAAGCTCGATTCGTTTGTCACGCAGATCGACTTCCATCGAACGGAAACCGGAGGAATTCGTGGCCCAGTCGTGGTCGGCAACCTTCCAACCAGTGTGCTTGTCGAAGGCGGTGAGTTTCGTCGAGTAAAACCCGAAGTTGCCCTTCTGCTGATATTTTGCCGAGAAGAACATCAATAGCGGCAAGTTAGAAAGTTCCTCCACGATGCACACGGTATCGGTCACGCTCGAGTCCCATTTTCGTTTGCCGGTTTGACGGTCGAAGACGATGAACCGGCCGTTCATACGGAACTGTTTAAGTTGCGACGAAAAATAGACGTGGTTGCGGCTGCGTTCGTTAAGGAACAAATAAACCTGGTGCGAGTCGACCAGCAAGAATCGTTCGGTCAGGTTCTGTAGCCATTCGGCCGGGAACGATTCGAACTTCTGCACGAAGCCGGTTTCCATGTCGATCATGCTGAGATCACCCGTCGCTTGTACCGCCGCGAGGTAACCATCTTCTGTGGTCGAGAAATAGGTGGATTCCGGGAAGCTGCGTTGCCAACTCACTTTCATTGTTCGCGGATCGACAGCTTTAATCGCAGCCTTTGCACCGCTCAATCCCAAAAGACTGGCAGAGGATCGTCGTTCCGACAGAATCAAATGTCGACCGGTTGTGTGAACCAACTTCTGCACGAGTGACGAGGCGTTCTTGAGATCGATTTTGCGACCGTCAAACGCGGAATACGCTTGGATTTCCGACATGTTCTGCGGGACAAGCAATAAGACATCATCAGTGCCGTAGACTACGGACCGTGACGGAACACGGTCTCGCACCCAGCGGACTTCTCCGGTGAGGGCATCGAGGACGGAAATTGAACGACGACCGTAAACGCAAACATATTCACTGTTCGCGACCGCCAACATGCCGTCGTTGTAAGCGCGTTGTCGAGTGCTTGAGCTATTCGAAAAGGAACTACCGGTTTGCATCGCTTGCATGTTCGTGCGACTCACCGAACGTCGACTGCTGCCGTTGCCTCGCAAGTCGAGGGCGTGTGTCCACAAGATGCGTTTCTCTTTTGGCGCGAGTGCATGAACAATATCGCCATGGACCAGGAACAAGATCGAACCGACTGCCTGTGACGAAATCATGCTTTGATGCGGGGCACCGTGCTGCATTTTCAGCGGGACGATCCATTCGATCTGACCGTCTTGCAATCTCTTTTGCACAAGTTGCTGATATTGATACTGAAATTCCCAGCGGAACTGCTGCAGATATGGTGTTCGATATGGCGGATCATTCAGCACGCGGGTGGTTTCGCTTGATGAATAATAGGAACTCATCAACTCCAACGACACACTTTGATCAGACCAAGACACCGGACTGTGAAACGTTCGAGTTGGGTCGTGAGTGGTTGTGTCGTCGAGCTTGTCGGCGGGGAATCGGCGTTGTCGTTGTTGCCGGACGGCGGCCGCGTCTGCAGGAAGTCCGGCTTGTTCGAAACAGGTCGCCAATTTCTCGTAGGCGATCTGCGCGGTTGTATTGTCGTCGGTTTGGATGAGTCGTCGCAGATGAAGTTCCGCATTTCCCCACTGTCCGTTTTCGGCATAGCGGTCGGCAAGTTGGATGCGAACCTCGCGGGCCAGCGGATGGAAACCGAACAAGTCGAGAAACTCTTCGACCCGTTTGAACGGTTCCGATTTTTCGGTGTCTGTTCGCCAGAGGTTGTCTGCGTGGGTACGGACTAAATCATCCAACTGATTGCGGTCGGTTTCCGAGCTATCTTGCCAGAGCATCGACAAACGCCCGGCGAGCCACTGAGAAAGCTTGACCCGTACGTCGCGGTCGTCGCCACGCGGCACCAGTTCATCATGGGGGGCGTCGGCGAGTTTCAAATAGGCATGAAACGCGGAGCCAACATCGCCACGAGCACGAAACCGTTCAGCCGCGAGTTGCTGCACGAGACGCTCGTGTTCGGTGTGTTGTTGCGTGAGTTTTTTCAGGGCGGCGAACTCGGCGTCGGCTCCTTCGAGGTCTTCTCGGATCAAATGTGACACTGCCGAGATCGTGGCATTCGTCCAACGAGTTTGATCTTCCAGTGAAAGTTCTTCGGTGGCGATGGATCGCAACTTGTTCCAGGCGGCGGCATGATCGTGATGCAGTAATTCAATTTCCCCCTGACGAAGTAACGCCCAGGCATCTTGGGGGTTGTCTTTCAGCCGATCTTGAATGGCCTGCTGGACGGCATCGCGTTGCTCGAACGCCGTAATGCCATTCGGGCCGACGGAAATCAGCAAGCCTTGATGCATCAACAGATTGCCCAAGGCCGAGCGATTCTCGGGGAGAAACAATCGCGATCGAATCTTCCCGGTTCCCAACTCAACCGACAACAGTTGCCCCGAAAGTAACGGCAAATGGTACACACCTTCGACGGCAATTCCGTGTCCGGATGGTCGCATCAGATCGTCATTGCTTTCGGTGTCTTTTTTGTATTCCAGCGTCCAAGCGGTTTCGCCAGTGGTAACGTTTTGAGCTCGCATTTGTGTGCGGCCGACGAAGACGGCTTGGTCGTTGAATACGCCAGCCAAGTACAAATCGTTTTCGCGGTTTCGTTGCCATTTCGGTTGACCGGTAAACAAGTCGAGACAAACGACCTGTTGTGATTCAGGGGCGGTGAAGACGACGTTGCGGCCGGAGACAACAGGAGCAGACGGTGTCCAGCGACCATTAAGCGATGTGGGCTGAACGACAAAACTCTCGTTGCGAGAATGAGAATGTCTCGGTTGTGGGGACGGCGGATCGTAACGATGGGACCACAAAATCGCGTGCTGAGTTTGGTCAACCGCGACCAGCCAACCGATCGTTGTCGGGCAGACGATCACACCATCTTTCACGGCGGGTTGAGCATTCCACCAGCGACGACCGAAATCGAGTGAGATTTCCGTATCGGTGAAGGCGAGCAGTTGTGACCACTGCGGTCGTCCCGTTTCAGGTTCCAATGCGAACAACCAGATTTCGCTGTCTTTCTCACCGATGACGTACAGCCGGTTGCTATCCGATGTGGGCACGCCGGAAAAATACCAACCGGCTAATCGGCGATCGAACGGTTCGTCCGTCGCTTGACCACCAATCTCCCATTCCAAGCGACCGGACCGGAGATCGTATGCGGAGATCTTGTTGCTTGAGAAATCGCGATGGTATGGGTCGGTATTGCCGTTCTGAAACGCCCAAGTGTTGCCGGGTTGGAATTGCGAGAGAATCGCATGGTCTTCGATGACGTACATTCGCTGTCCGTCACTCGAAATTACTCCCCACGTTCCATTCCGGAAAAGGAGGTTCGTTAGCTTATCTTGTTCGGCGTTATAGCCGCTGTAATAGCCGGGGGAACTGGTCGGGAAGGCCAAACCCTGTTGTATACCCAGCCCTGGACCAATTGCCCCATTGAACGGACCTGGCAATCGCACGCCGGAAAGAATCCGCTCGGCGGACAACCCTTCGCGAGTTTCCCAGATTTCGGTTCCACTTTCGGCATCGTAAACAGAGACGCCGCGAAGTGTGCGAGTCACGATTTTCCCATCCACTGCAATGGGGAAGAACGCGGGCAGGGGGGAACGACCGATGTCGATCAAATCATCCGCAAGCATCTCGATGCTTTCGACACCGTGTTCGAAGTTCGTCAGCGGATGATGCCAACGTGGCAGCAGCAACGGTTCATCGCCTTCCACAGTTCCCGTGCGACTGGCGTTCCCCAATAACATGGGCCAGTTCTGTTGCACGGGGGACATCGCAGAGGAGGTCTGTAAACTCCCGATCACTTCCTGCGGTTTGACGACGGTATTCGCACCAACCGTGATTGGCTCGGCCGTTCCGTTCAACTTTTCGATCAGCTCATCCGCGAGCGGATTTCCGACGGCCTTCAGGACGATAGCGGCTTTGAGTTGCCAACGCGGATTTTGAGTGATCTCGGAATTTGACTTCAGCAACCGTGCGAACCAACGAGCGGCCAAACCGAGTTCGCCCCGATCTGCGTGATACATGCCGACGTAATTGAGTGCATCTTGTCCGGCCTGAGTGTGGAAGTACCGAAACGCGATTTGCCCGATTGCCTCCGCGTCTCCCTGTTGAACGGCCTCGTCAAGTAATTGCTGAGCACGTCCCCCGTAATTCGCCCGATACAAATTGAGGTATTCCGCCGGGAGTTCCGCGAGCAGATCATTGGCGATATCCGCAGCAGGGGTCCACTCACCGTTCTCCTGCCGAATGACGGAAAAACTTGCGGTTCGGGGGCTAGCTTCCTCGGGTTTGGCCTCCGCCGAGCCCAACAGATGAGCGAGCGTATCCATGGCGTTTTGCCAGTCGGCCGGTTGATTCGACTCCTTGGCAGATTCGATGAATCGCTTCGCCCGCCGCAGCGCTTTGGCCATTTCCCGATCATGCGGAGCCCGCAGGTCGATATGATCGCGAGCGGTTTTCTCGTCCTCTTCTTCGTCGTTTTCCGTCGCCGCTTCGGCTGGACGAGTTTGTTGCGGTGGAGCGTTCGGAGTGTTCTTGTTCTGCGGAATGATTTTCTGTGGCGGTTTCTGCCCAAAAATGCCCCGAAAGATCTGCCCAAGCGGATTCGCGGCCGGTTTCGGTTTCGCCGGTTTCTCAGGTTTTGCGTCGGCCGCTTCACCTTCTTCGGCCACGGCTTCTTCGGCCACGGCTTCTACGGCCGCTTCGGTGACTGCTTCCGCAATCTTTTCGGCAACCTCGCTGGGAGTCGGGGCCGGTTTGTCATCAGCCCAACCCACTACAGGAGACCACAAGGACGCCAGCAGAAACATCAATCCGATCCCACTCCAACGCACGCGGGAACGGACCAGTACTGTTCGAAAATCAATCATGAAAGCCCAGCCTTGACGAGCAGTCGCCAATCGTGTTGAGATAGCGAGTCACACATCCAGTATAGCGGTGCAAATCGAGAATAACACGGGTTGAATCGACTTCGTTACATTCCAAAGGCCATTCGAGTCGAGCGTCGATGTTGCAGAAACCCACCCGAATCGCAGAGCTGTCGCGGCGAACGGTTTTTCAGTTCCCTTCGTCGAAATTGCGCTGTCTTAGCGTAACCCCGGGTTTTTAAGGTGGTTCTACCTACAGTGTCGTAGCCACACCATCCTTCCGAGACTACCATGGTCGCGTTCATTGCCAACTCGCAAGTCGTTGCTCGATATTCCCAGCAGATCACCGAGGACTTCGCCCGACGGAAGTCGATCGGGAATCGCGACGATTTGCCAGCGGTTTCCATCTCGTTACTTGGCAACCGGGGATTTCTCGTCCCGGTGAGTGAATGTCACGCCGATTTACCGTCGGTCGTTCGCTTGTTGACCGAGTTTCGCAAACCAATCACGACATTCCCCTCGTTTTTCGAAGTTACCGAGGAACGAACTCACCGTTGGTTGAGAGCGCACCTGCTAGATGTTCCTGACCGAATCCTGTTTTTCGTCGTCGATCCCACGGGGCAGATCATCGGTCATGTCGGGCTGACACACTGTTTGAGTCCCGAGCGAACGATGGAACTCGACAACATTGTTCGCGGGGTGCCCGATGCAGAACCCGGGCTGATGTCATTGGCAGTCCGTCAATTAATTTACTGGTCGCAGGCAACATTCGATCCCTCCGATATTGTGCTGCATGTGATGCAGGACAATTCGCATGCGATCCGATTTTACGAGCGACTCGGCTTCGTGGTGACGGGCTCTCAGCCGTTACGACGCATTGAACTTCCTGACGAAGTTCGGCTCGAACCTTTTGACACAGAACAGGTTATGGAGCCAGACGGTTACTACGTCACGATGACGCATCGACCCGCGACTGCCTTCAACGGACCCCATTTTCCTCTCGGACACGCCGCTCAAGGTTCGGATTGACCCGTTGCCGGAACCAGGGATATACTCCGCGCCACTTGCGAAATTCCCTTTTCCGGCAGGTGTTCCTTCGTCAAGGATGACGCCCATGAACTCCGTGGCCGCTTGGTCTGATAGTCCACTGACACCTTTTGAACAGCTCCGCGAAGCCCGCGCGATCTTGCGGGACGAGGCCGATGCACTATTGGCATTGTCGCAACGACTCGACGCGTCGTTCTGCGAAGCCGTCCGATTGATTGCGGAGTGTGAAGGCTCCGTGATTGTGACCGGAATCGGCAAAGCCGGACTGATCGGGCAGAAAATTGTGGCGACATTGTCGTCAACTGGGACGCGGTCGCACTTTATGCATCCGGCTGAAGCCGTCCACGGGGACTTGGGGTGTTTGCACACGAATGATGTGCTGCTCGCCCTGTCGAACAGTGGCGAAACCGAGGAAGTCAACCGGTTGTTGCCCACGATTCAGCGAATGAAAGTGCCGATTGTCGCGGTGACGGCGAAGAAGTCCAGCACGCTCGGTCGTGGTTCGACAGTCACAATTCCGCTGGGAAAGATCGAAGAAGTCGGTCCACACGGCTTAGCACCGTCGACCAGCACCACAATCATGCTGGCGATTGGCGACGCCCTCGCGTTGGTGGTGGCCCAACTCAAGAACTTCTCGCCACAGGAGTTCGCGGTTTATCACCCGGGCGGAAGTCTCGGACGAAAGCTGGCACACGTCAGTGACGTCATGCGGAAGGGCAGTGAACTGCGGATCGCCTCGGAAGACACGACCGTTCGCGAAGTCTTTATGCGAGTCGAACACGTCGGACGTCGCACCGGTGCCGTAATGCTAGTCGACAAAACCGGTCGTCTGAGCGGTCTTTATACTGACAGCGATTTGGCGCGGCTGCTGGAGAATCGATTGGATGCGGAACTCGATGCCCGCATTGGCGATGTGATGACGAAAACACCGCTGACGATCAGCCCCTCTGCACGGTTGGCTGACGCGGTCGAGTTACTTTCCAGCAAGAAGATCAGCGAACTTCCGGTCGTCGATACCGATCACCAACCGATTGGTTTGATCGACATTACCGACGTCATCGGCTTGCTGCCTCGCGACGAGGATACGTCGAATCAATCTCTTTTGGATGCGGGGTAAGCCGTGACTGTGATGCCGCCTCAGGGAACACCGTCTCCATCCGGTCGACCACCCGCGGGTGACACAGGATGGGGGCGATTCGCATTAACGGTGATGACTGCCGGGATTCTCACGGGGTTCTATCTCGTGTACTCGATGGTCATCAATCCGATCGTGGAATCTCCGACGATCGGGCGGAACGAAAATCCGAGCAGTCTTCCACCCGCACCGCCGCCGATGCAGGGCATCAAAATGGCGGAACGCTGGTTGCCCTCACAACCTTGGGCTGCGGACGCAAAGTCCGTCATTCGCACCGATCAGGCATTCATTTATTTCGAGGATTACGAACTCCTCGACAATGACGAAGCCGTCCGCTTCACCCCATTCGCAATGATCTGGGTCGACAAAGATCACGATCCCGACAAGCAACCGTATACCGTGGTCAGTCAGTCGGCTTATGTGAAGTTTGCCAAGAAGTTCGACTTCAAAGACCCAGACCCCGGCCGGGTTATTGGCGGTTCGTTGGAAGGCGACGTCGCGATTCAAGGACCGGATGATCTGAAAGTGGCCGGTCGGAATTTTCTATTCGCCGAGAACGCGATGCAGATTTGGTGTGATGGCCAAGTGCGATTTCACTACGGTCCGCATCACGGTCATGGCCACGGTTTGCAGATCCATTTGATCGAAGACCCGGTTGCCAAACAGGAAGAAAAGTTGGCCGTCAAAGGGTTTCGGCAAGTGCTTTTACGTCGAAATGTGTCGATGGACCTCGAATTCCGAGGCGGTTCCGATGCCATGGGGCTGAATCGCGACACGAAGCCCGAGGACGACAACAAGTCGAAAGAGCCGACCATCGTGAAGGTCCGCAGTGCCGGGCCGTTCGAGTTCGACGTGGAACGCAACGTCGCCACTTTCCGCGATGAGGTGCGGGTGTATCAACCGACCGCTGCGGAAGAATACAACTCGCTCGAGTCGGACCGCATGACGCTGTTCTTCGAATCCGGCGAGAAAACGACGCCCGAAAAAGTGGTTGTGGAATCGGCGGAGGAATCCGACGGTTTTCAGGGTTTGGATTCCAAGCTGAAATTCAAACGTCTGCAAGCCGAAGGTCGGCAAGTCGTGTTGCGGTCGGAACGTAATCAGCTCACCGCGACCATGAATCGTTTGGACTACGACATCGACCTGCGGACGGCGAAAATGACCGCGTCGGAAGCGGTCCGTGTGCTGCAACGTCGGAGTGAAATGAACGCTCCGGAGATCGAACTCATCCACCGCGAGGGCGGGGAAGTCGATCGCGTGTGGTGTCGTGGCGAAGGTTGGTTGACCAACCTGGAGAAAACCTCCGACGACGTGGAATTCGCCGCCAAATGGAACCAAGAACTTCGGAAATATCCCGATCCGGCTGGCGGGTTGGATATCATCGAACTTCTGGGCGGAGTGCAAGTTCGCCAACCGAAACGTCAATTCGGACTGGCTGCCGATGTGATGCGTCTGTGGCTAGAACCGCAAACGCGACGACCGGGAACACAACCCGGAATCAATGACAATCCGAGCGAACGCATGCAGCCAAAACGGTTGCTGGCGTTGCAAAATGTGGCTGTCGTCAGTCCCGATTTGGAAGGTCGTACGAAACGCTTGGAAGCCTTCTTCGAACCATTTCCCGCCCCTGGGCAACCAATTCCACAGTTGACCGCGTTGGCGAAACCACAGGTCGTTCCCCACGAGACACAGGTTGCACAGACGGTGATGCAAGCCGATCGAACAGCCAAAACGGAGTCCGCACCGGTCATTCAGCTGGCTGCCTACCGAGCAGACAATACCATCGCAACGCCGGCGTCCACCGACGATGACAACCCAATCCACCTCACGGCCGACCTGCTCAAGGTGATGATTCTCCAAGGACAATCGGGGCGGAAGTCGCACATTTCCGAAGCTCACGCACAGAACGGTGTGCGAGTCGTGCAGTTCCGCGATGACCCGGACAAACCACTCACCATTGATGGCGACCATTTACACGTGGTCAATCCGCCCACCGGCGATCCCGATGGTCCGAATGCGGATGTCGACAAACACGATCAGGTCATGACAATCTTCGGAAGTCCCGCGCACGTGCGGGACCAAGGATTGTTGATCGAAGGCAAGGAAATCTTCCTCGATCGAGCTGCCAATCAATCAGCGGTACGGGGCAAAGGATTGTTGCAGTTACCCGTAAAACGGTCGCTCGACGGGCAAAAACTCGAACAGGAAACGCCGCTCGATATCCATTGGAGCGAGCAAATGACCTTCGACGGCAAACAGGCCAACTTCTTTGGGCAAGTCGCTGCCGTCTTGGGAGATAGCAGTCTTCATTGTGCCGAGATGGAAGTGTTTCTCACCGAGCGGATCGATTTCTCCACCGACCGTCGCCAATCGGGATTGGAAAATCGCAAGCCCGATGGAACGCGTGAGGAAACATCGAATATCGAAGTCGTCATCTGCAAAGACAACGTGCAGTTCGATAGTTACCTGTACGAAGACAAGAAAATCAGCGAAGTGCGGAGTGGAAGCTTCTCTGAGTTTCGGCTCAATCAGACGACTGGCGACACGCAAGCTCAAGGCCCCGGTTGGATCAAAGTTTGGCGACGCGGCAACGAAAACCGGGCCGCACTCGCTCCCAACTCCAAAGTGCAAGCGAATGCCGGGGCTGTGAAGAAAAAGGATGGCTGGGACTATCTGAAGATCGATTTCCATGGCCCAACGGTCGGGAACATCAACCAGAAAGTCCAGACATTTCAAGATCGTGTCCAAGTGGTGTATGGACCGGTCGAACGGTATCCACAGACTGTCAATCCCGACGACTTTGGACCGGAAGCCGGGTTGATGCAATGTGATCGGTTACAGTTCACACAGCTGGAAGACAAGAACGCCGCCCCTGTCGATGGCAAAAAGAAAACGACCTGGGTGGAGTTGCTCGCCGAAGGCAATGCGGAAGTCGAAGGCCGGACGTTCCAGGGCCGAGCCGATACCATTACCTTCGACGAACGCAAAGGCAAATACGTGCTGCACTCCAAAGCGCCGCATAAAGCGACGATCTGGCGGCAAGAACGCATCGGCGGTCCCCGAAGCAAAGCCGACGCTCAACAATGGGAATTCGTGCCAGGTAACAACACGATCAAAAAGCTCAAATCGATCGGAGCCGAAGGCCTGGAAGTCGTGAACTAGACCGTTGTCTTGCGGACTCTCCGAGACGAAAACCGCGACGACGCAAAGTCGACCACTCGCAGCGAACATCAGACGACATGCCCACGGTTCGCATGGGCATGTCGTCTGATTGCGTTTACCGTTCGACGCTTCGGCCGCTCTCGCGGATCGTTTCCGTCATTTTCGTGAGACGTTCCACGATTTCGGGATGCTCGTCGGCAACGTTGTTCTCTTCGGCGATGTCGGTGGACAGATCATACAGTTCGTACGGTTTGCCGAAGGGTTTGCCTTTTGGTTGTTGTCGACCGCCAGAACCGTTGCCGAGAACGAGTTTCCACTTCCCGTCGCGAATCGCGAACATCCCCGCGACGGAATGATGAATCACCGGAGCCGATCGCCGAATTTCTTTGCCTTGCAACATCGGCAACAGAGACACACTGTCTTCGGCCATGTTGTTGTCGAGTTTCGCTCCCACGATGTCGGCCGCGGTCGCAAACAAGTCGGTCAGGCACACGGGTTCGTCGCATCGTGATTCGGCGGCAATTTTCCCGGGCCACCGGACGAACAACGGCACGTGATGGCCCGCTTCCCAGATGTCCGCCTTCGTTCCGCGAAATGGTCCGTTTGCGCGATGATGTTCCGCACGGAAACCCTGAATCGACGAATCGTCGACATGGTCTTTCTTCTCAGGATCATCGTAACGAAACATATAGGAACCGTTGTCCGACGAGTAAAACACAAGCGTTTCGTCCGCGACTCCAGATTTGTCGAGCGCGTTGAGCACTTCGCCGACGGTCCAGTCGACCTGCATCACGAAGTCGCCGTATTCATTGAGTTTCGACTTGCCTCGGAAACGTTCGTGCGGCTGCGTCGGTTTGTGGGGTGCGGTCAACGGGAAGTACAGAAAGAACGGTTCATCTTTCTTCGCTGCGGTGGTGATGAACTCGACGGATTCCTTCGTCAGTCGATCAAGGACTTCGTCAATTTCAAAGTCTTCCGAACGTGGCCCCTTGCGGACAAAGTGCGGAAATTTGACAGCCGGTTGTTGGATCGACGGCGGAACTGGAAACCGATCGTTGCGAATGTAGACATACGGAGCCATGTCGAGTGAGGCACTTACCCCGAAGTATTGGTCGAACCCGTGATGGATCGGGCTGTCGGTGATTTTTCCATTCCAATCGATGCCGGGATCGCCATCCCATTGCGAACTCTTCACATCTTTTCCGGGCAGCATTGGCAACTCCATTCCAAGGTGCCATTTGCCGACCGCGGCAGTGTGGTAGCCGTTTTCGGTCAGCATATCGGCGATGGTATGGCGACCGGGTTCGATGAGCGGCGGACTGTAACCACCGAGTACACCGCTTTTGAGTTTCGACCGCCAGCAATACCGTCCGGTGAGCAACCCATACCGCGTTGGCGTGCAAACCGCAGATGGTGTGTGCGCGTCGGTGAACGTCATGCCTTCGCTCGCCAAACGGTCGAGGTTGGGCGTGGAAATCGTCGAATCGGAATTCAATGCATGAACATCGCCGAAGCCCATGTCGTCAGCTAAAATGATGACAATGTTCGGCTGATCGGCGGCGGAAGCGTGAGAGACAACAAGACTCAGCACCGCAAACGTGACAAGCAAAATCTGACGAGACATGGAGGATCGCTCTCCGTGAGTTGAATTGTGGGATGCAACTTTTCCAGCACCAGGATAACTCGCGATGTCATTGCAAACCACCAACACTGAAATCTTGTCCGCGCGGCAGATGATTGGCACGCACGACGTCTTGCTGATTACGTTGGATACATTGCGGTACGATGTCGCTCTGCGATGCTGGCAGGAAGGACGCACACCGTTCCTGAACTCTTTGCTGCCGGCGAGCGGTTGGGAACCGCGACATACGCCAGGGAGTTTCACCTTCGCTGCTCATCAGGCATTCTTCGCCGGGTTCCTGCCGACGCCCATTCCACCGGGGCCGCATCCGCGACTATTCGCCGCCGCATTCGCCGGAAGCGAAACCACGACCGAACGCACCGCCGTGTTCGATGCTCCTGATATTGTGACCGGCTTTCGTGACCGAGGATATCGCACGGTCTGTGTTGGCGGGGTTGGATTCTTTAATCCCGCGACACCGTTGGGGCGTGTATTGCCGGGGTTGTTTGACGAGTGTTACTGGTCCAAAGAACTCGGCGTGACCGATCCGAACTCCACCGCGAACCAAGTCGGGGTGGCGTTGGATTCGTTGTCACAGATTCCGAGCAGTTCGCGGGTCTTTCTATTCGTCAACGTGTCGGCATTACATCAGCCGAACCGTTTTTACGTGGACGGAGCCACCCATGACTCACCCGAGACACAAGCGGCTGCGCTCGCGTATGTCGACGGGCAACTTCCGCCGTTGTTCGAAGCTTTGCAAAAGCGTGGGCCGGTGCTGTGCGTGATTTGCTCCGATCACGGCACCGCCTACGGCGAAGACGGTTACATCGGGCATCGCTTGGCTCACCCGGTCGTCTGGACCGTGCCCTACGCGGAGTTCGTGTTGCCCGCAATTTGAGGCTCGTAGCCTGGGACGCGTACCATTTTGCACTGATCAAGTGGAACGGGTGGCATGTCCACGGCTTTGCGTGGACATGTTTCGACATTCGAGCCTTTCTGACTCATGCCCACCCCGAGCGGTGGGCATGCCACCCAACTTCTTTCAACATCAACTATTCAGTGAGATCATTGAACATAAATGCGAAATGGTACGAGATGCAGTCGTCCCGCCATCAACAGCGGATGCGCGCTGAGACCGGTTCCAGCCTTCGAAATTCCAAGACTGATTAATTCACGATCGTGTGACCGTCGGGTTTATGGCCGTTGTGGCGAGGAACGAACCCGATGAAGCGGTCGGATTTATCGTCCGAGCCGCGATTGCGGAACTCGTCCCACGCCCAATTCCACTCCCATTCCCGGCTGTCGAGGTATCGCATCACCAAGAGTTTCTTAAGTTCCTCGACTTCCGCGAAACTCAGGCCATTGGTCTGAGAGACCGCGACATCGACGGGGAGACAATCGACGATTTCTTTCGGCCAGTGCTCGACGATCAACTCGCGTCGCATGGCGGCATCGGGTTTTTCGAAGCGAATGAAAACATCGATTCGACCGGGCCGGCGAAATGCCGGATCCAACTGCTTGAACTGGGCGTTCGAGGTAAACAGGTACACGACGCCTTGGCGGATGCTAAGTCCGTCGAGTTCTGATAGAAACGTACTGTGATCACCCGAGGAACCAACATCGTCCCGGTTTCGCAGGGCTTGATCGAGATCGTCGAAAAAGATGATGCCGGGGCGTTGGAGTTCGAACAAGCCCCGAGCCGACCCGTGATTACGGGCCATTTCGTACTCTTCCGCCCGCACGGTTCGCCAATCGAAACCGAGTTTGCTGGCCTGATTGAGCAACCAGCGAGCGGCCATCGTCTTGCCGTTGCCCGGTTCACCCGCGAGCAGCACACCACGCTTCAACGGCACGCCGAAGCGTTCGAACGCCTCCGCACCTCGTTCGAGAAACCCAACCGTGTTGTCCCACAACCGGGTTCTCAACTCGGTTCTCATGACCGGCTTGATTTGCCGATGTTTCTCCTCGACACCTCGTCGCAGGTAACGGTAGAACATCGTCAGATGTTCCGTGCGACAGGCCCAAACATCGTTGAGCGGGCTGCCATATTCGTCTGCGAACGGATTGATCGCCCGAGCCAACGGCACCAACGTTTCCCCGATCTTCACGGCGAAGCGTTCGATCCCGAAAGACACGCCATGTCCTCGGCTGCCGGATTGAATCGTGCGGATCGGCTGGGATGCACCGAACCCGGTCGAACCTTCCCGCCGCACATGACGGTATAAGTAACCGGCGGTTTCGCAATCCAAATTCAACGCCCGCACCGTGCCGCCAAGCACTTCCGAGAGGCGTTGCAAAGTGAGATCGAGATCAGCTTGGTTGTCGCGAAGGCTCATGGAGGATCTTCAAGTAGAGAGGAAAAACACGAATTGCCAGCGAGTCTTCTAAGCGTTGCTGTGTAGTTAATACGAAATCGCGGACCTCCAGTTTCAGTGATTCACCAGAGTTTGCAAAAAAGTTGACACAGAATGAAGGTACTTGGTTCCCGGAAACGGAAACCAACGGACAACGGATCATAGAATTCGGCTACGTCACCAGTTTCTGACGCATGCGGTGTAATTCTTCGAGAGCTTCGAGCGGAGTCAACTCCTCAATTTTGAGATCGCGGAGTTCATCGAGCAGAGGATGCTGATCGTGAAACAACGAAAGCTGCCGATTCTTTTGCTTGCGGGTCGTACGTGGTGGGACTTTCGGGCGACCGGAATCGTCGAGATGGTCGGCTTCAAGTGTCTCTAAAATCACGCGGGAACGCTCGACCACAGCCGCTGGCACACCTGCGAGACGAGCCACGTGGATGCCGTAACTTTTGTCCGCCGGTCCCGGCACGATTTTGTGAAGGAACACGATGCCATCCTCGACCTCTCGCACCGCGACGTTCCAATTGGCGGCATGCTTGAGAGTTTGCGTGAGTTCGGTGAGTTCGTGGTAATGCGTGGCGAACATCGTGCGGGAGCCCAGGCAATCGTGTAGATACTCCGTGACCGCCCATGCCAGCGAGATCCCGTCGTAGGTGCTCGTGCCTCGCCCAATTTCATCCAGAATGACGAGGCTGTGTTTCGTGGCGGAATTGAGAATGCGAGCGGTCTCGGTCATCTCGACCATGAACGTACTTTGGCCTTTGCCGAGTTCGTCACTCGCTCCCACACGGGCGAACACGCGATCAGCGATCCCGATTCTTGCGGACTTCGCCGGTACGAACGACCCCATCTGGGCCAGAATCGTCAATAACGCCGCCTGCCGAATGTACGTGCTTTTCCCCGCCATGTTCGGCCCCGTGATAATCTGCACGCGGCCGAATTGGTCCGTTGTTCGTTGTCCGTTGTCCGTTGTGGATGTGTCCTCCGGCTTTGGTGTCTGGTCCCTGGTCCCTTGCCCCAACACCACATCGTTCGGCACGAATACGCCCGATGGTTGCAACTTATCGAGCACCGGATGCCGACCGTCGCGGATGTCGAGCAGAGGTTCGGTCGTCATTTCCGGTCGACAATAACCACCGGCGATCGCAAGGGTGGCGAGTGTCGTGAGCACATCCGCTTCGGCCAACACTTCCGCTGTCGTCTGCAACCGAGCAATTTGTTCAGCGACACGTTCTCGCAGGGCATGGAACAACTCTTGTTCGAGGGCCGTCGCACTTTCCTCCGCTCGCAGAACTTTGTCTTCATGCTCCTTGAGTTCTGGCGTGATGTAGCGTTCCTGGTTTTTCAGTGTTTGTTTGCGGTGATAGTTCTCGGGCACCTTGTCGGCGTGCGACTTGGTCACTTCGAGGTAATACCCGAAGACCTTGTTGAACCCGATTTTGAGGTTCGGAATCTTTGTGCGTTCGGCTTCCTTCGCTTGATACTTGGCGATCCATTCTTTCCCTCCCCGTGCGAGATCGTGGAGTTCATCGAGATCGGCATGGAATCCGCTGCGAATCATGCCGCCATCGGTGGTCAACAATGGCGGTTCGTCGACGAGCATCTCTTCGATATCGGAACGAATGTCGGCACACAAATCCAATCGGCCTTCCAACCGCATAAGCAACGCCGACTGATGCCCGGTAAGTTTGGCCTTTAACTTCGGCAAGGCGGCCAACGTCTGAGCCAAACAGCCGAGGTCTTTCGGACTCGCCCGCCGTGTCGCCACCCGTGCGGTGAGCCGATGCAGGTCATAAATCGGTTCGAGCAATTCCCGCACATTTCGCACGAGCGAACCGTTGGCGATCAGTTCCTCGACGGCATCATGTCGGGCGACAATCGCTTTCAAGTCCGTTAGCGGGTTCGACAATCGTTCCGCGAACAATCGGGCACCCATCGGCGTGACGGTTTCATCCAGCACATCGAGCAAACTACCATCTCGGCTGCCGTCGCGTAGCGTGCGTGTGAGTTCGAGACTTCGCCGGGTCGATTCGTCAATAATCAGATGCGTGCCTCGACGGTACGGTTCCAATCGGGCGATGTGGCCAAGCGAGGTTTTTTGCGTTTCTTGGACGTACTCCAACAACGCTCCCGCTGCGACAATACCAGCGGAATCGGGTTCGATATCGAAACCATCCAACGATTGCACGCCGAAATGGTCGAGCAGCAACCGCAAGGATTCCTCTCGCGAGAAACACCATGCCGGGCGTTCGGTGAGCACCATTCCCCGCACATGCTGCAGCGATTCGTTGAAGGACTCTTCCGGCTTGCGTTCGGGCAGTAAACACTCGGCAGGACCAATGCGGGCGATCTCATCGAGCAGGGCGGTCGGTTCGACATCGGTCGTTAAAAACCGTCCCGTAGAAAGTTCCAACCAAGCCAGCCCGATCTGGGTTTTCGTCGGAAACAAACACGCCAAGAAGTTGCTTTGCCGAGGGTCGAGCAGGGCATCATCGGTCAGCGTGCCCGGCGTGACAACCTGCGTGACTTCCCGCTTCACCAACCCTTTCGCTTGTTTCGGGTCTTCGACTTGCTCGCAGATGGCCGCCCGTAAACCGGCCCGAATCAGCTTTTGCAAATAGCCTTCCAGCGAGTGATACGGAAACCCCGCCATCGGCACGGGATTCTCCGAACCCTTGTCCCGACTGGTCAAAGTCAACCCGAGCAACTTAGCCGCTGTCTTCGCATCCTCATGAAACAGCTCATAAAAGTCGCCCATCCGAAACAACAAAATCGACCCCGGATTCTCCGCCTTCACCTGCAGGTAACGTTCCATCATCGGCGTGAGTTTGGGAGCGGGTTTGCTGGTCATATTCGAAGCTCGAGTGTTATCGTTATCGTTCTGGTTGATCATGTAGAGAGTGGAGGGTGATGAGTAGAGAGTATTATTCGGTTGGTCGCAAAACCCATTGGTCCACGTTGCGTGACATGCTGACGAGTATTCCAATAATCTTGTCGTATTCCTCGTAAATTCGCCGGGCAACTCCGTTCTCAATGTATTGGCACTCAACGGCGAACTGTATCCAAGTTTGTGTCTCGGCCGCTTCCGCTTCGCTATCAGATAGTTTGTTTACAAACGCCGCCGGATACCGTCTCTTCCGCCATGCCTCTGCAAGATTTGCACAAACCGAACGTGACGAACGGCGAATCTGATCCGTCAACGAATAGCGTTCTTCAATCGGAAACGCTTTCGACGCTTCAAATAGCTCCATCGCGGCTTGAAGGGCGGTTTGGTAAACCTCTAATTCCGTATGACGTCTCGCAAATTTTTTCGCCATGTCCGAAATCTCCTGAATCCACTCTCTACCCCGCAACGCTCCACTCTCCACACAAAAATCACTCCGGAAACAACATGCTCACGCTGGTGCGGTCGTGGACGGAGCGGATGGCTTCGGCGAAGAGGGGGGCGACGGTGACGGTTTTGGCGTTCGGCGGGAGATCGGTGTGGCCTTCGATCGTGTCGGTGACGAACAGCTTTTTGATCTCGCTTTGACCCAATTTCTTGGCTGCACCGGAGGCGAAGACGGCGTGGGAAATCGCGGCGTAGATGTCTTTCGCACCGCGGCTTTTCAGCAGTTCCGCCATGCTTACGAGGGAACCACCGGAGATTGCGAAGTCGTCGACCATCAACACATTCTTCCCAGCGACTTCCCCAATGACTTCCAGCACGCGAGCCGTTTCGCTGTGATCGACGCGTTGTTTCGTGCCAATCACGACCGGTGTGCCGAGCAAGTTCGCGAACGCAGACGCATCCTTCGCAAACCCCGTGTCCGGGCTACACACCACGAGATCGGGAATGTTCAACTTCTTGATGTGTTCGCAGAGGACATGCCGACCATACAGATGATCGACCGGCACACGGAAGAATCCCTGAATCTGTGGGCTGTGGAGATCCATTGTCAATACGCGGTCGGCTCCCGCTGCTTCGATGGCATCCGCACAAACGCGGGCTCGGATCGAAACCCGAGGCTCGTCCTTCTTATCGCCCTTGGCATAGCTGAAGAACGGAATCACAGCCGTCACCTGATGAGCGCTGGCACGCTTGAGGGCGTCGATCCAGAACAGTAACTCCATGAAATTATCGTTCACCGGAGCATGCACGCCCTGGATGACGAACACGTCCCGCCCGCGAACATTTTCCAAAATCCGCACGAACACATTGCCTTCACTAAACGTAATGGCTTCGCTCTTGAGCGGTCGGATGCCAAGGAAATTGCCGATCGCGGAGGCCAACATCGGATTTGCCGACCCGGCAATCAACGCCAAATCACCCTGAGGAGGCTGAAAAGTCTGCAGACGTGGGCCGGTCGATGTCGGGCCGGAACTGGGAACAGTCATGGTGAATTGGGAATCTCACAAGGCAATACGCGGACGGGACGCAAACCGCCATCATAGCTACGTGGCGTGGGCACTCAACATTGAACAAAAACCGGATCCTCACCGGTGCCCATAAAAAACCGGGCAAAAACAGGATTCTCGCCCCAATTGTCTCAGGCGGTGCAACCCCTTTTGGGCTCTTGTGGGGTTAGTAGGACATTGGGACGGTGCGAAAGTTCTCTTGTCTCAGATGGCGTGTTCAGACACAATCCCCACGCTTAAGGCCGGGATGCCGAGAGCGATAACATCATGATCCGTGCTTAACCACGTCGTTAAGTCGGATTTGTCAGGGACGACAATGCGATTTCGCTGTGCATTTCCGTTGCGAAAACTTGCCAGCCCGTCGGTTGACGGTTCGGTGACGATGGCGTCACGTACACTGCTCGTGCTGTTTTTGCTCTGCCTGATCCCCCGACTGGTCATGGTCGCCCGCATCGGCCCCGTCTGTAACGATGGGTACTACTATACCTCTGTTGCGGATGCATTCGAGGATGGGGAGTTTGGGAGAGGTTTTGCGTACCTCAATCTGAACATTTACCCAATTATTCTCTTGGGGTTGCATCGATTGGGGCTTGGATGGTTGCTGGCTGCGAAACTATGGGGGGCGGTGATTTCCAGCCTCGCTGTGTTGCCGATGTTTGGCTGGATTCGCCGAATGTTCGACGATCGAGTCGCTACCCTTGCGAGTTTTCTCTACGCGATTCATCCCGAATTCATTGAGTTGAGTGTCGAGCCAATCCGCGAACCGACATTCTGGTTTCTGCTGGCTCTGTCGTTCTATCTCGGCTACCGCGCAACTAGCGAGAACCGACTCAAGTTCTTCATCCTCGGCGGATTGGCAATGGCGTTGGCCGTCCATACCCGTAGCGAAGGGTGGCTGTTGCTAGGACCACTCTTGATCTGGATGGCGTTGAACGCGTGGAGTCGCCGACCGCAAGTTGGCAAACTCATTTGCGGAACCGGGCTATGGCTCGCAATGACACCGCTTCTGATATTGGTCATCAATCTCACCCTTTTGCGGGGAGAAAGCGAGTGGCAATGGGGGCGACTGACGCACTTTCAATTGGGCTGGCAATGGATGCAATCCGCCTTCGAACCAACCCCGACGCCAGTGCCACCAACATCCTTGACCACTGCATCCGTATCGATGTTGCCATCGTCAATGCAGATGACGATTCCGAAACCCGCTGCAACCGCGTTGCCGAAACCTCAAACCACGCCGCTGCCAGCGGTCAGGCCGGAATCGATGGTTTCCGTTTCGGAACCCCTTGCATTTGGATATCGGCTGCGAAAATTCTTCCACGCTTGGATCCGTATGTTCGAACCTGTCAACTTCGTGTTGGCAGTCATCGGACTAATGACTGCACTACAACGATTTTGGCGAAAAGAGTTCTGGGTTCTCATCGTCTTCTCCCTCACTGTATTAGCTGCAGTCTGGGTTTTGTTTGGCACATTAGGAGTGATTAGCTCTCGATACTTCCTCCCCACGTATCTCGTTTTGGTGCCATTTGCCGGGATCGGATTGTGGACTGCATTGGCGTGGTGGAGTCGTCAGGTCTTGCGGTTATCGGGAAGTCGCTGGCTCCGACGGACAGTCGTTCCCTGTGCCATCGCGATCGGTATTTCACTCGGCTGGTTAGATGCGTTCACCACATGGCACGAAACCCGCGAAGCCGAAGCCTCGATGGCAACGTTTCTCAAATCCGAGATTCCCAAAATTCGTTCGGTCACAGTGGACCTGCATGCTGTGCGGGTGGGGTATCACTTGCTAGACGACGTTCCCCACATCACACCAGAGGCCATTGCACACGGGGTCAATCAAACCATCTGCAAACGCGAAAGTCATTGTCCCGATGGGAAAGATGTGGTCATTCTGTCTTGTCATCGCTTTCCCAAAGAGAAAGTCGATGCCTTGCAACAAGAAGCCATAGCAGCTGGCCTAAGTCCTGTCGACTACGAAGCACCGCCAATGGCACATGGTCAGTTCCTCGTGTTTATTCATGAGGCTGAATAAAGAATGCAAGTGATAGGCCAGTAACAAGTAGACATGAAAACTGTCTTAGCATGTGTTGCTAGTCTCTCGCTTCTGAAATGCTAGAGAAAGATACTCCCGCCAGGGTTTACTACTAGTAAGGTTGTTAGGCCATGCCGGTCGATGTGAAGCATAGTGAAACCCCGGTTCAAAGAGTCTGGGTGATTTCCGAGGTTTACTATCCAGACGATAACCCGACTGGTTATTTTCTCACCGGCATTGCTGAGGGACTCGCGGAAGAGTTCGATGTGCGTGTTCTCTGCACGCAACCTTCTTATACAGTCCGTGACAAACGTTCGCCTTGGCATGAGGTGCACAAAGGCGTCTCGATTCGTCGCGTCTGGAGTACGACGTTCGACAAGAACGTGTTACCTCTAAGAGTCGTCAACTTACTCACTGTGAGCCTGTCGATCTTTTGGAGAATGTTCTGGTCGCTGCGACGCAACGATCGTGTGCTTGTCGTGAACGTGCCGCCAATCTCGCCGCTGGCAGTCGGGTTAGCCTGTCGTCTTCGTGGCGTCGACTATTCTTTGTTGATTCATGACGTCTATCCCGATGCAGTCGCTGCTGCCGGGATGCTTCGCACAACATCTTGGCCTTATAAAGTCTTGAACCTTGTGTTCGGTAGACTGCTGAACTCTGCGCGGCATGTCATCGTTCTTGGGCGAGATATGTTTGAGCGGATTGCTAGTAAACTTCCGGAGCGTTCCGACTGCGTCACGATGATTCCGAATTGGGCAGACCTCAAACTTGCTCCGCGCAGTCCCTATGATAGTGAGCCCAATCAGATCCGCGAACAGTTCGGGTTGCAGGGGAAGTTTGTTGTTCAGTACTCGGGCAATATGGGGCTAACACACAACCTTGATGTTATCGTCGAAGCAGCACGAGACATGCAAGATGCTAGCGATCTGCATTTTCTGCTAGTCGGTTCCGGTGCCCGGAAGGCTTGGGTGACAGAAACTGTGACCGCCGAGAAACTCGCAAACGTAACAGTCGCAGATCGCCGCCCGCGTGAAGAACTGAATGATTTGCTGCGAGCGGCTGATGTATCGGTGATTAGTTTTCTTCCTGCAATGGCAGGGGTTTCAGTACCGAGCCGGCTATACAATGTGATGGCGGTCGGCTGTCCTGTGATTGCAGTCGCTGACCCAGAGTCAGAACTCGCTCGGACAGTTGCCGAGGAACGAATCGGTTGGGTCGTTCCCCCGAATGATGTCGATGCCTTTCGTAACGCGATAGAAACGGCTCGATCAAATCCTGCAGGGCTTGCCGAGATGCGACTCCGAGCACGTCGAGCTGCGGAACGACGCTTCTCTTTCGAACAAGTTGCGATTGCATACCGCGAGTTGTTACGAGCCGATAGTCATACGCCTAAATCGATTTGGGATCAGCCGGCAACTGGTTTGTCGGATCAGGAATCGATTCGTCGAGCGGCTTGAAAGATGTCGAGGAGTCAGCCAATGCAAGCCCCGATACTAGTCACGGGAGCCACCGGTTTTCTTGGTCGTGCGATCGTCGCGCAGGCTGTCTCGGAGTCTGTTCCAATTCGCACGACTGGACGACGCGATCCCACTGGCCGCTTGCCTAGTTTTCTTCCGGTCGATCTTGCTGACGAACAACTCACGGCTTCACAGTGCGATCGACTCGTGCAAGGTACACGATGTGTCATTCATGCAGCAGGGCTTGCTCATCAGTTCGATGCGACCCAGGATGACTTTGCTCGGTTTGAACGAGTGAATGTTAGTGCTCCGGTTCGATTGGCTGAAGCGGCCGCACGGCAAGGTGTTGAGCGGTTTGTGCATGTCAGTTCAATCAAGGTCTATAACCCGGATTGTCCTCAACCGATTGATGAAACGACACTAAGAGATCCCATTGGTCCATACGCTCAGAGCAAGGCGGATGCCGAAGCGAAACTCGCGGAAGTCGCTGAGCAGACGGGGCTTGAAATCGTCATGCTGCGGATGGCTGTTATCTATGGCGAAGAAGATGGCGGCAATGTCGCTCGACTAATTCGGGCTATTGATAACAAACGGTTTCTCATGATTGGGCGGGGAGAGAATCGTAAGAGTCTTGTGTTTCGTGACGATGCTGCTAGAGCTTGTTTGACGGTTGCTCGTTCGCACACGTTGCCAAGTTCGCATCGTGTCTACAATATTTCGTCTGATGCCGTACCAATGCGGGACTTTGTCGGTGCTATCTATCAGGCTCTCGGAAAACGCTCGCCGCGATTGCACATTCCTACAGGATATGTATGCCTCCCCTTTGCAGCCCTCGCGAAATTGCCTGTGCCGAAAGTATCGCGTAAAGCCGAAAAAGTTTCAGAGACCCTTGCGAAATGGCTCGTTGACGAGGCATACGATGGGACTCGGTTCCGTCAGGATTTTGACTTTCGCTACCGTGTGTCACTCACTGAGGGGATTGAGCGAGAAGTGGCTTGGTATCAACTTCAAAATCAGTCAGAACTGCGTGCTGCCTAGAGTTGGCTGGTTCTCGTCGTTGTAGAAAGTGATCGAGATGAAACGTCTGTTCGATATGTGTCTCGCAGCGAGTTTGCTGGTCGTGTTTGCGGTCCCGATGACTATCATTGCCATGCTAGTCCGGTTGACGTCGCGTGGCCCAGCTTGGCATTGGTCGGACCGGGTGGGAAGAGATAATTTGATCTTTCGAATGCCAAAGTTTCGGAGCATGCGGACTGATACTCCACAACTTCCGACGCACCTGTTGCAAGATTCTCGCAACTGGATCACGCCGCTCGGACACTTCCTGCGGAAGACAAGTCTCGATGAGTTGCCACAACTCGTTAGTATTCTTGTGGGTGATATGAGTTTCGTCGGCCCACGACCGGCTCTTTATAATCAAGATGATCTCGTTGCTCTTCGGACTGCACGAGGTGTGCAGAAACTCGCGCCAGGGTTAACCGGCTGGGCACAGATCAACGGTCGTGACGAACTCTCGATTCCTGCCAAAGTTGAATACGATGCCGAGTATCTCACTCGACAATCGTTCCTGTTCGATCTCTACATTATTGCAGCGACCTTCGTTCGTGTTTTTCGGAGTGACGGAGTTGTGCAGACTGGCGACGCTGTTTCCGATCGTCAGGTTGAGCCTCAACATCGGCGGGCCGCTTAACTGTGTGTTCGCACAATACGGACGATCCTTACGATTGACATGGAGCTGTTAGAACTCGCGTTGTGGAAGAAGTTTGATGTTGCGTGACGATCGAAGTGGCATACCACTTGAATGAGCCCATCTTCTTCCAAGCGTTCCTAGCTGCTTTTGATATGTCTATGTCTACGTCCTTTCACGGTGACACGTCACGAATCGACGCTGTTCAAGTCGATGATGCCGCTTCGTTAGACTCTTCACTTGTATCCGTCTGGCGAGAGATCACTCAATGTGACGAGTCGTTCTCGCATCCGCATTTTTGTCCTGAGTTTGCCATTGCAGCCGGGAAGACTCTGCCTGGTGTGAAAGTGGCTACGTTATTCAGTGGCAACTCCCCGCTCGGATTCTTTGCCTTCCAGCAAGAAGGCAAAGTCGGTTGGCCGGTTGGTTATCCCTTCAGTGAGACCCATGGGATTGTGCATCGGCCGGGGCTTGAGATTGATGGTCTGAAACTTTGTCGAGAAGTTGGACTGTCTGCTTGGCACTTTGACCATTTGCCGGTCACGCAAACGTGGAGCCAAGCATACCAGAAAGCTCATGATGACGCTGCGTGGGTGGAGCTTTCCGGGGATTTTGAAGCGTATCTCGAGGGCCGACGGAAGTCGGGGACATCTCAGCTGAAACAAGCCGAGCGGAAAAGACGAAAACTTGCTCGCGAGGTTGGCGTCGTGCGGTACGTGGATCAGGTGACCGATCGAGAACACCTCGAAACGATGATTCGCTGGAAGCACGATCAAACGAGTCAGGGCAAGTCCGGTGGAGTTTTCGAGTCGGAATGCACGCGGGAGTTCTTGAGTGAAGTTTTGAAGATCCAGGAGCCGAGTGTCAGGGGTCAACTTTCGGGCTTGTTCGCCGATGATCAGCCGGTCGCGTTGCACTTCGGAATGCAATGTCGATCCAGTTACGTTTCTATGATTCCCGCGCATGATCCGGATTTTTCGCGATACTCGCCGGGGCTAATCTTACACCTGGATATGTTTCGAGCCGCTTGCGAGCAAGGCGTGACTGATATCGATCTGGGTCGCGGAATCAACCGTGTCAAAGCGGCCTTGATGACATCCACCCGCAAGCTTGCGATGGGAAGTGTCGATCGTCGCCCACTACGCCGATTCGCCACGAACTCCTGGTATCGTCTCCGCAACTTCGCCCACACCTCGCAACTCGGAAACCGCCTACTCATGCTGAGCCGTCAGATGAAGTGGCGCTAAATCATCGCATTACGTGTAGAAATGTTCGCATGGCGAATCCCGTTCGGTTATAAACGGTGAAGTCGCTTTCGAAGAAATGTGGACATCTTTGGGTATGCGATCTATTCGAGTTGCCGTGGTTGTTCTGGTGGCCGTTCTTGGCGGTTTGGGTTCGCCGTCTGCAATCGCGGGGATGCCTGCTCCGTTGACTGAGGACCTCCAAACGATCCTGCGACTCAGAGAATCTCCACATCAGCGTTTGCAAGCGATCTCGTTTTTCCTAGTCGGCATCGTAGCGTCAGCGTTGGCTGTCAAACTTCTTTGGAATGGTTTGACTCGTGACTGGCCTCGATTGCCACAGTTGTCATTCGCCAAATCGTTGGCGATTGTAGCGCTTTGGGGGCTGATGTTTCTCGTCGTTCTCACCATGATATCCGGTGCCCGGGAGTTGATGACGCCGGGAGCTTGGAAAAAAGACGGCGCGACGTATTCGATTCGTGACGAACCGGCGGATGTCTCCCCACGTGAACCCGATTGGACACCGAAGCCTTTCGAACGGAATGACTCTGAGTCTCAATGGCCGGGGTCGAAACCATGAAATCGCTGGCGTACGCTCTGCTTGCGTTGTTTGTACTGCCGATGGTCTTGCTGACCCTGTTGATGTGGGTAACCCCGCCTGGTGTTTGTGGTGAAATTATCACCGATCTCATGTTCGGTTGGTTTGGGTTTCTGCGTCGTGTTGGCAGTCAGTTGACGATTCGCTGGGATGGTGTTGCGATTTTCTTAGTTGGGATCGGCGGGGTCATTGCGATCGCACATTATCTACTACGATGGTTCTTTCGAGAGACGAATAACGAAAGTGATAGCCGGTCGGTTTCGTGGCGATTACGGTCGACAGTTTCGGTTGTCGGATTAATTGTTGTGATGTTTATCGCCGGGACCTCCATCATTGGCGTGACTCACCAAGCGGTTTGGCTGTTTCAGTCCGAAGAGCCACTATATGGGGAGGATTTGCCTCAATCAGTTGCTTTCAATTCCCAGCACCACCTTAAGTGGATGGGGCATGCAGTTCATAATTCGCATGACATCCGTGGAACATTGCCCACGCGATGGCGTGAGAATCCGAATGATCCACCACAGAGTTGGGCCACTCAAATTTTGCCATATTTGAACTACCAAACCGACACGATAGACTTCTCGCGGGAGTGGGACGATCCCGTCAATGCAGCCAGCTTCCGAGCCGTCATTCCCGAGTTGTGCAATCCCGCGTTTCGCACGCCGCCATTGCGAAATTCTCGTGGCTACGGCTTGAATCACTTCGCTGGCAATCGTTGGTTGCTAGATCGTACGGATCCCGTTCCGTTTCAAGAACTCCGGCATGTTTCCGCGAATACGCTCCTGATTGGTGAAGTTAACTCCGAGTTTATGCCTTGGGGAGAACCCGGCAACCTGCGTGACCCAACCGTGGGCTTCAACACCCAAGCAGGATTCGGCGGCGTTTCCGGTGCGGAAGGCGTCAGATTCTTGATGCTCGACGGTTCAGTCCGGTTTGTCGGAAACGATATCAGTCCCGAAGTACTGGAGGCGATGAGCCATCCGCAGTAGCCAACCTCATCCGCCAGCGATGGCTCCGACGATTAGGAAAGGTTCGGAGCCGTCTGCGACTGCGTTGGGGAGGGGGGTGTCCGGGGGATCGTGGGAGATGTCCTGGGCACAGGTGAAGAAACGGAGTAGCGGGCGGCGTTGGCCGGTGGTATGGTCGCGGATGGTGCCTTTCAGGACGGGGTGCCGGGCTTCCAGGGCGTCTAACAGGGTGCGTTGCGTGAGCGGTGCGTCCACCTCGATTTGGATTTCGGAATCCGTCTTCGCCAAATTCTTAAGATGGTAGGGAAGCACGACTCGGACCAGCATGAGTTGAGACCCTGTTCGGTGATATTGTCGGACAGCCTGACCTACGGGATTCTGGCAACTGCTATTGGCTTAGGGCAGGGTTTGGACTTCCACGGAAAATACCGATGGCAAATCGTGGACGATGGTTGTCCAATTGTCGCCGCCGTCGGGAGAGCAATACACTTGTCCGCCCGTGGTGCCGAAGTAGATGCCACATTCGTCGAGCGTATCGACGGCCATCGCGTCTCGCAGGATGTTGACATAACAATTCTTCTGAGGCAAACCATTCGTCAGCGGTTCCCAATCGACACCGCCGGTCCGACTGCGATACACACGAAGTTTGCCTTCGGCCGGGAAACGTTCCGCGTCGCTCTTTAGTGGCACGACGTAAATCGTTTCGGGTTCATGGGCGTGAACATCGATCGGGAAACCAAAGTCCGTCGGCAAGTTCCCACTAACTTTTCGCCATTCGTCCCCGGCGTTATCGGTCCGCATGATATCCCAGTGCTTCTGCATGTAGAGCACATCAGGACGCGAAGGGTGAAACGCAATCCGGTGGACACAGTGCCCAATTTCTGCTTCGGGATCGGGGATGTACTGGGAATGCAGACCTTTGTTGATTGGCTTCCAGGTTTTCCCACCATCGTCGGTGCGGAACGCTCCGGCGGCACTGATCGCAACATAGATGCGGTTTTCGTTTTGGGGATCGAGCAAGATCGTATGCAGACCCAACCCGCCGGCACCCGGTGCCCATTTTTCTCCGTCAGCACTTCGAAGGGCGGCAAGTTCATGCCAACTGGTTGCTCCGTCGGTGCTCTTGAACAAGGCGGCATCTTCGACACCGGCGAAAACCGTGTCTGGATCGGTCAACGACGGTTCCAAATGCCACACCCGCTTGAATTCCCAAGGGTGTTGAGTGCCGTCGTACCATTGGTGAGTCGTTAACGGGACGCCGGTGTTGGGATCGATGTCGTACACGAACTTATTGCTTGCACCGGACGGCGGACCGTAAGGGTCGGGCATTTGCTCGCCGCCGGGCGTTTCCCAGGTTTTTCCGCCATCGCTCGAACGCTGAATGATCTGCCCGAACCAGTCACTCGTTTGCGACGCGTAAATCCGGTCGGGATCGACGGGCGAGCCTTTCATATGAAAGATTTCCCAGCCGGCAAAGTGCGGACCGCTGACACTCCAAGACTTCCGTTGACCATCGGCCGTTAAAATGAACGCGCCTTTTTTCGTTCCCACCAAAACTCGCACGCCGCTCATGTTGACTCATCTCCAATGAACCAGGAAAGGCCCGAATCGGATCTTGCCGACGGATCGAATATCGGCATGTGTACCCGGAACCGGCATTTCTGTAAATGGGAGACGGTTGTATCGATGTCCTTCGGCGGAGCGGTGAAGAAGTGTCGCTTCGGTTCTACCGGTTCGGAACCAGGGAGGGCGGGAGTCGATCGAGATCATCGAAGGCGGTTTTCTTCGCTGCAGCTAATTGGTTGCCGCTCAATCGCCGGACGGAAATCGTTGCGACCGTGGTTTGCTCGTCGGATTTCGCCGCATAACGACCACTGACGCTACGAACTAACCCGGTGGACATCTCAACCAGCGTTGTCGCTTTGTAGGTGATCGCCAGGTCGCCTTGTTCGAATGCTTCGTCTTCCACGATCTGCACGGTCCCGCCCATCGATTTCGACTCGCGATACCGTGAAACTTCGCCCGCTGCACCGTTCGACTTGGTAAATCCCTCCCAAAGCGTGACTCCGTTCGCCGTGCGTGAGAGAACCGCAGGTTGAGTCTTGCCGATGCGTCGATCGAACGTCGTCGGCAACGATGGCGTGAGCATCAACGGGAGGTTCACGAACTCCGACATCAAGTACGGTAACCGCATATCACCGGCGGCCCGGTTGCCAAAATCCTCAATGGATCGCCTGCCGATTTTTTGAATCGTGGGAATCCAATAGTCGTAGCTTTTCAAGATGCGGTAATCGTCTTCATCCGGCTTTTTGACAGCGTGGCGGAAACGGCCAATCACCAGAATCGTCGCCTTGGAACCGTCAATGCTCCGCACATGATAGAACGGCGTTCCGGTGACACGGTGACTATATTGGTTGTCGGACCATTGAATCGTGACCGAGAAGCCGAATTGCTGACCCGCGGACCACTTGTATTCCGGGAACTTGGAGCGAACGGTGGAACTTGACGGCGAAGATTTGAAACTGCTCGACGAACGAGGTCGGAAACTCGTCGAGGATCGCGGGAAACTCGAACTCCGATTGCGTTCCATCTCCCGGCGACGCTGTTCAATGTCCCGGCGTGTTTGTTCCATTCTCTGGCGAATTTCTTGGGAACTTGGCGTGGTCTGGGCCTGAACTCGATCACAGTCGATATAGCAAGCAGTCACCGCGAGCAAACAGCACAGACCAACTGCAACCCGCCCACTCCGTCCAAAAGCACTCATGCAACCCAACCCTAGCACATTGTTGATGTCCAATGGTCCGACCAAAGCCGAACGCAACGCCCAACTATGGGTCGCGTAGCGCGCTAAGCAAACGAGGCTAGAGTTGACGACAAAACAAGCCGCGGGATTTCAGGCTGTGAGGTACGAATGCAAGAGTTATGTCGGTTATGACATCCGCCGTGTGGCCCAGAAAGATTCCTTTTTGGGCTGCAGAGCAGCAACAGTTTGAGGGATGTCATCGTTTTGTTCCGAGTCGTGGAACGGGCGACTCTCAACGAGTGGCTGGCGGCTACTTTCACAAAATCGACTTGCGTCAATACCTGCAAGAGCAACTCATCTCAAGAAACGGAGGGCTGAGGGGTTTCCGTCTGTCGGTTCGACAGTATTTGACCTCTTGATCACTTCGTGATCCCTGGTTGCAAGCAACCAGGGCCACCCTGTGCAATCAAGGGATCCACATAGTGATACCGCAGCGCGGACCATCGACAGATTTGGCCGATGATCCAGCCGAGGGCGGCTCCGACGAAGACGTCGCTGAGGTGGTGGGCACCGTAGCTGAGGCGGTGGACGGCGACATTCAAGGCGAGAAATGCGAACACGTATTTCGCACGGGGGTAGACGGTGCTGAGGATGATCGCCAAACCGACTGCCGTTGCGGTGTGAGCTGACGGCATGCTTTGGCCGCCGGTTCCGTTCGAGAGGAACGGTAGAAAACCTTGGAAGGTCTCGGAAAAGTGCTCTGGCACAACTTTGTAGTCTCTCGGTCGCCAACGTGCGATAAGCAGTTTGCCGATGTTTGCAGCCATGCCGGCACAGAACGCGGTAGTCAACACGCTGATCCACGCTTTGCGTTGTCGGGGTTCGAGAATAAACACGAGTAGCACGATGATGCCCACACCGACTCCGTGACCGAAACCGACGAGGTTATCGACGAAATTCCGCATCCAAGCCGGTTTGCCGTTAAGCGTGCGGAAAAACCATTGAGAAAACGGAATATCATAGGGCAAACACATCGCCGCGACCGCCAGGAATCCAAGCGTGATCAGCAAATGCATTCGCCACGCCTGACGGACGACATCCGCAGCTTCGATGGCATGTGGAGGAACGGTCGGTGATGGACGGAATATTGTGGGAATCAAGCTCATGACAACCAAATTCCTGAAGATTCAAAAGCAGAGGCGGCATTGTGCGCAGAAATCGTCTTCCCGCAATCCCGATTTCCCGTTATTAACCAGATTGTGACGGGAAGGCTCTGAGTTTCGATCTCAGAGCGTCGCTGGACTGAACCGGCGACTTGTGCAGAACGAGACAGGGACGTCTTCGATGCAGTGGAAAATTCCGGGCGTATGGTTTGTGGTCGCGGTAGCCGGGTTGACGTTCTTCCTTGGCCTGGGCTCGGGCCAACTGTTCGATGAGGATGAACCCAAGAACGCCGAGTGCGGCCGTGAAATGTTCGAACGTGGCGACTGGATCGTGCCGACGTTCAACCATGAACTTCGCACCGACAAGCCGATTCTCGTCTATTGGCTGATGCTGACAAGCTTCAATTTGTTCGGCGTCTCCGAATTCGCGGCTCGATTTTTCTCGGCGGTGCTCGGCATCGGCACATGCGTGTTGACGTACCACATCGGCTCTCGATTGTTCACGCGTCGAGCAGGATTATGGGCCGGGATGGTGCTCGGAAGTTGCTTGATGTTCACCGCCGTCGCACGGGCCTCCACACCGGACTCCACACTGATTTTCTTCAAAACGCTGTCGCTGTTTCTATACGTTCGCAGTCGTGATTGGTCTGGCGAGACGGAATCGATCACATTACCCCAGCGGTGGTATCGCTTCTTGCCGATGTACGCCGCGATGGCAACCGCCGTGCTTGCAAAAGGGCCGGTCGGTGTGCTGCTACCTTGCTGCGTGATCGGTCTGTTCGCGTACATGGAACGGATTCGTTCGGATGTGAAAGTCTTGCCGACGGAAGCGTCGCGGACGTCGAAAGTGCTGCAATGGTTTAAGAACTGGTTGCGACCGGTGCCGTTCTTCAAGACGACACTGCAAATGCGACCGGATTTGATTTTGCTGTGCGTCGCGGTCATCGCGTTGCCTTGGTATATCGCGGTCGGTGTGCAAACCGATGGAGAGTGGCTTAAAGGGTTCCTTGGGAATCACAATATCGGCCGGTTCACGCAGCCGATGGAAAACCACAGCGGCCCGCCGTTTTACTACCTGATCGCGATCATGATGGGCTTCTTCCCATGGTCGGTGTTTTTGCCATTGGCGATCGTTTCGCTCGTGCAACGACATCGACAATCCGAAGGCGATCGGCAATCAATCGCGTTTGTACTGGGTTGGATGGGCGTGTACGTCGGATTTTTCTCGATCGCCCGCACGAAACTTCCGAATTACGTGTTGCCTTGCTACCCGGCTCTCGCGTTGTTGACGGGGTATCTCTTTGAGGCGTGTCCGTGGAATGTCGGGGCGACGGTCGCGAAGGGATATCGCTGGGCGATGGGTTCGCTGATGACCGTTGGTGCCGTTCTGATCGTGGCGTTGCCAATTACCGCATATTTCATCATTCCCGGTGAATACTGGTTGGGAGCGGTGGGAATTATTCCGCTTGTGGGTGGCATACTCGCCTGGCGACAGTTCCACGACCATCGGGAAACATCCGCACGCCAAACGGTTTTGGTGACGTGCGTGACGTTCGTCGCCGTGTTCTTCGGGATCGCTGCCCCGCGGGTGAGTCAGCAACAAGACGGTTCTTACATCGTGAAGTCGTTGCCGGATGAGGTCGAAGATTCCGCCCGGATCGCCACTTTCCGGTATTCACCGCCTGGATTGGTCTTCTACGCCCAACGCAAAATCGACGTCTGCCGCACACCAGAAGATGTCAATGAATATCTCTCGCAGGAAGACAGCTACCTCGCCACACACGTTGGCCGTTGGAAGGAAATCAAAGATTCGCTCCCTGAAGACGTAACGATCATCGCACAGAAACAACGATTTCTACGGGATCACGATATCATCGTCATCGGTCGCCCTACGGCGGGTGCGTCGATGGTAGCGGAGGGACCGAACGAGCGTGTGATGAGGTGATGAGGTCTCGTGTGATGATGTGAGGCGTAAGGCGTGAGGAGAGATTTCGTTTTCGGCCTTCGCTTGCGACTCTTTACACCTCAGTTTCTAAGCCTCACATGAAACGAACCACCGGTCGGGACCGAAACCGGAAATTCACATCATCACCCCAGGCTTCATCACATCATCACAAGAACCGCGCCGCTTGACAGCGTTTTCCTGCTTCGCGTACGATGCCGCCGGTGATTCGCGGGTTCCTGCGACCGTTTTCTCTCGAGGTATTCCACACGTTCAAAGACCGTCGTTTGCGTCGATGCAGCGATTGGTTTTGAAGTGTATTGCGAGCGATGAGAACGTTGAGGTTTGCCCCCGCGCTGAGACGAGGCCCGAGTAACCGCAAGTTGTGAACGCGGACGGTATATATTCTATGAAAATTGCCCTGGATGCGATGGGTGGGGATCACGCCCCGCAACCGAATATTGACGGAGCGATTGCCGCTTTAGAGGCGGATTCGGAAATCGAAATCGTGCTGGTCGGAGATCAGCCGTTGTTAGAGTCGTTGGTTGAGAAGTCCGGGTATTCCGGCGAACGGTTGTCGTTCCGCGCGTCCGAAGGCGTGGTCGGAATGGAAGAAAAACCGACCGAAGCCATGCGGAAGAAACCGAATTCGTCGATCGCGGTCTGCTGGAAGATGATGGCCGCCAAAGAAGCGGACGCCGTCGTTTCTGCCGGAAATACAGGCGCGGTTGTCGCGGCCGGCTTGCGGACACGGCTGTTTCTGAAGGGAATCAAACGCCCGGGGATCGCGACGGCCCTTCCAACCGCCCGTGGCAAAGCGATTTTGATGGACGTCGGAGCCAATCCCGCTGCCCGTCCCGAGCACCTCGTGCAATATGCCACGATGGGGGCGATCTATGCCGAGGCGGTGTTGGGGATCGAAAATCCCAGCGTTGGTCTGATGAATATCGGTAGTGAAGACGGCAAAGGCAACGATCTGTATCGGGAAACGCATCAGTTGTTGCTCAGCAGTCCGGTGAAGGATCGCTACATCGGCAACGTGGAAGGTCGCGGTTTGTATCAGGGCGAAGTCGACGTGCTCATCTGTGAAGGTTTCGTCGGCAACGTGGTGCTGAAAGTCAGCGAAGGCATGGCCGATTTCATGCTGAAAGCGATTTCGCACCAAGTTTGCACGCAACTCAACAGCGAACGCGATCTGGCGAAACAGACATTCGGAGAAATTGGCCGGCGATTCGAGTACAGTGAAGAGGGCGGGGCACCACTATTGGGCATTGATGGCGTGTGCATCATCTGTCACGGTTCCAGCAACGCCGCCTCCATCCGCAACGCACTGAAACTCACTCGCAAATTCCAAGACCGCGACATTAATTCCCGCATTGTCAGCGAGTTGTCACGGTCGGCTGAGTAAATAGGTGAGTTGGGTCGAGTTCATCATGGAGCGAGAATCACACATTGAACGGATGTCGGAATGAGTAAAATTGCATTTTTATTTCCCGGCCAAGGTGCTCAACACGTCGGGATGGGCAAGACGATCGTCGAGAAATGCCCGGCGGCGAAGAAGTTGTTCGACCAAGCCGGCGAAATTCTCGGTTACGATCTGGCGAAACTTTGTTTCGAGGGTCCGGCAGACGAGCTAGATTCCACGGTCATCAGCCAGCCAGCGTTGTTTGTGACCAGCTTGGCAGCATTGGAGATGCTGCGGGCGGAGCGTCCGGATGTGGTTCTCGGCTGCGAAATGACGGCCGGATTGAGTCTGGGTGAATACACCGCATTGGTGTTTTCCGGGGCGCTCACGTTCGAAGACGGCTTGAAAGTCGTGCAGCGACGTGGTGAGGCGATGCAAGCCGCCGCCGATGCCGTGCCGTCGGGAATGGTCAGTGCGTTACTATTGGATCGGACGCAAGTCGAGGAGGTTTGCCGAGAAGCGTCGAGTGACGGGCGAATCTATATCGCGAACTATCTCTGCCCCGGCAATACGGTTCTGTCCGGTGAGAACGCGGCTTGTGAGAAAGCCGTCGAGTTAATCACTGCGAAAGGTGGCAAACCGATTCCGTTGGCGGTCGCGGGGGCGTTTCACACCGAGATCATGAAGCCCGCTGACGAAAAATTGGCCGAGGCTCTCGCGGGTGTGCCTCTGAAGAAACCGGAAATTCCATTAGTGTCCAATGTCGATGCCACCAGTCACGAGGAACCCGATAGCATTCGGAGTTTGCTGGTTCGTCAGGTGGTCAGCCCGGTCCTATGGGAAAACTCGATGCGGGCGATGTTGGATGCTGGCGTCACCGAATTCTACGAAATTGGCCCTGGCAAGGTTTTGAAAGGACTTCTCAAACGGATCGAACGCAAGATTCCCTGTGAAACGTTCAACGATTCCTAAACGCAAAGGCGGTTCGCGAGTTGATCACGGTTGATCGATTGAATGCTGCTGTGTTAAATACAGGTTGGCGTGGAATGAGTTGAGGAAACTCTCGGCTCATTCGTTCATTTGATGATAAGAACGTCAGGCTTCGTCAATCTGCATTTGGTCGAACGATCTTCGCGTATTTCACCCCGTTTGCCGTTTACACGAAACTGCGAACGGAGTATATCTGCCGTGTTGCAATGGTCATCTACGATCTCGATAATTGTCATAGTAGATGGCTCAAAGCGGAATCATCTGCGGATTTACCACAATCGAGTAGTCAGGTGTCGGTCAGCCGATCGAACCGCCTGCTGATTGGCATTTAACAAAACGTCCCGCTGATTGTCAGCTTCCCTGGAGGGTATTTGTGTGAGCAGCACAGAAGAAAAAGTCATTGGAATTGTCAGCGAGCAATTGTCGATTCCAAAAGAGGAAATTACTCGGTCAAGTTCCTTCGTGGACGATTTGAAGGCCGATTCGCTCGACGTCGTTGAGTTGGTGATGGAATTCGAAGACGAGTTCGAAGTCACCATCCCCGATGACGACTACGACAAAATCAGTACGGTCGGCGATGCGATCGACTACATCGAAGAAAAGAGCTAAAGCATGACGCGACGCGTGGTGGTCACCGGAGCCGCCGTCGTCACTGCCCTGGGATGCGAATCGAACGAATTTTGGGATTCGATCTGTGCGGGCAAGAGTGGCGTTGGCCCCATCCAACGTTTCGATCCGCGAGACTTTAAGGTCTTTTTCGGCGGGGAGGTAAGCGATTTTGATGTGACGAATCACATCGATATGGCTCCCAAAGATGCCAAACGGATCGACCGGTTCTGTCAGTTCGTCCTCGTAGCTTCGGATAAAGCCGTCGCTCACGCTGGTATCGATCTCGCGAACGGTCCGTCGGAACGTTACGGGGTTATGATCGGCAGCGGAATTGGCGGGCTGAGTGAAATCGAAGAGCAGCACTGCAAGCTCTTCGATCGGGGGCCGTCACGTATATCGCCGTTTCTCATCCCGAAGATGATGGTCAATGCGGCCAGCGGGAACGTTTCCGTACGATACGGTCTAAAGGGACCGAACAGTGCGATCGCCACCGCCTGTGCTTCGGCGACGAACGCGATCGGCGATGCCTTCCGCTGGATCCAATACGACATGTGCGATGTCGTGGTTGCCGGCGGTTCCGAGGCAGCGTTGACGCCGATGGGGTTGGCCGGGTTTGCTCGGATGGGGGCTTTGTCCACCCGAAACGATGCACCCGACAAAGCCAGTCGGCCGTTCGATCAGGATCGCGATGGGTTTGTGCTGTCCGAGGGGGCCGGTATGGTCATCCTCGAAGAGTACGAACACGCCAAGAAACGCGGTGCACCGATCCTGTGTGAGGTGCTCGGTTACGGTATGTCTGCGGATGCTTCGCATATGACCGCTCCACACCCGGAAGGGCAAGGGGCTGCGATGGCAATGATGAGCGCCGTCCGCGACGCCAAGTTGAACGTCTCGGATATCGACTACATCAACGCTCACGGAACCAGCACCCCGCTCGGTGACATTTCCGAGAGCATTGCGATTCAAACCGTGTTCGGCGAACACGCATCGAAGTTGATGGTTTCCAGCACAAAGAGCCAACTCGGGCACTTGTTGGGAGCATCTGGGGGCGTGGAGTTTGTGGTGTGTGCGTTGGCACTCGATCGGCAAACGATTCCGCCGACAATTAACCTCGATAATCCCGATCCACAATGCAAATTGGACTACGTGCCGCACGAAGCTCGCGATGTGAAGTTCAATACCGTGCTGAAGAATAGCTTCGGGTTCGGTGGTCACAATGCATGTCTCGTTTTGGGCAAGGCAGCGTGAAATCGCCGATCAGGCAAGTTCGCAAGCGTGACGTGAATCCGGCTCAAGTCTCGTGAATTCGGATGCCGAAAGGTTTAGATAACCGTTACAACCGGTTAACTCGACTTGACCGGTTCACTAGCATCTGCGAGATTTGACTGAGTGTGAGGGCATGCCCATCACACGACCGGAGAAGCAGCATGAACTCGGGGAAACCGAATTCCAAAGTGCGTTGGAGCGTGTTGGCTTTGCTGACAATGACAACCAGCGGGCAGTTTCTGGGCTGTCAAACCAATACTCAAACTGGCGCACTTTTGGGGGCCGGAGCCGGTTCGATTGCCGGTGCGGTCTTGGGGCACCAAGTCGGTAACCCAAAAACTGGAGCAGCATTAGGGGCACTCGCTGGTGCCGCTGGTGGTGGTGCTTTGGGTCATGCTAAAGATGCGGAAGAAGAACGCGATGCGGCGATTCGTCATGCCTCGCATGTGAAAGCGTCTCGCGCGGCAGCGGCCCGAGCGATGACCAATAGCGATGTCATCACGATGGCACAAAATCAACTGAGTGACACGATCATTATCAATGCGATCCGGACACGTGGCGGACGATTCCGCACCAACCCGGAAGCATTGATTGCCATGCAGCACGCAGGTGTAAGCCAGGCTGTCATCATGGAAGTTCAGAACTATTCAGTCGATTGACCGGAGTTCTGTTGCTCAATTCATCTCTTGCGATCTGATGAGGCACGCCAAGACTTATGGCCGAACAGTCTTCAGAAATCACCAAAAGCGTGGTGATCACGGGGGTCGGAATCGTCAGCCCGCTGGGGATTGGTCGGTCTGTCTTCTGTGAGAACCTAGCGGCCGGTCGAAGTGGAATTCGCCGAAGCGAACTGCAGTCATTCACTGGCGTTCCCGGTCATGTCGGCGGGGAAGTTTCCGAGTTCGACGAGAAGTCGGCCAAGAAACAGTGGCTGAAGTCGGAGCGAAAACGTGTCAATGTGATGTGTCGCGAGATTCAGCTCGGTGTGGCATCCGCGTTTTTGGCCATCGAAGATGCCGCGATTGACACCGAAGCGATGCCTGCCGACCGGATTGGCGTGGAGTTCGGTGCGAATCTAATGCTTACGCCGCCGGATCAGTTGCTCGATCCGGTCGTCAAAGCGACTTCCGCGGAACCGTCGCCTCATTTTGTCTATGAAAAGTGGGGACGCGAAGGTGAGAATTCCGGCCAACCCAGTGGGATGGCGTCGATGGAGCCGTTGTGGCTGCTGAAATATCTGCCAAACATGCCGGCATGTCATATCAGCATTTCTGTCGGTGCCCGTGGCCCGAGTAATTCAATCACCATGGACGAGGCCTCTGGGAATTCGGTCCTTGGTGAAGCGGTGCGAATTATTGCTCGCGGTGATGCGGATGTGATGATCTCCGGCAGCTGCGGGGCTCGATTCAATCCTATGCAGTCACTGCATGCTGCGTTATGGGATGAATTGGCACAGGAAGAGGGCCCGCCAGAAACTTGGTGTCGCCCATTTGATGCCGAGAGCACAGGGCAGGTCATTGGCGAAGGAGCCGCGACGTTAATTCTGGAAACAGCCGAGCACGCAGCGAGTCGAAACGCAGCCGTTTTGGGTGAAGTCTTAGGCTTCGGTTCGTCTTGCGTTACCGATCGTGATGGGGCACCGCAACTACGGCGAGCACTTGCTAACGCGATGCGTGCCGCTCTGCGAGACGCGGGTATCGAACCGAGTCAGGTCGGACATGTGAACGCCCACGGTCTTGGCAGCAAGTCCATCGACCGTGAAGAAGCTCTAGCGATTCACGATGTTTTCGGTCCCGAAGGTTCGAAGATTCCGGTGACCGCGATGAAAAGTCGGCTGGGTAACTCCGGGCCTGGGTGTGGGGTGCAGGAGTTGGCCGCGTCACTACTTTCGCTCAACGAGGGTTTGATTCCAGTCACGCTCAACTATCGTGCCGGCGATCCCGAGTGCTCACTCAACGTCGTGCACGGCGAGCCGTTGCCAACGGACAATCGGGTGTTCATCAAAACGAATGTCACGCGAGTCGGACAAGCGACCGCCGTCGTGGTTCGTGCAGCCGGTGCGTAGCGATTAGCCGTAATGCGAACGAGACAGGTTTCGCAACGGGAACACCGATTAGAACTGCGAGTTGGGTGTCGTTGGCTTCGGCAATGCTTTCCTAGTTTCCCGGGTGCTCGGTTTTCCACGGGGAAAGTCGGTGCCAATCGATATCTGGGATAGCGTCCCAACTTCGTTTTGTTGATTTGATCTACCAAAAAAGCCCCGAGGGTATTGCACCTCGGGGCTTTTTTCGATTCGTCGTTTGTCGGTTGTGTATTAGTTCAGCCGTTCGAGGGCGAAGCGTGATCCGCGGTGAGCGGAGAGATTCTTGGCGTTTGTGGCGACAGCTTTCTGGAAGTGCGCGGTTGCCGATGCTCGGTCACCTGCAATCAGAGCCTTTTGGCCGAGGAAGAAGTGTGCTTCGCAAAGTTGAGCGTCTTTGACTCGCGTTTCGTCGGTTTTGACGGCGGCCAGCAGTTCTTCGTCGGAAAGGTTCCCGGTCAGGGTCGCAACAAGACGGTCCGACCAGTCCCAGCCAGACTTCTCTCCGCTAGGTCCGCTACCGAATCGAGCGTCAGCAGCGTCTTTTTGTCCAGCGAAGACCATGGAGACGTACAGCCACGGTCGGAGGTGTTCCAGTTTCGCGGGTGAGTCGAGAGCCGCTGCGAATGACTTGGTGGCATTGGCATAGTCGCCGGCAAAGAATTCCGCAAACGCCAAGTCGCCGCGTGCGATTGGGTTTTTGGAGTCCATTTCGACAACCATTTTGTAGTCGTTAACGGCATCAGCAACGCGACCTTGTGTCAGCCGAGCGGTGCCACGCAAGCTGTAGAGCGTTGGCTGTTTCGGTTGCAGAGCCAATGCACGATCGAAATCTTGTTCGGCTTGCTTGGCGTCGCCTTTTTCCATGTACGTGAAGCCACGATTCATGTAGGCGTAGTGAGCGTTCTTATCGAGTTCCAACACCTTGGTGAAGTCAGCAATGGCTTTGTCGAACTGTTTCGATTGCTGATGGAATGTACCACGGTCGTTGTAGACGCGGGGGTCGTTCGGGAATGTTTTGGAGGCTTCGTTGAACTGCTCTTCGGCTTTGGCGAAGTCTTCCATGCGGACATACGCATGACCAGCACCGAGGCGGGCACCCAAATGGTTCGGGTTGAACGACAAAGCTTTGTTGAAGTCTTCAGCGGCTTTTTCCCAGTCCTGCAAAGTGCCGTGAGCGCGAGCTCGTTGGTAGTACAAGTTCGCGGACTGAGCCGTGCCGACGTTGGGCAGGGCGATCACCTGAGTGGCAACCTGAATCGCGATGTTGGCGTGCTCGGGTTTGTCTTCGAGTCCTGCCAAGCTGGACATACCGAAGAGGTAAGGCAAGTAATAATCGATCCGTTCACGACCGTTCAATGCGATTGCTTGACGAGCGTCGGCGATTCCTGCGCGAAGTTTTTCGACATCTCGGTTTTGCAGACCGATTTCCACCAGCGAACTTCCCCGCAGGTAGAAAGCGACGTCGTCCTTCGGGTTCTCCTTGATCACCTTGCTGACCAACTCGACCGCTTGCGAAAATGCTCGTTGTTGGTAAGCGGCGTCAGCTTGTTTTTTGATGTTTTCGTGTTCGGGGATCGCGTTTTGCGGGTCGACTTGGGCATTCGCCACCCCAAACATGGCCGAGCTGGCCATCATCATCGCCGCCATCACTGTTCGGCTTCTCAGCATCGTTCCGTCTCTCCCTGCCTGAAACAAAGGTGTCCGTATGATTCCGCCCTATCCAGAGCGGCTACCGTCGGTTCGTCCTCGAAACCGCACAAGTGTCGCATCGACTCAATAGTATAAAACTGCTCCCAGGAAAATTCCAATTGGTGAAATCCGATGAATTTGTTGTCATTCGAGCAATTCGCTGTTTTCCTTTGGCGAGGAAATGGTGAAGCGATCGGGAAATGTTCGAGCGAGGACTGCTTGACAGTTGACTTGACGGGATGTATCGTCACAATCAGAGACTGAGAACCAATGATGGGTTGTGTGCGTACAGACATTCTTGATGTCAGAAGTTGTCGACTCCTGTTGACAAACCTTGGCAATCTTGGAATGGAAGGACGGCACCCCGAGCGGAATTCACTGAGAAGGGTCTGGCGCATGTAGACGCTAGAGAGAACACTCCGGCCGGGCACCGCCATCGCGGTAAACGTTGCTCCAGTGGTGGGGTTGCGATACCGTGGTTCTCATTGACGGCCACTCAACGGTCTATCTCCGGTGGAGATGGATGGTCGAAAGTGGGACTCGTGCCCGCTTTTTTTTGTTATTGGGAAGTTGGAAAACGATGAACGGACCCGAACTCCTCCGTGTCGTGGAAATGATCCACCGCGACAAGAGTATCGAGAAAAGCATCGTCTTTGATGGAATCGAGCAAGCGATTGTCTCGGCGGCCCGCAAGCACTTCGGTGAAGAGGTCGAAATTGACGTCAAAGTCGATCGATTGACGGGCGAACCGTCCGCCTCGATCGATGGAGATCCGTTAAATGCCGATGAGATTGGTGATTTGCTTGGTCGAATCGCTGCCCAAACCGCCAAGCAGGTCATGATTCAGAAGATTCGCGAAGCGGAACGCGATCATCTGTTTGATGAGTTTGGCGAGCTGCGAAGTCAGATCGTGACTGGCACTGTAAGCCGTGTCGAAGGCGGATCGGTGACCGTCAATCTTGGCAAGGCAGAAGGTTTCTTGCCACGCAGTGAGCAGATCCCCGGTGAAGGGTATCGGGTTGGTGAACGGGTGCGAGCAATCGTGCTGGACGTCCGGAAAGCTGGGAGTCGAGTTAAGATTATTCTTTCTCGCTGTCATGCTGACTTAGTTCGTCGTCTGTTCGAGCTGGAAATCCCGGAAATTGCCGATCATGTGATTCGAATTCGTTCGATCTCTCGCGAGGCTGGTTACCGAACAAAGGTTGCCGTCTCGTGTGACGATAGTAAAATTGACGGTGTTGGTGCATGTGTCGGTGTTCGCGGTGCACGCATCAAGAATATTATTAATGAATTGGGTGGCGAAGAGCGGATCGATATTGTTCGTTGGAACGATTCGCTGCATGTCCTCGTCCCAAATGCACTGCAACCGGCGGAAGTCGAAGATGTGGTGCTGTGCCCGATGTTGGGCAAGGTGATTGTGCTTGTTCGCGAAGATTCGCTTTCTCTGGCAATTGGTCGGAAAGGGCAGAACGTTCGGTTGGCTTCGAAGTTGGTTGGTTGGGATATCCATGTGATGACCCAAGATCGACTGGATGAGCAGATCGATCAGACGATCGGCGAATTTAGCAAGGCTCCACACGTGAGTGAGGAGTTGGCCGAGAATCTTGTTGTGCAAGGGTTCTTCACCTTCGACGATCTTTCAGTCATTGAACCCGATCAGCTCGAGGAGATTAGTGGGCTGACCGAAGAGCAATGTGCGGAGATTGTCGAGTTTGCAGATGAACAGGCGTTGTTGGCCGAGAAGGCCGAGCGTGAAGAGTATCGGCTAAAACGTGAGCAAGCCGCTTTAGAGCGGTTGGCACCGAGCAAGCCGGAAGAGTCCGGTTCTTCGGAGACGGAATCTGCAGATTCTGCTGAAGAATCGAACGAGTCGTTGCATACAGAAGCTGTGGCCGAGCAGGTTGCGGAAACGGAAGTCGACGCGACCGCCGCCAGTGCCGAGTCTGATTCGGCGTCTGCGGAGTCCGTTCCCCCTGAGGAAGCGGATGATCCAGTGGCCAGCACGGAATCGGAAATTGTCGAGTCGGCTTTGGCCGATGCTTCCGAAAGTGTTGACCACGAGGCGGAAGTGGCCGAAGAGTCTCACCCAGCTGGTGGGGCATAGTGATTGTCGAATAGAAACGACTGGCCGAGTTCTTCAGGTTCGGTTAGCGTTCGTGTGAGTCGTCTTTGAGTTGATTTGGGGGAAACGCTTTTGAAGATCAGGATCTTCGCTCTGGCGAAAGAGCTAGGCATCGATAGCAAAGAGCTTATCGATTACTGCAACCAAGCAGGAGTTCCAGCTAAGAACTCCGCCTTGGCCAGTATTTCGCCGGAACAGCGGGATATTGTTGTCAGCTTCATTAAGGATGGGTCTACCGGCGGGGCCAAGCCCGCAGAGTCGGTGGCCGATGCTCCTTTGGAGCCGATGCGCGCGGAAGTTGTCGATCGTGGCAGCAAAGTTCGAAAGATCGAGTCTTCGCGTTCTCAGGCCGGGCGTTCCCATTCCGATCGGAATAGTGACGCTGGTGTCGCTGTTGCCGATGAGGAGAACGAAGTCGAGGAAACGAGCGTCTCGGATGAATCGACCGTTGACGATCAAGAGTCAATCGTCGCGGAAGTTGTCGAGCCAGTTGCTGAAACGTCCGATACAACACCCGAAGAAGTCAAAGTCAAAGTCGAAGACGCTGCTGTTCAGGACGCTGAACAGGAAGCGGTTACCGAAACCGACGAGCCAGCCGAAGAGGCGGAATCAGTGATCGAAGTCGAGGCCCCACCCGAGGTGGCTGAGGAAGCAACAGCCGAAGAAACAAGCTCGGTTGTCAGTTCAGAAGAAACCGTCGAGTCGACGACCCCGGAACAGCCAGCCGAAGCGGCTGCTGAAGCAAAACCGGAAGCCGCCGCAGAACCGAAGCCGGAAGCTAAGCCGACTCCGCACAAAAAAGAAGACTATATCGCTCCGTCTGGTGCCTCCGCGCGTCCCGTTCGGGACATGGAGATGAAGCCACGCGGTAGCATCAATGAGTCTCGGTCGAAGAAAGCGAAACGAGACAAAAAGCCCAATCGCCCCAGTGTTCCGTTCGTGGCGGCTCCGCCTCCTGAGGTCAATACACCTCAACCGAAGCGAAGTGAAAAGACGGAAGGACCGGCTCAGAAGCCTGTGATGAAATTGCCGGGCAATTTGAAGGCCGGTGATGCTCCGTTGCGTGACCAACTCCAACGACACATGGAGGAACGGGAACGCGGGGAACGCACTGATCGACCGCAAAAAGGACGTGTGGACCTCAAACGTCAACGCGGACGCGAACAGCAAGAAGAAGAAACCGGCCGCAACAAGGCCCGTCGTAAGGGCCGGAGTCGAAACGAGCGTGAGGAAGACGTCGCACGACGACAGTTCTCCAATCGGCGTCGGAAAAAACGCAGCGGTCCGATTGAGTTCCGGACTGAAGCGGAAGTCGAACTCCCGATTACCGTGCGGAGTCTTTCAGAAGCCATGGGGCGTTCCGGGAAAGATCTGATATCGATCTTGTTCCGCAATGGTACAATGGCGACGATCAACGACTTCCTCGAGGAAGAACAAGCCATGGAGTTGGCGATGGAGTTCGGCGTCGATCTGACAATCAAACGCGGTCGGGATATCGAAGAGGAGCTGGCCGCGATTTTGGAAGGTGACGACGATGGTGCCAATCTCACCGAGCGTCCGCCTGTCGTTACGATTCTAGGTCACGTCGACCACGGGAAAACGAGTCTGCTCGATACAATCCGCTCAGCCAACGTCGCCGCCGGGGAATCGGGTGGTATCACGCAACACATTGCGTCTTATCAGATTAACTACGAAGGCAAACCGATTACGTTTGTCGATACACCAGGCCACGCGGCTTTCGGCGACATGCGGGCACGCGGTGCGAATGTGACTGACATTATCGTGTTGGTCATTGCGGCCGACGACGGTGTGATGCCACAAACGGTCGAGTGTATCAGCCACGCAAAGGCCGCCGGTGTGCCGATCATCGTGGCGATGAACAAAATCGATTTGCCGGACACGAACGAACAAAAAGTTCTTCAAGACCTGACGGCTCATGAGATTTTGCCGGTGGAATGGGGTGGTGAAGTCGAGGTTGTGCGAACCTCCGCCGCGACCGGGCAGGGCGTTGATACCCTGTTGGAAACCATTTTGCTGACGGCCGAAATCGAAGAGCTGAAAGCCAACGCGGATCGTCCCGCGGTCGGGGTTTGCTTGGAAGCGTTTCGCGATGAAGGTCGCGGGGTGATCGCTTGGCTGATCATCCAAAAGGGAACGCTATCTATTGGCGACGTCGTTTTGTGCGGCGAAGCGTTTGGTAAAGTTCGGGCGATGTATGACGACCTCGGTCATGAGATTGAGTCGGCAGGTCCATCGCAACCGGTGAAGATTACAGGCTTGGACATCGTTCCTGGCGCGGGTGATCACTTCTTTGGCATGACCGATCTTGAAGAAGCTCGGGCGACTGCCGAGGAACGTCGTCACTCTGGTCGTACCGAAGATTTGGCGGCAAGTTCCGGCAAACCGAAGACGCTGGAAGAATTGCTCAGTGGCGATTCCGGCGTGAAAGATTTGCCGCTGATTCTCAAAGCCGACACACCTGGTTCGTTGGAAGCACTCAAAGGGGAAATCGACAAGTTCGACCACCCGGAAGTGCGGACGATTCTGATTCACGATGGCGTCGGTGGCGTGAACGAAAGCGATGTGTCACTGGCGGCTGCCGCCGGTGCGATCATCATCGCCTTCCATGTCGTTCCAGAAGATCGGGCGGCTCAAAACGCCGAACGACAAGGCGTGGAAATTCGGCGTTACGAAATCATTTACGAAGTGACCGACCACATCAAGCAAGCTCTCGAAGGGTTGTTGGAGCCGGAACGCGTCCAAGAAACCACGGGTCGGGCGATCGTGTTGCAGACGTTCAAAGTCAGTCGGTACGGCATGATCGCCGGTTGTCGGATTCTCAACGGAACCATCGACCGGAACAGCCGAGTGCATGTGATCCGAGACCAAAAAATTCTTGGCGATTACGATTTGGCTTCGCTCAAACGTGAAAAGGACGATGCCAAGGAGGTCCGCGAAGGGATGGAGTGCGGGATTCGGCTCAATGGATTCAACGATGTGAAGGAAGGCGACCTCTTCGAGGCATTCAAAGTCCGAGAGGTGAAGCGAACGCTGGAAACGTCCGCCTCGTGAGTCGTCAACGGAGTTGTGTTGAGTTGATTAAGTTATTCAACGCGGGACAGGTGAAAGTCGCCTGTTCTCGCGAGCAAGTTCTGAGTGTGGCACGAGTTGCATTGCGGGCATGTTTTGCGAGGAATTGGTAATGCAATCGCGACGTCAGGCGAAAATCGCCCGAGCCATTCAGGAACAAGTCAGCACTTCGGTGTTGTTCGAGCTCCGCGATCCACGGGTGAAGAATGTCACCGTGCTGCATGCGGAAGTTGCTGCCGACAACAAGTCGGCCAAGGTCTACGTTTCCATTATGGGAGACGAGAAAGAACAAGCTTTGTGCCTGCATGGCTTGGAGTCTGCTCGCGGGTATTTGCAGAGTCGAATTGCCGACCGCATTGAAACCCGCTGGACACCAATTCTGACCTTTGTGAACGATCAAGGCATTAAGAAGAGTGTCGAAACCGCACGTCATCTTCGGGAACTCTTGGGTGAGACCGAGGAGTCCGAAGACGCGGATTCGGTAGACGATGAATCAACCGCCGATCACGTGTCGGAGTGAGACGAACTCGTCAACATTAACCCACCCCCGCCATCAATTACGATTGCAAGACCGAGTCGGCGAATCGGACCTCAGGAGATAGAACCACTCACCATGGCATCTGCACAGAAGCCGAAAGCCTCGGACAAACAGGCCGTCTGCAAGAAACTCATTACGGCTCTCAAAAAGCAATACAAGGGCAATCATACCAGCCAAGATCTGCCTGTGCTGGAAACGTTGGTGTATGCCGTTTGTCTCGAGGACACTTCCGAAGAGCAAGCTGAAACGACGTATCAACGGCTTCACGAAAGTTTCTTCGATCTCAACGAAATCCGCGTGAGTTCAATTTCGGAACTCGCGGCGGTCTTCGAAGAACTTCCAGATGCGGACCTGCGTGGCATGATGGTCCGCAACTTGTTGCAACATGTCTTCGAAAAACACTACGACTTCGATCTCGAAGACCTTAAACGGAAGACGCTGGAACAAGCTGTCAAACAGCTCAACGAGATTCCGGATTTGTCTCCGTTCGTGCGAAATTACGCCCTACAAGCCTGTTTGGGCAGCCATTTAGTTCCCGTCGACCATGCTACCGCCAACGCATTGACTTGGCTTGGTTTGGTGGAGTCCGGTCAGTCGACCGAAGAAGCGGCGGACTCTCTCAAACCTGTGATTCGCAAGGCGGAAGGCCCCCAGTTCTGCTCGTTGATTCGGGCGTTGGCGGTCGATCCGAAGTACCGTGAGGTCTTCGATCCCGCGACGACACCGCCCCCCGAAGACGGCTACGATTTGATGACCGCCCCCAATCGGCTGAAAGAGTTGTTCGAGAAGGGACCGAAGAAGACCACTTCATCCAAGTCGACCAGCAAGTCGCGGTCGGGATCGTCCAGCAGTCGAAAAAAGACGAGTTCGTCCGGTACGAAGACCGCCAAAAAAAGTTCGGGAAGTCGGAAGACGAGTCGTCAGACGAAATCATAGTCTGTCGACTTGCGTGGACTGAACTTGCAGGTGTTGTCGGTCAAAGTCGCTGGGCCACTGGACGAAGTTCCCGGGTGGAATGTACCCTGTAGGGAGTTATTGATCTGTTCGGTTGAGCCGGTCATCGGATTGGTGTCGCGATCAATGACCGATCCGCCCCTTCCGGCTGAGCCCGACAATTGTCCTACGCACGGAGAGCGACCGCATGTCGATTGTTTCTCGATCAGTCCGTTCCACGCATCGCTACCGCATGAGTAGCCTCGCGGGATTATCGTTGGTGTTTGTCTTTGGAGTCACGGTCGGCACGCTTTCGGCGGCCAACAGTCCGGTGAAGCCGGGCAATCCCATGACCACCGAAGATCCGAAAACCGAAACGCCGGGCTTTCAACTTCAGCCCGGTGACGACGAACTCAAACCGCTTGTGCCGAAGAACGCTCGGACGGCCGGGGTGCAGTCCCGTTTGGATGCAATGGCGTGGTTCATGACTGGTGAACTGCGGGAACGTCGGAATGATTTCACCGGTGCACTGGAAGCCTACAAGAAGGCCGTCGAACTCGATTCCGAAGCGATTGAGATCTATCGCCAACTGGTTCCATTGGCGTTCAGTCTCGGGAAGAAGGACGACGCCGTCCGCTACGGTTTGAAAGCGGTCGAACTCGATCCTAACGATTTCCGCTTGTTGCGTCGGTTGGGCATTCATCTCGCGACCGAACGCGACATGGAAACCGCAGTTGAGTTGCTCGAAAAAGCGGTTGAGTCGGAAACGCTCGACAAGAAGTCTGGTCAGTTTGTTACGCTGAATCGGGACTTGGCCGTCATCTATGGCGTCCTCGGCGAGACGAAGAAAGCCGCCGACGCGTATGCGGTCGTCTTTGAAGCGTTGACCGATCCTGAGAAGTTTTCACTCGATTTCCGCTTGCGGCGGGCATTGGAAGCGGACCCCGCTTCGAGCTACGAACGCTGTGGCCAAGCGTTCCTTTCCGACGACCGTTTGGAACTCGCCGCCAAGGCTTTCGAGCAAGCCGCTGCGAAGTCACCGGGGCAACGTGCCCAACTCGGATACGATTTGGCTCGGGTTTATCTGAAGAGTAACGAACCCAAGAAGTCGCTAGAGCATCTCCAGAATTATTTCGATGCTCAATTGCAATCGAAAGGACGCGAGGCGTACGAACTGTTGGCAGATATCTTGGACAAACTCGATCGATCGGATGAGTTGACGGGCCGATTGGAAGAACTTGCCAAGAAAGACGACAAGAACCAAACACTCCAGTTTTTCCTCGCGGAGCAATACCTCGATCAGAACAAGCTCGACGAAGCAGAAAAACTATATCTCTCGTCGTTGGAACGGTCGAAGAGCGCAGAGGGATATGCGGGGTTGGCGTCCGTGTATCGTCGTCAGAGTAAACCAACGGAGTTGTTGGATGCCCTAACCGATGCCATTTCCGCCGGAGCCGTCGAAGACACGGAAATTCTCGCAGACGAATTGGAAGCGATAACCAAGGACGAAAAACTCTTGGGTGATGTCCTCGGTGCCGCCAATCGGCAACTCGACGACTCGAACCTGGGTTTCGCCGGGAGTTTGGTAGCCGGTCGTTTGGCGGTTCGGAGTGAGAAGACGGATGAAGCCGTCAAGTTCTTCGAAGCCGCCTTGGATGCCGATCGCAGTCAGTCGAACACGTTGTACAGCGAACTCGGCGAGTTTTTGTTCGACGTTCGCGACTATGAAGCTGCCGCCAAATGGTTCCAACGGGCCTCGGAAGACCCGATTGTCGCAGGGGGGAAACCGAACTGGTTGTTCCGTCTGTCGCAAGCGCGTGTGCTGACCAACGACACGGACGGTGCTTTGAAAGCGGTTCGGGAGGCGAAAAAGATACTGCCGAATGTCGCGTTGTTGCACTACCAAGAAGCGTGGATCGAATACTACGCCGAGAACTACGACAAGGCTCTCGAACTGTTCGCCCAATTGGAGAAAGACTTCCCCGCCGACCGCGACACCATTCGGCGGGCTCAGTACATCATCTCCAATATCTACGTGCAACAAGGCGATATGCGGAAGGGCGAGCAAGTCCTTGAGAAAGTCTACGCGGACGATCCCGAAGATGTCTCCGTCAACAACGACCTTGGTTATCTCTACGCCGACCAGGGCAAGAACCTGGAACAGGCGAAAAAGATGATCGAAAAAGCGCTCGCCGCCGAACCGGAAAACGGGGCCTACCTCGACAGTATGGGCTGGGTGCTTTACAAACTGGGGCAGCACAAAGAAGCGTTGCCCTATTTGGAAAAGGCCGTCGAACAGGAAGCGGGCGGTGACGCCACAATTTGGGATCACCTCGGCGATGTGTATCTCGAACTGAATCAGCCAGAGAAAGCCGTCGACGCTTGGCAGAAAGCCTTGAAAGATGCCAAAGATGCGACCAAGCCCGACAAAAAACTGATCGGCCGCATCGAGCAAAAACTCGCCGGTGCGAAAGTCGAAAGGACCGGAGACAAATAACCTTACCGTCGACACGTCGACGGACCCGACCGCATGCGGTCGGCTTAGACCCACATCGAAACCTTGCGTTGAAGTAGATACCCACAGATGGCAGGCCATTCCCATTGGGCGAATATCGCCGCGAAGAAAAGTGTTGTCGATAAGAAGCGGGGCAAATTGTTTGCCAAGCTGAGTCGGAAGATCATCGTGGCCGCTCGACAGGGCGGTGGCGATCCAGTGATGAATTTGGCGTTGCGGTACGCGATCGACAAAGCTCGTAAAGCGAGTATGCCCAACGACAACATCGAGCGAGCCGTCAAAAAGGGCACCGGCGATCTCGACGGCGAGAACTACGAAGAAGTCATCTACGAGGGTTACGGTCCCGATGGCGTCGCCGTGATGTGTGAAATCCTCACCGACAAACGCAACCGCACCGCTGCCGAGATTCGTAAAATCTTCGAGAATCACAACGGCAACCTCGGCAGCACGAACTGTGTGGCGTACATGTTCGAACGCAAAGGGCTATGCATCATTCCCGAAGAGCAAACGAGCGAAGAATCGCTCTTCGAGATCGTGCTGGAAGCCGGTGCCGACGACGTGAAACACGAGGGCGACGCGTTCGAAGTCACTTGTCCGCCAGAAGTCTTCGCCGATGTGACAACCGCGCTCGAAGAACACAACCTCACGCCGACATATTCGGAAGTCACGCAAATCGCCCAGAACACGGTCGAACTCGATGCCGAAGCCGGTCGTCGCGTGTTGAAGTTCATCGAAGACCTCGAAGACAATGACGATGTCCAGAACGTCATCGCGAATTTCAACATCCCCGATGAATTGATGGAAGAAGTCGCAGAGAGTTGATCCTCTGTTATGTATGCAACGAGACGCACCAACTCACTTCGTTGTCAGTAACACGGTACGTGATGTTTCGGCACGCGTATCCGACGATTTTCTGAACGCCCGCTTGACGTTCGTGCACTTCGGTCCAACAATGGATCGATGTTGTGAACATTTGTTTTGTGTCAGGGTGGGCGTGACCGATGAACGGATTGGCGACTCGGATTCGAGGACGGGTTGGGCAGCAGGCGTTTCGATCGATAGGAGTACCGATGGCACGGGACGCGATCATTCAAAACGATGACTTCGACGACGAGCAATTGCCGCCGTCCGCGGGGATTTTCAATCCAGACGATGCGCAGTACGACGAAACCCTGCGACCAACACGATTGAAGGATGTTGTCGGGCAACGGCGGGTTGTCGAACGGTTGCAGATTGTGCTCGATGCCACCAAGAAACGGGGCGAACCGCTCGGGCATTTGTTACTCGATGGTCCGCCAGGCATCGGGAAGACGACGCTGGCAACCGTGATCCCCAAGGAACTCGGCACGGAACTGCAAATCACCTCGGGACCGGCACTCACGGCTCCACGGGATTTGCTGCCATATTTGACGAACGCCGGGCGGGGGAGTGTGCTGTTCATCGACGAAATTCATCGGCTGCCGGCGGCGGTCGAGGAGTTTATCTACCCGGCGATGGAAGACTTCCGCGTCGATATCGCGCTCGGCGAAGGACTGAACGCTCGCACGATCAGCATGGATCTGCAACGGTTTACCGTCATCGGTGCGACCACGCGAAGTGGGATGCTCACCGGTCCATTACGCGATCGGTTCGTCACTCGAGAGCATTTGGAGTTCTACGACGATGACGAACTCGAAACCATCGTTACCCGGAACGCCAACAAATTGCGGAACGAGATCACGCCAGAGGCGGCCAAAGAGATTGCGCGACGCAGTCGGGGCACACCACGGAAGGCGAACAACTTGCTCCGGTGGGCTCGCGACTACGCCGACAGCAAATCCGATGGCCGAATTACGACGGAGTTAACGAACGACGCGCTCCGGATGTTGGAAGTCGATCACCTTGGCTTGGAACGCCAAGACCGGCGGTACTTGGAAACGCTGATGGGCGTGTTCACGGGCGGACCGGCGGGCATCAATGCAATTGCCCACACCATGCACGTCGCCCCCGACACCCTCGAAGACGAAGTCGAACCGTTCTTGCTGCGGTGCGGACTCATCCAACGCACGCCCCGTGGCCGGATGGTGACGGCTGCCGCCTACGATCACCTCAAACGCACCCCACCCGCAACCGGAAACGACTCGCCAACGGCAGCGTTTTAGACATTGTGCAGGAAACAAAAAAAGGGCACCGTGGATTCACGGTGCCCTTTGGCTTTGTGTAGCTTGTGATTTTCACTCGCCGTAGAAGCGGGTGAGTTCCTCGACGGTCAGGGGTTCGGGGATGGAATCGCTGACGAGTTGGGCGCGGATGCGTTGGTATCCATCTTTCTGGCCTTTCACTCCAACGCGGAACGTCACTGTTTTCCCGGGGGGCAGAGTGGCGAGCGGTTGGAACCGGACCACGTCAGATGCTTTCGACGCTTGTGTTGGCCCTTCGGCATTCGTGAGTTGTAAGCCGTTCGGGAGTTGGCAGGCGAGCATCACGTTAGCGGCGGCTTTTGTGCCTTCGTTGCGAATGACGACTTCGTAGAAGGTGTCGGCTCCGACTTCGACCGGGTCGTACTGATCGCTGACTTCGAGTACCAAAGCGGCGACTCCGTCGACTTTCGTCAGGCACTTGGTTTGGGCTCGGGTGCCTTGATCGGTCAACGCGGAGGCGTAGTGTTCTTGATCGCCCAAGACGGTGGCTTTCAGGGTTGCGGTGACGGTGGCGGTTTGGCCGGGTTCCAGCTGACCGACAAACCAACCAACGCTGCGGCTGGCGGGATCGTACTTTCCGCCATTCTCAGCGGAGATGAATTCGAAACCGGACGGCAGCTTGTGCAGCAGACGCACGTTGTTGGAAACGGCGGTGCCGTCGTTCGTGACTTGAATTTGGTAGTTCGCGTTACGTCCTTTGTACCGCAGCCCGGGGCCGATCATCGCCACTTTGACACTCGGCGAAATCACGCGGACGGAACTCTGCGTGACTTTCCGCAGGAAGGGCTCGCCACTGACGGCTTGTTTGGCTTCCGCGATAACTTGCACGGCGTGTTCGCCACCTTTGACCGCCGCCAATGCCAATCGAATTTGGCGAGTTTCACCCGGGTTCAGCGAGCCGATGCTCATTTCGAGTTGCTTGCCAGCGGGGTGTTCCAAGCCGGGAGGAATGAGAGCTTTAATGTCCACGTTTTGTGCAACGCCAGTTCCGGGGTTTGTCACCGCGATGATCTGCGACGCTGGATCACCAAGTTGCACTTCGCTAGGGCCGGTCAAAGCGACTTCCAAAAGCGGTTCGTACACGTTCATTTTCGTTGCTACCCCACTCGTGTAGCGAACAAAAGCCGAAGCGGGAAGTTCACCACGTTTCATGGGCACAAATTGAATGTTGATTTTGCGGGTGTCGCCCGGTTGCATCGAGCCGAGCATCCACATCATGTTCGACGACTTCACGAGCGGCACGGGGTTGGTTTCCTTGAGGAATCGCACGCCGGAGTCGAAGTAACCTTGGACGGTGACATCGTGCACGGGCTGTTGACCGTTGTTTTGCACGACCAATTCCATCTGGCAATTTTGACCGACATTGATTTCGGAAACCTTGTTCCATTTCAACGTAACCGCCGAGGCCGATACTCCAGAATCCGGGACCGGTGTGTAGCTGGGTTGAATGGCGAATTCCGGGAACTTGGTGTCCGCAGGAGAAGCTACCGGAGTCCCTGCAGTAAAATCCGGTTGAGCGATCGGTTCGGGGAGCGGTTGTGGTTTCGCTGGGAACTCCTGCGAAGGCAGCAGATCGCTGGGATCGAGTTGCTCACGGTCCACCGTAGGCATGATTTGCTTTTCGACGCTGCCGAACGTGAGCGTTCCTTTCCGCGGTGGCAACTTGGGCTCTGGCTCACTCTGCTGGAATGACGACTCGCCGGGAAACGCCGCGAAGGGGTTCTCGATTTCTTCCTCATCCAGTTCTTGAACCGGGATGGATTCCGGCACTGGGATTGTCGCGTTTTGAGGAATCGTGATGCCTGGTCCTGTCGCGGGAGCAAACGGATTGCGAACGGAGATACCGTTCGGTGGTTCCGCAGCCGATGCCCAGGAGAACGCAGTCGCGACCACACACGCAATCGCAATTGTCGAACCGATGCCAATCCATGCTGATCGTTGCATTCCGGAATCCCTTCCTTGTTCGCTGGATCCGTTCTGGGGCGAACGACTTTGAAAAAACTGCAGACCCGTTTTCCGATGCTTCGGATGCGAAGCGAATCGGCCTGTCGTCATTCATCGACCCGAAATTCACGTCCACTTGAACGATTTGGGGAAATTGTGTCGATTTTTTCGAAGAATTCGGCGGAATTCTGGTCAGATGGCGGTTTTCCTTGGAGAGTTCGCACGCCAAGTCTCTCAAAACGCGCGGTGGTTGACTTTTGTGTTCCTGTTATGCGGGGAGGTCAAGGCAAACTACGGGGGTCAGGCGGTGATGACGATGTTGATGGAGAGGCTTTGAGTTTCGCATCCGTTCCCGTAGGGCATCATGGCAAGACGCAAACGACCGCCGAAGGATTCTGTGTTCTCGACGGCGACTAAACCGTCGGGGAAATCGTACCTGCCCGCGTTTCTGCACTACCTCGACGCCGAATGCGGATTGGCTCAGAACACTCGCCGGGCCTATGGCACCGATTTGGAGCAGTTCTTCCAATGGTTCGAAACTCGGGGCACGCTGTCGCTGCACGATGTCGATCTCTCGTTGTTGACCGAGTGGATGGAGCATCTGCGTGAACGTGATTTGAAGACCACGTCGATCGCCCGGCATCTCGTTTCTTTGAAGATGTTCTTCCGCTATTTAGTGCTGGAAGGCATTTTGCTGGAGAGCAGTGTTGAACTGCTGAGTTCGCCGAAGCTCTGGCAATATTTGCCGAAGGTGCTCAGCCCGGCGAAAGTCGACGCGCTGCTTTCAGCTCCGCAAAATTGTGATCAGTACCCCCTACGCGATCGGGCCTTGCTGTGCCTGCTGTACGCGACTGGTTGCCGAGCCAGTGAAGTTGCCAACATGAAACTTACGCAGTTACATTTGGACGAGCATTTCTGTCGCTGCGTGGGGAAGGGGAATAAAGAGCGGTTAGTGTCCCTTAACCCCGTTGCCGAAGCCGCGTTGCAGACCTATCTCACACATGAACGTCCCGACTTGGCCAACCGAGCAATCAGCGAACCGGAATGGCTACTGCTCACCCGAAGTGGACGTCGCCTTTCGCGATTACGAATTTGGCATTTGGTGAAGAAGTACGCCGCTCGGATCGGGTGTAGTGAGGACGTCAGCCCACATACGCTGCGACACAGCTTCGCGACCCACATGCTCGCAGGCGGTGCAGAAATCCGTGCCCTACAGGAAATCCTCGGACACGCCAGCATCGCCACCACACAAAAATACACGCACGTCGACCACAGCCGATTAAAGACGATTCACCAAAAGTACCACCCGCGGGGGTAGGGAGTCGTCGTTATCAGGGATCTGCAAAGACCACCTGAGTGCCGTATCGAACGATTTCCAGTTCTCCTCCTACTCGCCGAGCATCTCCGGTACAAGCACTGATGACCGAAACTGCGTGCTGGTAGTCCAAATTAGAATCGATTCGCAGCCGAATTTTCAAGTTGTCAAGAAGATCGCGATGCGCATTGTCGTCGCTAAACAGTTTCCGCATTCTCGAACGCAAACGCTCGATACCAGCTTCACCGGCTCCCAGTGAAGTGCCACCAAGTTGAACGTCTCGAAGTGCCCCACTGGCATCTGCTCTTAGACGGACATCAATCGCATCAAAACAAATTGTTTCCCCGGTTGCATTCACATCATGTTCCGGTTCGTAACTCGCCCGCAATTCCCCCTCTGGCTCGACAATTCGCAGCGTGAGCATAAAGAACACCAGCAGCAAAAACACAACATCGATCAACGCGGTAAACGATCGTTGTCCGGTTCCGTTTTGTCGACTGCGAAATCGCATGCGGGAATCCTCGATACAGATGGGAAGTAAGACTTCCCGATTGTGCCGGAAATTGTTGTCCATTACCAATCTTTCTTTGTCGTCTCCCGCCTGATCTCTCACACCTCCACATCTTCAGGCCGTTACTCTTGCGTTCCTCAGCGGTCTGCCTATACTGAGTGGCTTCTCGATTGTTTGAATGCGTTTGTTCACTCTTGTTTGAAGTGGTTGGCGTCATGAGCCAAAAATGTGATGTCTGTGGCAAAGCCGCGAAGGTCGGAAACTCGATTTCGCAACGCGGGAAACCCAAGTACTTGGGCGGGAACGGCCGGAAAACCACCGGGATTACTCGCCGTAAGTTCAAGCCGAACTTGCAGAAAGTGCGGGTCCAAGAAGAAGACGGCGCTCGTTCGCGGAAAGTCTGCGTGCAATGCATTCGCAGCGGTCGCGTGCAAAAAGCCGTCAAACGGGAAGCATTTACGCTCCCGGAAGTCGCTGGTAAGTAACGACTGCCATGTCGACTCCCAACCCACTCACTGCCGACGCCGTTCGCAAGGTAGCCGTTTTGGCTCGGTTGAAGTTGTCCGATTCACAGATCGACCGCTTCACCGAGCAATTGGGTGACGTCTTGCAGTACGTGCGGTTGTTGGATGAGGTTGATATCGAAGGCGTGGAACCGATGGCGCATGCCGTCGAAGTGACCAACGCCTTGCGGGACGATGTTCCCACGCCCTCACTCGATCGAGAAGCCGCCCTGCAAAACGCGCCGCAGACCGATGGCAAAACCTTCCGCGTGCCGGCTGTGTTCGGGGGCGAATAGCTCGCTGCGCGTCACTTTGATCCGACGCGATAGCGATTTCAATCGAACTTTCTCACAACTTGTCGGAATCGCGGATTGAAGATCGAGGGTGGAGAATCGCAGCAGAGGCAAGACTCTGATCAACTTGCTATCCTCGATCTTCCGTCCTCTATCCTCGAAATCAATCCGCCATGTCTGTAACTGATTCTACCGCCTGCGAACTTCTCGATCTGCTGTCGCGGGGCGATGCGTCCGCTGTGGATGTCAACACCGCCTATCTCGACCGGATTACCACTGAGGACGAACGCATCGGTGCGTTTCTGCACGTGGATCGGGATGCTGTTCTTGAACGTGCTGCAAATATCGACACGCGTCGCAAGTCCGGCGAAACGCTGGGGGCACTGGCCGGGTTGCCGGTGGCGGTGAAGGATTTACTCTGCATCCAGGATCAACCGACGACCTGTGCGAGTCGAATGCTCGAAAACTTTCGGCCGCCTTACAACGCTCACGTCGTCGAACAACTGTTGGCAGCCGACGCCGTGTTGATCGGAAAGACGAACCTCGACGAATTCGCGATGGGGTCGTCGAACGAGAATTCCGCGTTCAAGACCGTTAAGAATCCTTGGGACGAAACCCGAGCGGCTGGCGGTTCCAGTGGTGGAAGTGCGGCAGCGGTAGCGGCAAAGTTCGCACCGGTTTCAATCGGCACCGATACCGGCGGCAGTATCCGGCAACCGGCGGCATTCTGCGGCGTGGTCGGCATGAAACCCACATACGGTCGCGTCTCCCGATACGGTTTGATCGCCTTCGCCAGTTCGCTCGATCAAATCGGTCCGCTCGCCAATGATGTGAAAGGTGCTGCCCGACTATTGGAAGTCATCGCCGGACACGACGGACGCGATTCAACCTCGATCAATCAAGCCGTCCCATCTTACAGTGAAACAGTCGATCAACCGCTCCAAGGTTTGCGAGTCGGTTTCGCACCGGAGCACTTTTCGGAAGGGCTTTCGACGGAAGTGGAGCAAGCGGTCAAGACGGCGCTCGATGTGTATCGCTCGCTTGGCGCGGAAGTCAAAGAAATTCATCTGCCGCACCAGAAATACACGGTCGCGACATATTATCTGATCGCACCGTCGGAAGCGTCTTCGAACCTGGCACGTTACGACGGCGTTCATTACGGATATCGAGCCGAGAAGTTCGACGACATGATCGACATGTACGCCGCCAGTCGCGGCGAGGCGTTCGGCGATGAAGTCAAACGGCGGATCATGCTCGGCACGTTTTCGCTCTCCGCCGGGTATGCCGATCAGTACTACAACAAAGCCCTGAAAGTGCGGCGACTCATTCGGCAAGACTACGACAACGCCTTCGCCGATGTCGACATCATCGCCGGCCCCGTCACCCCGACACCCGCCTTCAAGTTGGGCGCGTTGGTCGATGATCCGTTGCAGATGTATCTCTCCGACATCTACACCATCGGCGCGAACCTCGCCGGCATCCCCGGCATCTCGCTACCGTGCGGCTTCGCCGAAACGGAGGGTTCCAAACTTCCGATCGGTTTGCAACTCCTCGCACCCCCATTCGAAGAAGACCGCCTGCTGCGTGCCGCCCGCATGTACGAACGCGAAACCGCCTAGAGCGTTCGGTAGCAACGTAGGCTGGGACAAGTCCCAGCAAGAGCGGCCTTTACGTGCGGAAGATGCTGGGACGCGTCCCAGCCGACATTTCTCTCGTCTTTGCTTTCTTCTGGCCATGTCTCCTATTGCTCAGGGTGATCAACAAACCGTGGAACGCTCCGAAGTGGAAAAATCGGCACGAGCAAAACGGTGCAAGCGGGGAACCACACTCACCACAAAATTGATCGTTGCATTTGGACTTTGTCTCGGTTGCAATGAAATGCCTGGAACGTCTTCGAGTTCAGAGCAAGCAGGTGTGGAGTGGGTGCTTTTATCGGCTACGGGAATCGTGGGGTTTGGGCATCGAATGCGGAACGCGATGTCTTCCTGGATTGGTACGCGAGCCACCGCTGTCGTTGGGACGATGCCCGCTGGCGGTACTGCAAGCACCATTCGCGTCGTTGGCCTGGGAACGGGATCGAACTTAACGAACTCATTCCCCGCGGCGAACGGTTCACGGTCAGTGAATTTGAACTCCAGCAAGTAGCCCAAAAGTACGCGTCATCCGTGACCAAGTTGCTCCAAATTATTTCTGACATCACCCACGCCAAGTGGAAACACTCGGCGAACAGCCTGGAAGCCGTGCATTGGCGGAAGTCATAGCTCTGTCGGCTGGGGACGAGTCAGCATCTTCTTCATTGGACGCTGTCTTGCTGGGACTTGTCCCAGCCTACGATTTTGCCAAGCGATGTAGGTCAGGCTGTGCCTGACACGTCAAGATGGCAACCGCTTTTGATGTCAGGCACAGCCTGACCTACGGGGTTTCGAATTCCGATTGCGTCAATTGCATTCCGCGACCAAAGGACCGGCGAGTTCGTCGAGGTAGAAGAGTTTGCCGGGTTGGGTGGGCATGAAGGTGGAGGGGATCCACGGCGTGGGTTCGTGGCGGAGGGTCATCCACAAGCTCAAGCCTTGCCATTGCATGCCGCGACTGAAGGTGCCGTCCGCTCCGCCGATGATCTTGTCGGCTCCTAGGAACAAACCCGGTCCGATTGTATTCGCGAAACATGGCACGAGTGTGGTGCGGCTCTTGAAACTGGTGACGGCGTTTTGTTCGATCGTCAGCGGATGGAGATTCGCCCCGATGCGGTGTGTCGCGGCTTTCCAGTCGGCTTCGGATTCATACTCGCCCGCGAATTGCGGTTCCCAAAAAGCAATGTGACAGACCCGCCCAATGCCGAAGATGACGGTCAGCTTCGCACCGTTGTCTCGCAGTTCGCCGATCTTCTCAGCGTAGGTCGGCAGCACTTTTTTCGTAGCGAAGTTGCGTTGTCGCTTGGGCACCGTGAGTTTTCCCAGCGGGCCGTAGAACGCACCTTCCATGGCATTTTGGAACGAACCGGGTGCGGAGCCGGGCAGGGTGGTGCCTTTATCGTCGCTCCACTCATCCATGTTGAAGCCATGGACGTGCTTGCAATCCACGCCCCATTCCTGCAGGAAGAACACGGCCCAGCGGTACATGCCCATCGGACCGACCGGCAGAATCAATGCGCACTGTTCGCCGGCGTCTTTGGCATTCTTGATGGTCATCGCGATTTCGTGACCCATGTAGGTGTCGAAATCGGTCGGCGAGGTGCATTCAATGAGTTGAAAACCCTTGTGCCACCATTTCTGCTTCTGGCCGATCGTTGACGGATCATCATCGACACAGGCGTCGATCTTCTGCATATCCCAACCGGCGGGGAAGAAGTTTTCCATGTTGGAACCGGAGATCGTACTCATCAAATCCATGGGGTGTCTTTCATCGTTGCTGTTCGATCGGTGAGCCGCATTTCGGCAAAAGTATAACGACAACCGTTGATGGATTGCACTGAACGATCCTCGTTGGTCGGTTGTCGTCATTCAACAATGACATCCGGCAGACAGGAATGTCCGCCTCGCCGGATGTCTTCAAATTGCTGAGTTCACTCGTGCGAAACGGATTTGATTTCGGCGAAGTATGGGCCGGGAGATTTGGCTCCCGCACCCAAATAAATCTGTAGTCGAGCGGGCCCGGCGGGAAGTTCGATTTGGAGTGTCGCTTCGTCATCGGTGACTTTGGTCGCCAATGCTTTTTCGACATCCCCACACTTCACCCGCACAACTGGGGTGTTCAACGCGGGCGATTCTTCGATGTAGCTTGGTCGCATCCGAGCCGTGATTTCGTAAGTGCCCGCCTTGGCGACATCCACCGCCCAGAATCCGTTCGCTTTCTGGCCTTTGAGGATGCTGTTCTGATGCCACGGCACGGGGCCGTTGTCGGTATGCCAATCGTGACAGGTGAGCAACAGGTGTTCGGCTCCGTCGGAACCGATGCCGATGCGAACGTAGTCATCGAACCGCGTTGAAATGTCTTCGTACCATTCCTCATAGTGATCGCTGAGTTTCTGAATCACTTCGGGGTGTTGCTTCGCGACATTGGTTTCCTGACCGGGATCGGCGTGCATGTCAAACAGTTCGCGTTTTTTCCCGTCACAGACGAATCGCCACTGGTCCGTCATGACGGCCGCCTTTCGCCACTTCTCGGGGAACTCGAGACGCTGTGAATGGACAGCGAGTGTGCGGTTGGGCCATTCTTCCTCGCGAACTTCCTGTTTCAATAATGGGGCGAGACTGGTGCCATCGATTTTCAGGTCTTCCGGCATCGGTACGTCACAAAGATCCGCGAGAGTCGGAAGCACGTCGATATGCGCGGAGATGCGGTCGATGTCGTGCCCGTGTGCGAGTCGTCCGGCTGGAAAGTGCACGAAGAATGGCACGCGGTGACCGCCGTCGTACTCGGAACCTTTCTGACCTTTCATGCCGGCGTTGAATCCGCCTTTTTGAGCACCCGCGGCGGTCCCGTTGTCGGTGGTGAAGATGAAGATCGTGTTCTCGGCTAATCCCAATTCAGCGAGTGATTTTCGCAGTCGCCCGACGTTCTCGTCGATGTTGGTGATCATGCCGTAGAACTCGGCCCGCGGCGATGGAATGCCCATTTTTTTGTACGGCTCGCTGTATTTCTTCGCGACGAGGTACGGTCCGTGAGCGGCGTTCGTGGGGATGTAACAGAAGAACGGACGCTCACGGTTTGACTTGATGAACTCGATGGCAGCATCGGTCCAAACGTCGGTGCAGTATTTGTCCTCGGTTTCTGCAGTGCGGAATTTCCCGTTCTCCCAGTAGGTGTCGCCGAAGTAATCGTTGCCGAAGTAGTCCGGAGTTTGTCCGACGCCACCGCCGCCGTGAATAAACACTTCCTGAAAGCCCTGGTCTTGCGGGCGGAGTGGGTAATTGTCGCCGAGATGCCATTTGCCGAAGCACGCGGTTCGATACCCGTTCGCCGCAAAGACTTCCGCGATCGTCGTTTCATCAGACGCCATCATCGAGCGTCCCATGATCGTGTGCCATACGCCGGTGCGACTGGAATACCGCCCGGTCATTAAGGCTGCTCGCGTGGGAGAACACGTGGGGTCGACGTGGTAGTTCGTCAGTCGCACACTCTCGGCATGCAGTTGATCGAGGTTCGGCGTTTTGATCTGTTCGTTTCCGTGACAGGCCAAGTCACCGTAGCCTTGGTCATCGGTCATGATCAGCACGACATTCGGCTGCTTGGCTTCTGTTGTGCTAGTTGTCAAAGCCGCGAGCGTGGCGAGAATTCCCAAAGCAAGTTGAAAACGCGAACGCATGAAATGCCCCTCCCGGTCGAAGGTCAATGGGGTGATCGGATTGAAAAATCTCGATTTACCCTACGCGTTCAATTTGCGGGCGTCAATTCTCTCGCGGAATCGGCATTCGTTTGTGTAACGGGGCGGAATGGTCCGCAAAACGGGCTCGACGTTTTAGGCGGTCTGCAATTACTGGGCGACGGCTGTGGGGGTATCGTTTGTCGCGCGGGTTTTTTCGTCTCGGAAAGATTGCCACAGCAGAATGCCGGCTCCCGCCATGATCGCCATGTCAGCAACGTTGAAGATTCCCGTGCGAAGCGGACCAATGCCGACATTCAGAAAGTCGGTGACCAAACCATTCTGTGTGGTGCGGTCGATCAGATTGCCAATGCCGCCGGAGAGTAGCAATGCCAACGAAACAAACGAGATCGGCCGCATGTTCCAATTCATAATCAAGACCACAACCAACGCAACGAGAAACACGGAGTTCAGTCCGGTGAGCAGCCAAAACCGGGCGGCTTCCGACATCGTTCCGCCTAACCCGAGAAACGCGCCGGGATTCAAAGCGAAGGTGAGGCGGAAGGTGTCTCCGAAATAGGAGTGAACGACGTGAGGGTCTAGCGTCTGCGTGGCCCACCACTTGGTACCTTGGTCGATTCCGATGCCCAGGATCAAAATTCCCAGCAAGACTGAGACGCGCGGGAATTTGCTTTCCGATTCACTCATGACCAATCCGTCGTGTCTATCGTTTCAAATCATCCAGTTTTCAGCATCGTGATTCACGCGGGATCTGTCAATTCCGACCGTAAGTGCTGGGGCCTCGTACAGTGCGTTGCGGAGTGGGTTTACCGGGCGGAACCGCTGAGGGTTGTTCAAAACTCGTTTGCTGCACGCCGGATTGTTTCACACCGGAACTCGGCGTGAGAGCACCGCTGATTCCCAAGACTTCCGGGTGCCTGGCGACTTTGTCACTGAAGATGCGGGCGTCATGCAGAATCGGTTCAAGGTTTCTCATCAGGATGGCTAGCATCTCGGTCGTTTGATTCAGGTTCTGATAGAGTGTAGGGTCGGTCGCGAATTTGCGGAGGGTGCCGTTTTCATGAACGGCGAGCTTCGTAAACGTATTCAAATCCTGTGAGACCGCTTCGAGATTCGCGAGTGTGTTGTCCAAACGCAAGACGATGGAAGCAGTCCGCTTGGCGAGGGGTTGCGTGGCATTTTCGAGGTTGGAGAGGTTTTTGTCGGCAGTTGAGACAGCCATTCGGACCGAAGCGATGGCTCCCCGGGTGTCATCCACCAACTGGGGCAGGCCTTCCAACGCCTTTTTCAAAGCAATTTGACTTTCGGGATCGCCGAGAATGCGATTGGCGTTGGTCAGTGTTTCTTGAGACTTCCGCATTGCGATGCTGAACTCTTCCAGCGATTGCGACGTACGAACGATGACCTCTTCCAACTGACCTTGGTTGGTATCCATCAGGTTATTGAGTTGCTCGCCGACCTTCCGCCATTCGGCACTGGTTTTCTCGAATGACACCAGTGACGTGGTGACGTTTTCTTCCATGCGGGCGACGATTTCCATCGGTTCGGGCGGAGCGACACCATCGATGCGATCACCTTCGGCGAAGAACTCCTGCGAGAGTCCCGGTGCGAAGTCGATCGATGAATCGCCAAGAATCGACCGCACGATTCGCGGTTTGGCATCTTTACGGAGTCGATGTTTGCCTTCGATGGAAATCAACGTCAGCACGCCGCCGCGGTGTTCATCGAACACGACTTCCTGAACTTTCCCAATCGAGATTCCGTTTCGCCGAACGGGTGTGCCGGGGAAGACACCGGGCGCGTTTTCGAAATGCACGACGAGCGGATACCTCGGCTCCCACATCTGGGCGATTTCACCGAAGTAAAATACCATGCCCGCGATCGCGGCTCCCGAGAGAATGACAAACAATCCCACGCGAAATTGAAGTTGTCGTTCCGTCATGATGGGCTCCAGTGAGGGATTCGGGGTTAGGATTCAGGGGTTAGGGAAATTGATTTCCCGAGTCCCACTCCAAATGCCTAAGTCTCTGTGTTGTAGGGTGCGTCGTGACGCACCGAGTATGAAAATGTCCGACAATAGCAGTGCGTCACAACGCACCTCATAACTCTACTACCGAGTCCCTAAATCCTAACCCCTAGCAACTAACTTACTAAGATTTCTTCGAGTCGTTCACGGGCTTCGCCTCGGACGAATTGAGACACACGGGGGTCGGGTGATTCCAGGGCTTCGATAAATTGGCCTTCGAAAATGATTTGCGGGTCGTGGTCGGCGAGTCGTGTGCGGGGGAAGAACATCACGATGCGGTCGGCGATTTTCTCGACCGTTCGCATGTCATGCGTGACGACGATGCTCGTGACCGGGCGTTGTTCGCGGACTCGCAGAATGAGTTCGTTGATGACATCGCTCATGATCGGGTCGAGTCCGGTGGTCGGTTCGTCATAGAACATGACATCCGGCCGAAGTGCCAACGCTCGTGCCAGACCAACGCGTTTCTTCATCCCGCCGGAAAGTTCCGCCGGTTTGCGATTGGCGACGTGTTTGGGCAGACCGACTTCCTGCAAACGATCGATGACGATTTGTTCGATCTGGGTTTCCTTCATCCGCGTGTTCTGTCGGAGACCGAACGCGACGTTCTCGAAAATCGTCAAACTGTCGAACAACGCGGCCCCTTGAAAGAGGTAACCGAACTTCAAGCGATCGTGCACTAACTCGGTTTCGTTACGGTCGGTGACTGGTCTTCCGTTCCAAATCACTTGCCCGCGGGTGGGTTGGAGCAGGGCCATCATGAGTTTCATGGTGACGCTTTTCCCGCATCCACTTTCACCGATGAGCACCAAGGTTTCGCCGCTACGAACCTCGAGCGAGATGTCCTGTAGGATCGTCTGCGATCCGAAAACCTGCGAGACGTTTCGCAATTCGATCACGGGTTGTTCGGGGATGGCAAAACTCATGGCGATTCAAATTTTTTGGGTCCACTGTGCAGACCATGTTCCGGTATTCCATATCGAGCGAACGGTCCGTACAGCGGACCCTACGCACTTTGATCGATCTTTCAGAAGACGAGAGCCAAGGTTGGGTTGTTCGACCACACCACTTGATAAAAAGTGTTGATGAGCACGTTCAGGAGGAAATCGAGAATCAGAATCAGCATGAACGAAACGACGAACGACTCCGTCGCCGCTCGACCGACACCTTCGGCTCCCGCTCCACAATGGAAGCCGCGATGACAGGCCACGGTGGCAATTGTCGCTCCAAAGAACACGCTCTTGAACAGCCCGCTCATGATATCGAACGGCGCGACATAGCCGACCGCATGATGCCAATAGTGGAAGTTGTTAATCCCTAGCACCTGCACGCTGTACAACCAACCGCCGAGGATGCCGAGAATGTCGGACAGCCCGGTCAGCATGGGAATCATCAGGAAACAAGCCAGGAATCGGGGGACAACCAGGTATTGAATCGGGTTCGCCCCGAGTGCCCGGACGGCTTCGATTTGTTCGGTTACTCGCATCGTGCCCAACTCGGCGGCCATCGCACTGCCCACACGACCGGCGAGCATCGTTGCCGCCAACACAGGGCCGAGTTCACTGACGAGCGTCATGGTGATGATCGAACCGAGGCGGTTCTCCATCCCCATGGCTTTGAATTGGGTGTAGGTCTGAACGGACAACACCATCCCGATAAACAACCCCGTCACAAATACTACGGGAATGCTGCGGAAACCGATGTCATACAGACTGGGGAGTAGCACCGACGCTCGCGGACGGCGAATGAACAGCCATTTGAGCATCCGCCCGGCAAACACGCCGAGATCACCGACGGCAATGACAGCCCGCAACACAACCGCCCCGAGGGAAACGGTTAAACTGTGTGGTGGTTGAGCCGCCGTATCGCTCGCCATGGGTACCGATAAATTTCTGGATGTTTCGACGGATCGGAAGTCCGTTTCCGATCTCTTGGGGCGCGAAGGGTAGCGAATCCCGGCGAACGCCGCGAGACCAGTTCTGTAGGCGTGTTGGTTTCAATCGGAGTTTCTTGATGCGGTGGAAAGCACGGTCGACTGTACGTTACACTTCGGTCATCCAAAGACAGATTTCCGACTCCCGCGAGAGGCATCCTGACCGGCGGGAGTGAGGTTACGTCGAAGTTGCCGCGTTCACTGCGGACACGAAAAACGCAATGTGGTCCCACACTGATTTTGAGGAGGAAACATCATGCGACTCATGTGGCTTTCAGCTCTTTTACTGGCTGTTACGATTGCTCCCGCGAAGGCCGCGGACGAGAAATCGTCTGAACATTCGGCGGCGGAAAAACAGGCCATCGAGCAAGTTCGTCAGTCCGGCGGCAGCGTGATGGAAATCGCGCAAAACGATAACCGGCTGGATGTTGCGTATCACTTGGCCGATGGAGAAGTCAAAGACGAGAAACTGGCCCCCTTGGCGAACATGCCGAAGTTGTACGCTCTGAACCTGCGGGGTACCGCGATCACCGATGCCGGGTTGGCTCATATTGCCAATGCTCAGGAACTCGTACGGTTGCACCTTGAGAAAACTGCTGTCGGAGACGAAGGTCTCAAACATTTGGCGAAATTGGAGAAGTTGGAGTACCTCAATCTCTATGGCACCAAAGTCACCGATGCCGGTTTGCCGCACTTGGCAAGTGTGAAGTCTCTCAAGAAACTGTACCTCTGGCAGACGGAAGTGACCGACGCTGGCGTCGAGACCCTGAAGAAAGTCTTGCCGGAAGTCGTCGTGATCCGCGGCCTATCCCTCGCTGAGCCAAAACCAGAACCAAAAGAAGAGCCTAAGAAAGAGGAGCCTAAGAAAGAGGAGCCGAAGAAAGAGGAGCCGAAGAAAGAGGAGCCGAAGAAAGAGGAGCCGAAAAAGGCCGAAGAAAAACCAGACGACAAAGATAAGAAATGACCGGTGGACCCGAGTCCGGTGGCGATCAACTGCCGATTCTAACTGTGGATTCCTGCAGCGACTGCGGATTGTGTTGTCAGGGCATCGGTTCGCCGGCCATGTTGCTGCGATCGATGCCCCGTCTCCGCGGACCGCACCCGTACCGTCGCGCGGGGTTTCCGCAGGAGTTAGCCGACGAGTTGGACCGCCACTTCCTCGGCCTACAACGCGGGCAGGAACCACAGGAACAGTGTTTATGGTACGATGACCAGACCAAGAGCTGTCGACATTACGAATGGCGACCGCAAATCTGCCATGATTATGAACTTGGCGGCCAAGAGTGTCTCACGTTGCGTGCGAAGCATAGAATTCATCACAGCCCAACCGATTCAAACGAGTGACGCCGGCTTGAAACAGGAATCTTGAGATGTCCGAAACTGTCGAGTTATCTGAACAGCTTGTCGCAGAAGCCCGCAAGACCGCTGAACTCGCACAGCGTTCTCCAGCGGAACAAATCGAAGCATGGGCACGGTTAGGACGCATACTCGCACCTGTTTTGTCTTTCGACCCGTCGAACCATGAACCACGGTTGCTATCGGAGGCGATGGCCACCGTCGATACGGATGAGGGGCTTCAGCGAGTCAAAACGTATCTGGAATCGCGAGCGTTTCCTCACTTTGAAGCCGTACCAGGGTCTTCGGATTTGATTATTCGGATTGATCAAGACGGTACACGGACGACTGGCCGATTCGAGAATCGTCAATTTATCGCAGTCACTGAATAAGATGGATTTTTCGCTTCTCGACGAGCGTCCGGCCATTATTGCGATTGCTGGTTCCAACGGTGCCGGCAAATCAACATTCTATCAATCCCATCTTGCTGACACAGGTTTACCTTTTATCAACGCCGACGATATCTCTGCGTGTTTGAACATCGATGCCTACGATGCTGCAAATATGGCGGACGTCATTCGGCGTTCGTGTGTAGCCAACCGAGAGAGCTTCGTCTTCGAGACTGTGTTTTCCGATCCTGTCGGGGCGAAAGTGCAGTTCCTTAAGGATGCTGTTGCGGCCGGGTATCACGTCGTAGTGATTTTTATTCAAATTACGAATGTGGAAACCTCGATTCAGCGAGTTTCCATGCGTGTGGCTCAGGGAGGTCACGATGTGCCCGACGAGAAACTTCGGAGCCGGTTCGAACGCACGCGTAAAAATCTGCAAATTGCGATCGAACAACTGCCGAAGGTTTTTGTCTTCGAAAACACTGACCTATCGTATCCTTATCGACTCGTGGAAGTCTGGCCAGACGGCCAGCGAGTTCTTCTAAGATAAAGACCGATTGACGTCGACCTCAGTCAGACATCAAGGTTCCAGCACGATTTTGCCTTGGAGGGTGCCGGTTTTTTGCAGGGTGTTTTCTTCTTGCAGGCGGTGAGCGGCGGCGGCTTCGGCGAGGGGGAAGACCTGACCGACGCTGGCGGACCAATGCCCACCCAGCCAGAGTCGATTGATGTGTTCGGCGGCGACGCGTTGTTCTTCCGGTGTCGCATTGAACATGGCGAAACCAACGAGTTTCAGATCTTTGGTGTAGAACGGTCCAATGGGCAAATCGGGCCGGGCATCGCGACCAGCCATGATCACGACGCGGCCGCGTTTCTTCATCATGCCGATAGTGCGTTCGAGCGTGGGTTCACGTTGCGTTTCCCACCAAACGTCGATGCCACCGTTCTTCTCGGCAGCAGACTGGATGTCATCATCGAGCGTCGATGAGCGGTAATCCAGGACGATGTCAGCTCCCAGATCCTGGCATTGCTGTTTCTTTTCTTCACTGCCAACAGTGGCGATGATCTTGGCTCCCGACGCTTTCGCCAGTCGCACGACCGACGCCCCGACACCACCAGTCCCACCGTTCACGAAGACCAACTCACCGGGTTGCAAATTCGCGTGGAGGAATAATCCCAAGTGAGCAGTGATGCCCACCAACGCCCCGGCGGCTGCGGTCTTCTCATCCATGCCGTCGGGAATCGGGTACAGCCACTTTTCATCGACGGCGGCTAACTCAGAGAATGTTCCTTGTCGACCCATCAAACCTTGATTGCTACCCCACACACGATCGCCGACCTGGAACAATTCGACTTCATCGCCAACGGCTTCGATTGTCCCTGCCAAATCACATCCAACGATGTATGGCGAAGGGAGTTCCAGTTGGATTGCACCGCTGCGGAGATAGGTGTCGATCGGATTGACCGCCACCGCTGCCACGCGAACTAGAACTTCGGTCGGTCCAGGTTGGGGGTCTGGCAGGTCGGCGTACTGGATGACTTCGGGGTCACCCGTTTCGGTGATAAAGGCGGCTTTCATGAGTGTTGGTCCGTTGTAAGTCGTAGGTCTTAGTCAGAGATTGCGAAGCACTTGCATGATCGGCAACAGCAACGCGACTCCAACCGGAACCCCGACAAGCAACGAGTACCATATCCACTCTTTGCCGGTTTTCATCGTTAACGTTCTTCGTCGAGGTTCTCGGTTTCGGTGACCCAGTTGCCGAAGTGGGTCATCATGCGTGCGCCGCTTTCGAGATAAATATCGTGTACCTGTTTCAGAGCTTCTTTTCCGTGAGCCGGGGCGGAAACGACACTGCCACCGCTCTCGAGTTTTCGTTTATACCATTCGATTTCGTCATCGATATCGGCAAACCAATGTGGTGAGGAATCAATCTGGCTGGCATCCTGTTGACCATGCAGATAATGGATTTCGTCGTCTGAAAAACCGGCTTTCGCCAGCGATTTGACGGCTTCTTCGGCTTGACTCATGCGATCGAACGCAGCGACCGCCCGACCAACCGGATCACCAGGGGCACCTTCATGAGCGAATAAAGACATTTTGGATTCCTTCGTTTGCTGAGCCACTCTAAACGGTTCCCAGACGTGATGTCGAGTCCGTGGCATATCAATAAGTGACCACCGAACCCGGCGGCCGGAGGATAAGACAGCAAATCGAGTGCCGCGAACCCTGTCGGATGCGGCACCATCCGGTTATGGACGCAACGATCAATACATCCAACCAATGACGGACAGGTACAAAAACAAGGACCTCGATCGGAAAGGAACATCATCGCGACGACAATGTTCCCGGTCACGAACCCTGCAGCAAGAGCGAGAAGTTCGGTCCCCATTCCGATCACCTTTTTATCCGAGGATTTTCTGCTTGAGATCGTTGAGCAAATTGACCGCTTCGCCGATGTCGGCTTTCTGTCGTTCGCGATCGTGGGCGATTTCTCGTTCGATTGTCAGCGGACCGGTATAACCGATTTCCTTGAGTGTCCGCAGATACGTTTCCATGCCGACGTCGCCTTGACCAAGCGGCACTTCCGTCCCCCATTCCTCACCCCGTTTGCCTTCAGCGGCCCACGTGCCATCCTTGCAGTGCACACTACGGACGTACTTCGCGACTTTCTTCAACGCCGCGATCGGGTCGCCCGTGCCGTAGAGAATCATGTTTGCCGGGTCGAAGTTGATGAAGAGATTATCACGATCGACATCGCTGATGAATTCAAGCAAGTGATCGGCGGTTTCCTGCCCGGTTTCCAAGTTCAGCTGTTGCCCGTTGCCTTTGATGTGATCGAGCAGATCTCGCGTAGCTTCGATCAGCGATTTGTATTCGGCACTTTCTCGGTCTTCCGGGACGAAACCAATGTGCAACGCGACGGTGTCACACTGCAAGCTGCGGGCGAAGTCGGAAATTTCTTTCATTTCCGCCACGCGGCTGGCGCGACTGGCTTCGGGGACGAGACCCACGGTTTTCACCGTGGTCGGAATGTCGGCGTAACTTTCGCCTTCGAATCCGCCAAAGACCGCCGTGATTTTGATCCCCGCTTTTTCACAGCGATTCAGAAAATCCTGTGCCGCCAACTCGGTGCGGGTTTCGTGATGCGGTGCGTGAATCTGAACGGTGGGAATCTTTAGTTCCTGAGCCACATCCAGGTGAACTCCCAAACCCGCGTCGACGGACGTAAACACGCCAATTGGCCATTGTTCCATGAGATTCTAATCCTCAAGTCGTAATCGTTGTTTCATCTCCTATGATAGCCGGATTGTTGACGAGGCTCCATCCAACGGCGAATTGCGATATGACTATAATAAATCGACCGTGATCGTGTCGGCGACAAATCGACCCTCGCGTGTGAGTCGCAGTCGACCGTCGTGGAATTCGAGCAATCCATTCGTCACGTGCCTGGCGATGGAATCCCCCGCCAGTTCCCCGATGGTAAATCCGGTCGACGCTTCAAATTCGATGATGTCGATCCCCGCCATCATCCGCAGACCTAACGCCAATCGTTCGTGCGCTCGGTCTTCGGGTGAGAGTGTTTCCGAATCCATAATCGGGGATTCACCGGCCATGATTCGTCGTAACCATGTCGATACGCTACGGTGGTTTGTCTCGCGGGTGCCGTTCTGATACCGAGCCGCACCGGGACCGAATCCGTAATAGGCGTCACCACGCCAATACGTTTGATTGTGACGAGACGCAAACCCGGGCTGCGCAAAATTCGAGAGTTCGTACTGCTCGAAACCCACTGCAGAGAGTTCACTCATCGCCGTCGCATACATCTCGCGTTCCAGTTCATCCGGCAAGGGACGCAACTGATCTTTGGCGACACGGTTCCAGAAGGCAGTGCCTTTTTCGATCGTCAGGCCATAGGTCGAGATATGTTTTGGTTCGAGTGAAATCGCCTGTTGAAGCGTGTTTCGCCAAGACTCCAACGATTGACCGGGTACGCCGAAGATCAGATCCAGCGAGACATTTTCGATCCCCACGGCTAGCAATGATTGCACGACTTGGATGATGCGTTCGGGGGAGTGGTCGCGTTCGAGCACGGTGAGGGCGGCGGTATCGAACGATTGTGCCCCGAGACTCACACGATTGACGCCCGCAGACTGAAGCAGGGCGATTTTCTCGTCCGTGAGATCGGCGGGATTGGCTTCGACGGAGAACTCTCCATCGGGCGACAGTCGAAACCACTTCGTTGCCAGTTCAAGGAATTGTTGCAACGCAGCGGGTGGCAGATGGGTTGGAGTGCCGCCGCCAAGGAACAGTGTTTGGACCGGTCGCGGAGTTTCCAACGAGGACAATTCCCGTTCCATCGCTGAGAGAAACGCGGGAATCAAATCGTCGCGACCGGCGACCACGGTGAAATCGCAATAGCCGCAACGATGCACGCAAAAGGGCACATGCAAATAGGCGGCTTGGGGATTCATCGAAAGAGAGGCTCCAAACGTAAAAAAGCCCCAGGTGTGATGGCCCAGGGCTTCGGAAATGCAACGAATGGTTAGTTCGGAGCGGCTCCCGCAGGTTCAATTCCAAGCAGTTCGACATCGAAGATCAACACCTGATTCGGGCCGATTGCACCTTGGGAACCCGCTTTACCGTATGCCAGATCCGGCGGGATGACCAGTTGCCATTTGGCTCCGGTTCCCATCATTTGCAGAGCTTCGGTCCAACCTTTGATGACGCGATTGACCGGAAACTTCGCTGTTTGTTGCCGATTGACAGAGCTATCGAAGACGGTGCCATCAGGCAGCGTTCCGTGATAGTGAACCTCGACAACGCTCGTTGCCTCTGGTTTCGGCCCGTTTCCTGGTTTGAGCACTTTGTATTGCAGGCCACTTTCGGTGACTTTCACGCCTTCTTTCTTGGCGTTCTCTGCAAGAAACGCTTCGCTTTTGGTCAACGCTGCTTTTGCGATCTCGTCTTGGAACGCCTGAAAAGCGACTTCGACTTCCTCGTCGGTCAGTGCGGAGTCTTTGCCGGCCAAAGCTTCCTGAATGCCTTTGAACAAGGCTTTGTGATCGAAGTCGGCACCGCGTTGGGACAAGTTTTGACCAATGCTACGGCCGACGGCGTAACTGACTTTTTGTTTGTTGGTTTCCAGGCCGGCTTTAGGAGCGGCGGCATCTTGAGCCTGTACGCTACCGACCAACATCAAAGCGGCGATTAAGCCGGTTCCAAATCGCATCATTGTTTGTCCTTCCGGAGAGTTGAGATTTTCAGCGGCGAATCAAAATCCCGGGATTAATATGTGGCAAGGTCATACCACTGAAGGGATTTCAACTCATTCACGTTCAGTTGTAACAGATTCCGTGCCAAGCAGGAAAGGCAACGGGTTTTTGCCAAACGGCAGCAAATCTGCTCTGCTAGAGCGTTGTGTCTATTTTCGAGCAAATGCGAGGGAGTATTTGACCGATGAGCTATCGCCTTCAGATCGGGGAGTCGGTTCCCCAGGCCGTCCGACGTATCGCCGATGAACAAATCGAAAAAGCCATTCGCGAAATCGACGATTCCAATCGTGACCGACATGATACCGTTCATCAGGTCCGCAAACGCTTCAAGAAACTCCGGGGGTTAATTCGACTGACACGATCGGCGATGGGTAAACAGTATCGGAAAGAAAACCGTTGGTTCCGTGATGCCGGTCGGAAGTTTGCTGACATTCGCGATGCGGAAACATTGATCGAGACTGTCAAACGTCTCGAAAAGCAGGATGCTTCGTCGATTGATCTTGAAACACTCGGGCTTTTACGCGAGCGACTCGAAGATCGGCGTCGAACGTTGGCCAACGAGGTCAACTTGGAAGCCCTGCTAGCAGAATTGCGAGAACGTCTGCAGAAACACCGAAAATCTGTGTCGAGTTGGAGTTTTTCCGAGGAATCCTTCGACACAGTCTGGGACGGTGTTCACAAAACCTATGACCGCGCCCGTGAATCCATGCAGACAGCGTTCGAAAAGCCAACCGACGAGAATTGGCACCAATGGCGAAAACGGGCCAAGTATCACTGGTATCATACGCGACTCTTACGGACGCTTTGGAAGCCCGTGATGAACGCTCGGAGTTCCGAGCTTGATCGATTGGCGGACGATCTCGGTGACGATCACGACTTGGCCGTCCTCATGGAGACTCTGCCAAGACTGCCGGACGAGTTCGAAGGAAAGGAAGTCAAGAACGCGATCAAGCAGGGCATCATCGCCCGTCGCGAGACGCTGAAAACATCGGCTCGAAAACGGGGGCAATTGTTGTTCGCGGAGAGTGCGAAACGATTCGTCAAGCGATTGAAAGCTTATCACGCGGTCTCATGGAAGCCTTCTTAACCACTTTGACGGATTGGTTCGTTGACGGGCAGGTTGGTTAGCAATCGCCCAGATTTTGCCGCATGATCACTCGTCTCGACGACAATCGTGGTGAAATCCGGTCTAGTGTTGCTTCGGCATACGGACTGCATGGAGTGCTTTGACTGACGCGGTCTATTTGACCGCACTCGTTTATGGAACATTGAATGAACAGAGGACTCCAGCAAGCACAATGGATGCACACATCTACAAGAAGATTGAACTCACCGGTACCTCGCCCAAATCCGTCGAAGAAGCCGTTCAAAACGCGATTGCCAAAGCCGGGCAGTCGGTTCGTGAGATGAAATGGTTCGAGTTATCCGAAATCCGAGGCGATATTGCAGACAATAAAGTTGCGCACTGGCAAGCGACGATCAAAATCGGTTTTCGGCTGGACGACTGATTCCCTTAGCCGAGTGAACCCAGGCCGGTGGTTTGTTGTCGAATCTTGAGAGTGAGATCTCTACAATGCGATTCGGAGTGGGCCAGACGACCGCTGCGGTTTCGGTTTTCGTTGTCATCTTCGGATGATCGATGTCGAAGCCGGAGAGGAAAGTCCGGGCTCCATAGGGCACGGTGGTGGGTAACACCCACCGTCCGCGAGGACCGGGAAAGTGCCACAGAAAACATACCGCCGATGGCCGATGGTTCTCGAACCGTCGGCACAGGTCAGGGTGAAAAGGTGCGGTAAGAGCGCACCGCGGTCTTGGTGACAAGACTGGCAGGGTAAACCCCACCGGGAGCAAAACCAAGCAGGGCGGAGGAACTTCGGTTCCACGCAGCGGCTCGCTACGTCATCACGTCCGGGTCGGTTGCTAGAGGCGGCGGGTAACCGTCGTCGTAGAGAAATGGTCGTCCACGACAAAACCCGGCTTATCGGCCCGCTCCGTTTTTAACATCGTTCGTAATAAGAGAAGCCCAGGAAAGTTCCTGGGCTTCTCTTTGAGTTGAATCGGTTCGCAGCGGCTCTTAGTAGTAGCTGGATTCCGCCTGTGCGCCGCCGTTGCAGTTGACGTCGTATTCGCTGTCGCCGTCGTCTTGGGTGTCGTAGAACTCGCAGCCGTACAAGCAGCCTTTGAATCCGGTGAAACCGGTGAACGAGTAGCTTTGGTTGATGCTGCCGATCGCGCTGCCGACGTCTTCCATTTCCTCGTTGACACCGGTGCCAACCTCGGCCAAGCCGACGACTAACCCGAGCACGAGAATCGTACAAATCAGAATCAATTCGGCTGAGACGACGAAGCCCGCCTCGTCAGCCCAGAACATGGTCAATAGTTTCATGTGGTGCCTCATTATTGGTGACAGGAAAGTTGAATTCATTGTCGAGGATGGAGGAACAGGTCGTTTCTTCAGTCGTCGCTGTTCTCCATCTGTTGTCGTCGATCTTCATGAATGACCAAGTGTTCTTGCCGAATTGGTCTTCGAGTCACTCCCCGTTTCGACGATCAGACGATTAAAACTCGGCTTGGGGGACGCCGTTACAATTGACATCGTATTGAGAATCGCCTTCGTCGAAGCCGTCGTAGAAGGCACTACCGGTTCCGCAGCCTTTGGCGCCGTGTGGCAGGGCGAATTCGTAGGTCTGATTCAAACAGCCCACGGCGGAACCGACGTCTTCAAGCTCTTCATTCACGCCGATGGCCATTTCCGACAGGCCAACGATCAAGCCGAGCACACAAATCGTGGCCACCAGTACCAGTTCGCTCGATACGACAAAACCAGCTTCATCCTGAAGTAGAGCCAAGGAGAGGTTCTTCATTGCGTTTTCTTTCGAATTGCCGATCCCAGAGGGGGATTGTTGAATCAGGGAATATCAGCCCATAAACGCTGACACCCCAAATGTAAGTCGCGATTGAAGCGTTGGAGCAACACTGTTCAAAAAAAACAACACGCCTGTGTCGCTTTGCGTCTTAACTCTTTATTTTGTTTGAGGTTAAGGCGCGCAAAGTTTTTTGGAGATCGCTCTCTGGGCAGTCGGCAATTCGATGGGACTTACTGCTCGACCAAAAGAAAACCGCCGACACAAGTGCCGGCGGTTTCAGATGTTAGGTTTGTAAGCGTCAAAGGCTTACTTCTTGTCGTCGTCGTCATCGAAGTCGAAATCATCGAAGCCGTCGTCGTCGGCGTCGAACAAATCTCCTTCGACGGAATCATCCAAGGTTTCGAATTCGTCTTCGACGACCACGCTGTCGCCTCCCTCGAAATCTTCATCGAGTTCGGAGCGGTCGAAACCCTCATCGACAATACTGCTACCGAAGCCTTCGTCGCCGAAGTCGTCGTGTTCCGGTTCGAACTCTTCATCGACGACACTACTGCCGAAGCCTTCGTCGTCGTCGAATCCGTCATCATCAAACGTCTCGAGGGCGTCTTCGAGTTCGTCCTGGTCGATGGCGGCGGTTTCCAAGGAATCTTCACTCCGAGCACGTGTTCCCGCGCCAGGCGATGCGGCAACGGCTTGTGTCGCAGGTGAGTGGTGGAAGAACAGCAAGATGCCAATCGGCAACAATGCGATGCAAGCACCGGCCGCCAGAGAGAGTACTACTACAATTTGCAGAAATCCGACGAGTTTGTCGAAACCTGGGTCTTGAAGAATCGTCATAACCAGCAAATATGCCAAAAGTCCCGCCGGGATCGCGGCCACCAGCGAGACGGCAGTAAAACTCATCTTATTCACGGCGAACACCTTTAGTGATCGATGGGTTGAGTACTCGGTTTCTACATTGATCGTACAACAACCATACTGCGTTGTCGAAATTTGAGTTCCATTTTTTCCGGCTTCGACGAAGACATTTCACAACAGATCCTCCAAGCCCTCCGCGTCTTGGGAATCGTTTGGCGGCTTGGAGATACCAAGGACATTTTCGATGCATCCTGGGCAATCCCAGGAAAAACTGGGGAAACTCCCTACAAAACGAATGTCATAACCTATTCGTCGGTTTGTACTTAGGAACTTCGCATCAAATTCTCATGAAAGTCGTTGACGATTGGTTCTACCACCGTAATAATGCTCATCGATATGACCGTGCGGGTAAAAGACGTTTGGTTACGCGAAATTCCCGCTTTTTTGGTTTTTCTCATCTCATCATTCAACTGCCTATTGAAGCAACCATTGTCGGATTTGTACGAGCCACATTCGGATGCCTCGTGCAAGGTCGGCATGACTCATTTCTAGCTTCACTGTTTCGGCAAGCAACGAGCTACAACAGACACTTTTGGACTGCGTCCCGAACCGGCGACGGGGATGGACGTCTCTCTAATGACGGGGAGGGTGTGGCATGTCGACCTGAACTGGCGAATTGAATTCGTTCCAATCAAACGAAGCGTTTACGCACAGCGCGGATCGTACATCGGTTAGCACCGAGTGAAGCAACCGTTCCCCTTTAACCCTGGAGAGTCACCTCGGTGACACCACAACCGCGTGTGAGACGCATCCACTCACACCCAATCGCTCTTTTCAAGAAAGCGAAAACCTGCTCATGATGACAAACACTGTAGAACAAATTGAAGAAAAAACGGCTCCTCGCTTTCCAGAGTTGCCGGATCAACTTGAAAAAGATCTCGTCCAGATCTTCAAATTGCTCTCAGACGAAACGCGTCTGCGTATTTTGCTATACCTCGCCCGTGAAGGTGAACTCCACGTAACCGCGTTGTGTGAACGACTTGGCCAAAGTCAACCCGCAGTGAGCCACCACTTGGCTCTGTTGCGTGTCGCCGGCTTGATTGAAGCCCGACGCGACGGCAAACATAATTTCTATTCGGTCCGCCAAAACCACTTCCATCGCGTGATCACCGAACTGTTCGAGACCCTGAGTGATCCGAGCACCGATGAGTTCCGCTTCGACGATTTCGTCGTCAGCCAGGACCAAGCTTAGTCAAATACTGAACGAATCAGTTGTTGAATGCGGGAAGGAGACCGTCTTTCGAGGCGGTCTCTTTCTTTTGCGCGACGGCTTTGATAAGAACGGGGCCATTGTGTGGCCTGCAGCAACGGCCGTGCGTCGAACGTCACCGATGCATTTCCCGCCCACGAATGAATTGAATCCTCGCTATGTCCCACCCCGCAAAATTGGCACTCGCAGACGGTAGTGTGTTCACCGGTATCGCTTTCGGAGCCCATGGTGAAACTTACGGAGAAGCCGTCTTCAACACCAGTATGACCGGCTATCAGGAAATCCTGACGGACCCCTCCTATTGCGGTCAAATTGTTACGATGACGTATCCGCAAATCGGCAATTACGGCGTGAACACCGAAGACGTGGAAAGTTCCAAGCCGTCACTCCGAGGATTCGTATGCCGGGAGTTGTGCCGGTTTCCTAGCAACTTTCGGTCGGAACAATCGCTAGACGAGTACCTCAAAGAGCACAACATTATCGGCGTCGAAGGCATCGACACCCGCGCTTTGGTGCGGAAATTGCGAATCGCCGGTGTGATGACAGGCGTGCTTTCCACGACCGATCTCGACGACGAATCACTAGTCAATAAAGCTCGGCAAAGTCCGGAGTTGGTTGGGCAGGATCTCGTGCAACAGGTCATGCCGGCCCAAGCGTCGGAATGGTCCGAAGGTTTGAGTCCGCTCTCGCATTGTGGACCGCCATCGGAGCAGTCGACGAATCCGTCGCATGTGGTTGCCATCGACTATGGAATGAAGTGGAATATCCCTCGTCATCTCCGAGACCTGGGTTGCAAGGTGACCGTTGTTCCGGGCACGATGACGGCGGACGACATTCTCAGTTTGAACCCTGATGGAATTTTCCTCTCCAACGGACCCGGCGATCCGCGACCGTTGGAATACGCAGTCGGTACCATTCGGGAACTGCTCGGCCAAAAACCGATTTTCGGGATTTGCTTAGGGCATCAACTCTTGGGGTTGGCGTCCGGCGGTTCGATCTTCAAATTGAAATTCGGTCATCGTGGGGCTAATCAACCTGTGCTCAACAAGCAGACCGGTCGGGTCGAAATCACGAGCCAGAACCATGGCTTCGCGATCGATGCAGACTCGCTGCCCGATGATGTCGAAGTGACCCATGTCAATTTGAACGACAACACGGTCGCCGGATTGAAGCATAAATCGCATCAGGCATTCAGTGTGCAATACCACCCCGAAGCCAGCGCCGGGCCGCATGATAGCCGCTATCTGTTCAACGATTTTCAGTCGATGCTCCGCTGAGACTAGAAAATTTTTGAAACCACAGAGCCGACGGGTTGCACACCGGGCAGTTTCTTTTCATAAGAGGCGAAACTTCATCGCTTGTTTCCCTGTTGAGAAGGATGCCCATCATGGCTTTGGAACGCACACTGATTCTGATCAAACCTGACGCCGTCGAACGTCGTTTGGCCGGGCGGATTCTGTCCCGGTTCGAGGAACGTGGCCTGAAAATCGTCGGGCTGAAGTTACTGCAAGTGACGCCGGAACTCTCGAAGCAGCACTACGCCGAACACGTCGAAAAACCGTTCTACCCAGACTTGGAACAGTTCATCACGTCTGGCCCGGTCGTGGCGATTGTGGCCGAAGGCCCGGAAGCGATCAGCGTCGTTCGAGCAATGATGGGCAAAACCAACGGTCGGGAATCGGCTCCGGGCACAATTCGCGGCGACTTCGGTATGTCCCGTCAAATGAATCTCGTTCACGGCAGCGATGGCCCGGAAGCCGCTCAAAAAGAGATCAACATCTACTTCAATTCCGATGAACTGATCGACTACTCGACGAGTCTCGATTCGCTGACCTGTGCTGACGACGAGAAGTAATAAGCCACGGTGCAACTCCTTTTCGGAGGTTGTCCGATGCAAAAACCACGAGTCTACCTAATTGGCGGGGCTCCCGGTTCGGGAAAAACGACGTTGGGATGTGCATTGGCGGCGAAGATCGGTGGATCGTCCGTGACGATTGACGATCTTATGACCGTCGCCAAAACGGCCACCACGCCCGAAAGTCATCCCGACTTCTATTTGTACCGCAGTCCGGTGAGTCATCTGGAATACTTCACGGATTCGTCTTTCGAGCGTTTCCGTGAAGACGCCGAACGACAGCAGCGTGCAATTTGGCCATGTGTCAAAAGACTCATCGAGAAGCATTTCGCATGGACGACGACACCGCTCGTCATCGACGGTTGGCATCTCCGGCCTGCTGAGGTTGCCATGTTAGACCAGGAGATTGTTCGTACCTGTTGGATCAACATCGCACCCCAAGTCCTCGAACAACGCGAGCGGAAAAACACGGACTTCCTTCAAGGATCGTCTGATCCGGAGAAGATGTTCCAGAACTTTCTCGCACGCAGCTTATGGTACAACGACTTCTTAAAGTCCGAAGCTGAGACTTACGGTCTGCCAGTGATTTTCCAAGATGGGTGCGTATCTGTGGAAGAGATGTGTCACAAGATTCTGACCCGCTGAGACGTTTGTCGTCGCGGTCACCACTGCCTTACGCCTGGTAATGGCGGGTAATCAAGTCGTTTTGGACCCAGAGAAGTTTGCTGAATGCTCGGATGGTGCGGATTTCGGTTTCACGATCGAGTCCGAGGCTGAAGATCGTCGAGTTAAACGCATCGGCCACAAATCCCATTAATGCATTCATTTGCACCAGCGGAATGTCCAGTTGATCGCTACCGGCCTTGGGCGTGTGAATCTTGCCGACCATGTCGAGGTAGCTGACCATCTTGGCATCATAAGGACGGGTGACAAGGGCTTCCAAATACCGTCCCAAATGCTGCTTGCGGAATTGGATCATTTCGTGGTCGAGCGTGAGGGCTTCGAGACTCTCCGGGGTGTGGCCTTCATATCCCGATTGTCGCGGCACAAAGTGTCGTTTGGTGGCATCGTAGTTGAAAAGTTTCACATAGACGGCATCCACCAGGGCCGGAACAAGTGGTGCCAGATGGGCGGCCGAGGCATGAATCGCTTCGATATCGTCAGCATCCAGACCGATGAACTCGGTCAAATACCCAAAACGATACGCCAGGTCAGATTCCAGTTTGGCTTCATCAATGGTTTGCATTGGGACTCCCCGCCTGAGTGGTAAGTGCTATACTGAGTAAGCTAACAAACGCGACTCAAATCGTACGACAACTAATTCTGGATGTCAATGTCCAGTTTAGATGGGGCGGGAAAATTGTTCTCTCAGACTGTTGAATATGCGCTTCGAGCGGTTGTTTTTCTGGCGAGTGAATCTCCGGAGGCGGCGACCACCGTGCAGATTGCCGACGCAACACACATTCCAGCTGCTTATCTGTCGAAGGTCTTACAAGCGTTGGGGCGGGGCGGAGTGGTGCGGTCTCAACGGGGAGTCGGCGGAGGGATGTCTCTCCAGAAAGCCCCTGATGAACTCACTTTGTTGGAGGTCGTGAATGCTGTCGATCCGATCATTCGGATCAAGACCTGCCCGCTCGAATTGGCCGCTCACGGGACCAATCTTTGCCCGTTGCATAAGCGACTCGACTCCGCGTTGGAGAGCGTCGAGAAAGCCTTCGCAGAAACAACGCTGGCGGATATTCTCGCCGAACCCACCACCAGTATCCCACTTTGCGATTTCCCATGCGCTAACAATGACGAAGCGTCATAACTCAGCAAATAGAACAAGGGTGCTCGTGAGAGCACCCTTGTGTGTGTCGTTCATGTTCTGTGAAACGTCTGTCGTGAGACGGCCTTAAGCGGCTTTCTTGCGTTTCTTTTCACCGGTGAGACGCTTCAAAGCTGGCGGCAACTTTTCTTTTTGCTCGTCGGTTAACAAACCAATGACATCACGTTGAAACTTTTGACGGAGTTCCATCGCTTTGGCCATTCCAGCGGTTTGCTTTTCGGTGAGGCCGGCAGCTTCGTTGATAGCCGCTTGACGGGCCTTGCCCTTCTTGTCCGAATCCTTAAGAGACTTCACCGCTTCAGCACGTTTCTTCATGACCTCAGGAGTGATGCCAGCTTCTTCGTTCACTTTCTTGATCGCAGCAGTGACTTCTTTCCCCATCGCATTGATCTTGGCCGTTTGTTCTTTCGTGAGGTCAACATCCGAAAGCGACTTCAAAACCTGCGCTTGAACCGAACGTCCCGCACCTCGTTTCTTTTTCCCCTTAGGTTCCTCGGCCTGCACTGACGAAACAATAAACAGCATCAAGACAGCAACCAGCATCGAACGCATTGGAACTCTCCCGAAAACGAACAGTGACAGAATAACTCCCGAACGCGTCGACGATATCCAGAGATTTCCAAATTTGCAATCGATGAGACTCAACAAGTTTTCACATATTCCCTCGCAAGGACCGTTCGTGTCCGAAGGCTCGCAAATCATGTCCAGCTGTGGATAATCGGCACGTTCCCAGTGCGATCCAGATAATTCCACCATCTTAAAGGCGGCAACAATGACACAACGGATTGTGAGCATCTCCGGACTCCGGGGCATTATTGGTGACGGGCTCGAGCCGGATTATGTCACACGCTTTGCGATGGCCCTGGGCACGATGACAAATGGCGGCACGATTGTGCTCAGCCGCGATGGACGATCAAGCGGCGAAATGGTGAAACATGCCGTCGTCGCGGGTTTGTTGGCTACCGGGTGTCGGGTTCTGGATGCCGGGATTGCCTCGACGCCGACGTGCGGGGTGTTGGTCACGCATCATCAAGCGGCAGGTGGGTTGCAAATCACCGCGAGCCACAACCCCGCTCAGTGGAATGGACTCAAGCCATTCTTGCCCACGGGATCGGTTCTTGATGCCGTTGCGGGGAAGAAACTTCTGCAGATTTTAGAATCCAGTTCGTTTCGGCTAGAGAATTTCGAAGGGCTGGGGCAGGTGGAATCCTTGGCGGAACCTGGTCAGCCGCATTTGGATCGCGTCCTGAAATTGGTCGACGTCGAGAAGATTCGCAGCCGGAAGTTCACAGTGCTGTTGGATTGTAATCATGGTTCGGGTGCAGTACTCGGACCGGAACTGCTCGAACAGTTGGGCTGTGATTTTGAAGTGCTTGGCGATACGCCCGACGGCCAATTTGCTCATACGCCCGAACCCACGAAAGAAAACCTCGCGTCGTTCTGTGAACAGGTGAAGCAGAGCGGGGCGGATGTCGGATTTGCTCAGGACCCCGATGCTGACCGACTGGCGATCGTGGACAATACCGGTCGCTACATCGGTGAGGAACTGACGCTGGCATTGTGTGCCGACCATGTGCTGAGTCGTCGGTCGGGGCCGGTTGTCGTCAATGGTTCGACCAGTCGAGTCACCGCGGACATTGCGGCCAAACACGGCTGCGAGTTTCATCGATCGCATGTGGGTGAGGCGAATGTCGTTGCCAAGATGAAAGCCGTTTCCGCGGTCTTGGGCGGTGAAGGCAATGGCGGGTTGATCGATCCGAACGTCGGTTTCGTTCGCGACAGTTTCCTCGCGATGGCGTATGTCCTCGATGGTTTGGCCGCCGGGAAAGAATCGGTGGCGAAGTGGGCGGATTCGTTGCCACAGTACACGATCGTCAAGGACAAATTGACGTGTCCCCGCACAGAAGTCGAAGCGGCGTGTGCCGCGTTGCAGGCTGAGTATCCTGATGCCTCCGCTACAACTGGCGATGGTTTGCGGTTGGATTGGGAAGATCGCTGGGTCCAGGTGCGAGCAAGCAACACGGAACCAATTCTACGGGTGATCGCTGAAGCCCCGGGCAAAGACGACGCCGAAAAACTCTGCAGCGACGCCGTCGAAACGGTACGAGCGGCAGTCGGTCTGTAGCGAGTCCGCGACTCCGAAACACCGTGTGCCACGGCTCTGTGAGCCGTGCTAAGCAACGCTATCTGGAGTAACACGGCTCACAGAGCCGTGGCACACTACCGCGGGGTGGTTTATGTGGCGAGTTGCCAGGCGATTGTGACGAGGCCGACGACGGCACAGTAAATCGCGAACCAGTGGAGTCGGCCGCGAGCGATGATCGACAGCAGCCAACTCAACGTCAGCCAACCGACAATAAACGAAACGACCGTGCCGGCAACGAGTGGTCCGATGGGGAAGTTCGCGCCGGTTGCTTCTCCTTGGATCATGTCGGCGGCTTTCAGAACCGTAGCACCGAGGATGGCCGGGATCGCGATGAAGAACGAGAAATTCGCGGCCGCTTCGCGGGTGTAGCCGAGAATCAATCCGCCGGAAATCGTACTCCCCGAGCGAGACACCCCCGGCAAAATCGCGAGTAGTTGGAACAGGCCAATCAACCAGGCATGCAGTGGTGTGATTTGTTCCAATGAACGTTCGCCGCGTTCCATCGACCGGCTGACTAGCAGCAAAAACGCGGTCAACAAGAGACAGCAACCCGCAACTAGCGGTGTCGCCATACCTTCTTCGAGGAAGTCTTTAAGCGGTGTCGGTGCGATAATAACGAGCGGCAACGTCGCCACCACAATACCAACGAGAACCCAGCGTTCCCGCAGAATCGCTAGCAACTTGTTGCGGTATACAACCAGAATCGACAGCAGCGTCCCGGCGTGAAGTGCGACGATGAGTTGCACGTTGGCCTCGGGATCGATAACGCGACCGGTCAGTTTGCGGATGAACTCGCCGATAATGACAAGATGGCCGGACGAACTAATCGGCAGAAACTCTGCAATTCCCTGAACGATTCCCAGGATGATCGCTTCACCGTAATCGCCGATGGTCGACATGGTTGCTCGTCCTTGAGCCAATCGATATTCGAGGTGGAATTACGACAACATCGAGTTGAGTCGTTTGACGGCCTCTTCCACGTTCGCACGACTGTTGAACGCGCTCAATCGGAAGTAGCCTTCGCCGGCGGCTCCGAATCCGCTACCGGGCGTTCCGACGAGTTCGGTTTTCGTCAGGAGTTGGTCGAAGAAGTCCCAACTTGGCATGTTGTTTGGCGTTTGCAACCAGACATACGGAGCATTGACGCCGCCGTAGACATTGATGCCGAGCTTCTCCAGCCCATCGCGCAGGATCGACGCGTTCTCCATGTAGAAGTCGATCAGCTGCTGAATCTGCGTCTTTCCATCCGGTGAGTAAGCGGCAGCGGCTCCGCGTTGCACGATGTAGGATACGCCGTTGAACTTCGTGCTTTGTCGGCGATTCCACAGCGGATGGATGGCTTGGTCCTTGCCGTCAGCGGTGCGACCGGTCAGTTCCTTCGGCACAACTGTGAATGCACACCGCACACCGGTGAATCCAGCTTTCTTACTGAAGCTACGGAACTCGATGGCAACTTCCCGAGCACCTTCGATCTCAAAGATCGAGTGCGGAACTTCCGGATCGGTGATGAACGATTCGTAAGCGGCATCGTAGAAGATGATCGCGTTGTTGCTACGTGCGTAATCGACCCAGGTCTTCAGCGTCTCTTTCGAGGCGACCGTCCCGGTGGGATTGTTAGGGTAGCAGAGGTAAATCAAATCGACCGGGCGGTCGGGCAGGGGAGCGACGAAATCGTTCTCCGCGGTCACGGGCAGGTAAACCAAACCGCCATATTGACCGGTTTGATTCGCCTCGCCGGTGTTGCCGACCATCACATTCGTGTCGACATAGACCGGATAGACCGGGTCCGTGATGGCAATGGTGTTATCAGGGCCGAAGATGTCCAGAATGTTTCCGGTGTCACATTTCGATCCATCCGATACGAAGATTTCATCGGCGGAAATGTTTACGCCACGGGCTTGGTAGTCGTTCTCGACGATGGCTTCGCGGAGAAAGTCGTACCCCTGTTCCGGGCCGTACCCTCGAAACGTCTCGTGCGAACCCATTTCATCGACGGCGGCATGCATCGCTTCGCGAATGGCGAGCGGCAGAGGTTCGGTCACATCACCGATGCCCAATTTGATAATGTTCGCTGACGGGTTCGCTTCTGCGAATGTCCGCACCCGACGGCCAATTTCGGGGAAGAGATAGCCTGCCTTGAGTTTCAGGTAGTTGTCGTTAATCCGAGGCATAGCAGTGTGCGTCAGGCTGTAGAACGAAAATAAGCCGAGTCAGTGGTTCCGACTCGGCGTCCTAGAGTCAACGAATTGACTGTTTAATCAAAAAAGTCGGGACGACACGATTTGAACGTGCGACCTCCTGCTCCCAAAGCAGGCGCTCTACCAAGCTGAGCTACG